>JAESUH010000190.1 GCA_016763155.1 Rhizobiaceae bacterium
ATATCAGGCTCCGCTCATGCAGTTATCCAGAATAATGGCAAAATTTATTGGTCATCTCCAACAGATTTAACTCCGCGCTTCTAACGAAGATTGGGGTTCGTGCCACAATTTAATATTACCGCAGCGAAGGTCGATAGATGACACAGATAGAGATTCGTGATCTTAGGGTCGAATAGAAAATTCCCAAAAGCGACGAGACTTTTGTTGCAATAGACAACATTTCGCTCGACATAGAACAAGGTGAGTTCATCACCATTGTTGGTGCAAGTGGGTGCGGAAAAAGCACATTATTGCTGGCAATTGCCGGGTTGGTAAATGTGTCCGGCGGGTCTGTGACGATCAACAATAATCTGGTCAATGGGCCGGGTCCTGACCGGGCGGTGGTCTTTCAGGATGCATCGCTTCTTCCGTGGCGCTCAGTGCAGGGCAATGTGAAGTTTGGCCTCGAAATGCAGCGTTGGAAAAAAGATGACATTGGCGAGCGTGCAATGCGTTTCATTAAAATGGTCGGGCTGGAAAAATTCTCCGACTATCACCCCCATCAACTTTCAGGCGGTATGCGCCAGCGTGTAAATATTGCGCGGGCTTTGGCTGTTGATCCAGACGTCCTGCTCATGGACGAACCTTTCGGTGCGCTGGATGCTCAAACTCGTGAAGTCATGGGCGACGAGCTCATGAATATCTGGGAGCGTGATCGCAAGACGGCACTGTTTGTAACCCATGATATTGATGAAGCAATTTTTCTGGCTGATCGGGTGATTGTCATGGGGCGTGATCCGGGTCGCATTAAAGAAGTCATGAAGATCGACATGGAACGACCTAGAAATGCAGCGATGTTTGAAAGCAACGAGTTCGCCAAATATCGCCGACGCCTACGTGATCACCTGGAAGAAGACATGGCCTCAATGCACCTCGTGACCGGGGTCGCGTGATGACTACGGTTCAAAGTGATGCCGAAAAATTCGGCTGGCCACTGTCTAGATCGACAACGATTTCCATGCTTGCTGTCGTTACTTTTTTCGTTTTATGGCAAGTTGCTCCAGCACTTGGGTTGGTAAATGGGCGTTTTACCAGTCAGCCGTCAAAAGTGATCATTGCTGCAATTGAAGTTTTTCGCACAGACAATTTTCTCTTCCATGCGCGTATAAGCCTGACCGAATTTGTCTTGGGGTTTTCTTTGGCCTTGGCGGTAAGTGTGCCGTTGGGTGCACTTTTGGGGACGTCAAGATACGCCCGCCTGCTGCTCGATCCGCCACTCATGGCACTCTATATTGCGCCGACTCTGATCTTGCTTCCCATCATGGTGATTTGGCTTGGTATTGATTTGCCATCAAAAATTGCCGTTGTGTTTCTCGGCGCAATTTTTCCAATCATTGTCAACACAATGGCCGGTATGCGGGAAGCGGATGCTCAATTGATCCGGGCTGCCCGTTCGTTTGGTGCAAATCGATTTGATGTGTTTACGCGCATCCTTATACCAAGCTCACTGCCATCAATTCTAATGGGCGTTAGACTTGCCGTTGGTCGCGGTGTACTGGGCGTGGTGGTTGGTGAACTCTATGTTTCACAAGCAGGCGTCGGGCATCAGTTGATGACTTATGGCTCTGCCATGCGCATTGACCGCCTTCTCGTATATGCGCTGATCATAAGTATTTTTGGCTACACCCTCACGTCACTGGTTCGGTTGATGGAAAATCGAGTGCGCAATTGGAGGCCTCAATAATGTTAGAATTTTATCGTCGCAATGAGGCCGTCATCCTGGGAACCTTGTCCCTCGCATCGATTGGTGTGTTCTGGCAATTTGTGGTTGACGCAGGCATCGTCAATCCATTCTTTATTTCCACTCCGGTTGAAGTGTTCCACGAAGCCAGCGCGCAATTGGACAGCGGCAAACTTTATAAGAATACTGCCGCAAGCATGTATTCTTTTGTTTTGGCGCTTGGTCTTGCAACCATTATGGGTATTCTTCTTGGGGTGCTTGCAGGCTGGTTCCGCGATGTTGAATCAGTGCTTGAGCCTTTCATCTGGTTCAAATATTCAGCACCAACAATTGCATTCTATCCCCTCTTTGTTGCCTGGCTTGGGTATGGAACGCCAACAATTGTAGCGATTGCATTCCTCTTTGCTCTGACGCCGATTTATGCAAACACGCTTGCTGGCATTAAAAATGTAGATCGTGACCTTGTGCGGGCCGCCCGTTCGTTTGGTGCAAGACCTCTTGATGTGTTTTTGTATGTTGCACTACCGGGCTCTGTTCCAATTATCGTCGCCGGGTTACGGCTTGGGGTTGGGCGCGCACTGACAGGCGTTGTCGTTGCTGAACTGTTTGGAGCAAGTGCGGGGCTGGGCTACAGCATCGCCTATCATGCCCAACTTTTGGAAACTTCAAAAATGATGGTTTCAATCGTGGTGATTGTCTTGCTCGGTGTTGTGCTGACCCAGATTTTAACATGGCTAGAAAAGAAAACAGACTCTTGGCGGGTGCACTAGTCACCCCCTGAGAGGATGCATCGGAGTTTTTAATATGCACATCATAGATTCACATTTTCACTGGTGGCCAACCCATTTCTTTGAAAAAATGGCAAAACGTGATGGCTACCCTCGCGTCGAACAGAATGCACGTGGCGGCTATACCTTTACTGGTGCCGATGCCCGTAGTGGTGATGTTCAGAGTTGGGCCGCGTGGTTCGATCTTGAAAAACAGTTTGAACATATGGATGCACTGGGACACCAAGTTGATGTGGTTAGTTCGATTGGACCATTTTCGATATATTTCAGCGAGCTACCCGCCGAAGAGGGCCGTGATGCGGCAATGATGTGGAATGAGGAAATGGCCTCAGCCCAGAAAAAATATCCGGGCAGGTTCTGGGGAACCGCTGCAATTCCACTGGTTGATACAAAAATTGCAATTGAGGTTCTTGATCACGCAATCAACAAACTCAATCTGGTCGGGGTCAATTTGCCAGGCAGTATAGGTATAGATCCCCATATTGATGCCGATCGGTTAGAACCTTTTTACGACCGTGTGGAAGCCTTAGGCGTGCCACTTTTTCTTCATCCAACGGATGCAGTTTTTTCTGATATTCTTGACGGATATAACGGCGCGCTTCATCTCAGTCTGGGGCGTGTGGTTGAGGTAAGTGTTGCAGCCATGCGATTGATTTTATCAGGAATGATGGAACGCCACCCAGAGTTAAAAGTTGTCATGTCCCACACTGGCGGAGCTTTGCCCTATCAGGCAGGTCGCATGGACAAGAATGGCAAAAAGGCTGGGCTCAACGAAATGCCTAGCACCTATATCAAACGAATGTTCACTGATACGGTTTCACCACACCAGCCAGGCATAAAATTCGCCATTGACTATTTCGGCATCGACAACGTGATGTACGGTACTGACTATCCCTGTTGGGACCCGGCCACTGCATTGCAGTTAATTAGCGAAATTGATCTTAGTGCCGAAGACAAGCAAAAACTATTTGTCGATAATGCCAGACGCATATTGAACTTAAAATAATAGGCATCGCGTTGATACATTCGCGTCGCCAACGTCACCTTTATAGTCAGCCGACCATCACAGATAATATACTTCGCCCTTAATCGTTACTGTCCGTCCAGCAGCAACTGCAAGATGGATTGAGCGCGCATTTGTTTAAGGCGCATCTGGCGAATGTCAGTAACAAAAATCCGAAATTATTTTACTAGTATCGAGTCGTTTCACGGCTGGTTTCGATATTGTGTTCGTGAGTAAATTTTCGATTTTGCGAAGTGCTGAAAGAAAAATCACATACATCTTCAAAACAAAGTGGACGATCTCGGTGTTTATTTTGAAGCAGCAAAAGGAATGAGCACTGGATGGATAAGTGCAATCGGTGATGCAACGCACTTCAGCCAGTTTCCTTACATTGCATTTCAAAAGTTAGTTCCAGCTATAGCGAATGTGTCGTGCAGCCATACCATTATTGTTTTGGACCTCTGTATCTCTATCTGTTTATCTGGCGATCAGTCGAGGCCTAACTTGTTGGTCACGAATTAAAAAACCAGAGTTATTGGTAAAGTTACAATTCAAAAAGGAAACTAATTTATGGTAACCGAAGCACTAGAGACCGCCATTCAAAGAGTTGGAAATCCTGTCGATTTCCTGAGAAATTCGCAATATCCGGCCTTTGAATTTCCGGTAAAGCCGGAATTCTCAAATTGGCGTTCTGAGCAACAGGCTTGGCGCAAGACCTGTGTTCTTTTGGACCAGTCGCATCACATGAGTGATCTTTACATCTCAGGTCCAGATGCGCTTAAGGCTCTTTCAGAACATGCTGTAAATAGCTTCGCCAAATTCAAGCCAGGCATGGCCAAGCAATATGTGGCGACCAATTCCGATGGTTTTTTTGTAGGCGACGGAATTTTGTTCTACCTGCAGGATGGTAGCTTCGATCTTGTTTCAAATCCTTCTGTCATTAACTGGGTTCAATACCACGCCAGCACTGGCGACTATGATGTGAAGATTGAGCGTGATGATAATTCAAACCGCCGCAAAGGCGCTCCGTTGACTTATCGCTATGAGTTGCAAGGCCCTAATGTGGCGGCTCTGGTCGAAAAATTGACTGGTAAACCGTTGCCGGACGTTAAATTTTTCCACATGACAATGATGACCATCGCCGGCAAAGAAGTTAACGCACTTCGCCACGGCATGGCAGGGCAGCCAGGTTTTGAATTTTTTGGACCATGGGAAGATGGCCAGGCTGTTCTTGATGCAATCGAGAAAATCGGTGGCGAATTTGGATTGATCCGCGCAGGTGCAAGAGCGTATTCGACTGCAAACTTGGAATCCGGTTGGATCCCACGTCCAATGTCAGCAATCTTTGGCCCGAAGGAAAAAGCCTATCGCGAGTGGCTTCCAGCGACTGCCATTGGATCACTTGGCGGCAGTATGGATTCCTCTGACATCACCGATTATTACCTCACTCCCCATGACATTGGTTATGGTCGTGTGGTTAAGTTTGATCACGATTTTATGGGCCGTGAAGCGTTGGAAGAGCTGGTTAAAACACCACGTCGAGATAAGGTCACACTTGAGTGGAATGTCGATGACGTAATGAGTGTCTTCCGTTCGCAGTTTGAGCCGGGTACGCCAGCCAAATTCATCGAGATGCCAAAATCACGCTATGCGTATTTTCAGGTCGATAAAATTATGAAAGACGGAAAACAGGTCGGGATGTCGACAGATGTCGGTTACATCACCAATGAACGGGCCTTTATTTCCTTGGCATCCGTCGATGTGGATTTGTGCGAACCAGGAACAGAAGTCACGGTGCTGTGGGGTGAAAACCCAAACACCACCAAGCCTGCTGTTGAACTGCACCGTCAGGTGGAAATCCGAGCAACCGTTGCACCAGTTCCGTTCGCCCAGGTCATCCGGGATTCCTACCGTAAATCCTAACAATGATTGGCTGTAATCGTTGCCCCCAAGGGTTGCAGCTTGATCACGAAGCGGCGGCAAATTCAAATATTGATGTTGTCGCCGCTGCGCTTAGCCGATTGAAATCGTGCGCAGTAACATTGCTAACCTGCCTCAAATAGCATTCGGCCTAGTGGCTGAATTTGATGTGAATTGTTTTAAAAATGACAGAATACATTCTAACATTGCATTGTGAAGACAAGCCGGGAATCGTGGCTGCAATTGCATCGCGGATCGCCAGCCTTGATGGCAATATCAACGAAGCGCAACAATTTGATGATCACGAGACCGGCCGGTTTTTCATGCGCGTTGCGTTTTCAACCAATGCTTCAATTGAAAATCTGGAAAATGAATTCAGCACGGAAATTGAACGTTTTGGCATTTCGCACTTACTACAAATTGCCGATAGAAAACCCCGTGTGTTGATCCTTGTTTCCAAATTCGACCACTGCCTGGGTGATCTGCTTTATCGTGTGCGCACGGGTGAACTGAATATAGAATGCGTTGGCATTGTTTCAAATCACCCCAAAGATGTTCTTAGTTTGACCGCCAATCCCAATATTCCCTATCATCACTTTCCCATCGATAAAGGGACCAAACCTGCGCAGGAAGCGCGCATCAAGCAGGTGATAGAGGAAACGGGTGCTGAACTGATTGTTCTTGCCCGTTATATGCAGATTCTGTCCGATGATTTTTCCGCTTACCTTTCCGGACGTTGCATCAATATCCATCATAGTTTTCTGCCCGGGTTCAAGGGGGCGAAGCCCTATCATCAGGCCCATGCGCGCGGTGTGAAAATGATCGGAGCAACAGCCCACTATGTGACCGAAGATCTCGACGAAGGGCAAATCATTGCCCAGGACGTCGAGCATGTCACCCACGCCCATCGTCCCGATGATCTGGTGCGGATGGGGCGAGATATTGAGCGTCGCGTATTGGCCAAAGCGGTGAACCTACATCTGCAGGGACGGGTTTTGGTGAATGGCAAAAAGACCGTCGTTTTTAATTAAGAGAAAGAGGTATTTCCATGTATGTTTCAAGATCAAACGGCGGGACGTCACCAGCAAGAATTGCTGCGTCCATTGAAATTTCGCCGAAACAAGCGACCCAGTCACCTGATTTGCCAGGTCTGTTTCCTGAAGGCGTTCGAGTTTATATCACCGATATTGGAACCGATCCGAACGAGGTTCTGGTTAGTGCCGCTAAACGTGTTCGCGCTCTTGGTTATAAGCCGGTACCGCATTTTGCTTCTCGTCGTTTGACCACTAAGGCGGCTCTGGAAGATCGCATCAAGGCGTTGACACAAGAGGCTGGTGTAACCGACGTGCTGGTTATTGGTGGCGGATTGGAAAAACAAGCTGGCGATTTCTCCTCGACCATGGAAGTCTTACAAACTGGTTTTTTTGATAAATATGGCATCACAGAAATTGGAGTGGCAGGGCATCCAGAAGGAAGCCCAGACTTCTCCGAAGAAGTCGCACTTGAAGCTCTTCGGCTTAAGAAAGATTTTGCTAAACGCACGGGTGCGAGCATCCGCATTGTCACCCAATTTGGGTTTGATGGTCAAAAATTCATTGATTGGGCTGAAAGCTTGAATGAACACGGCTTAGATATTCCCGTGCATTTGGGTGTGGCCGGTCCGGCCAAAATAACAACGTTGATAAAATTTGCAGCCATGTGTGGTGTTGGAAATTCACTAGATTTCTTTAAGCGCAACACCCGCTCCATTGCGATGTTGGCCACCAGTCGCTCACCGGAAGATGTGGTCGGCCCAATCGAAGAACATGCCATTTCCACCCAGGGGAGCGCAATTAAACAAATCCATGTCTTCCCATTTGGTGGCATTAAAAAGACCGCTAAATGGCTCGAAGAACGGGGAACCTGGATTTCTGCTTAGGCACGCAACTTTACATATTTGGCCGGCATTGGCCGTTGACGAAGCAACACGAAATTAGCGACTAGCTAAAGGAACCAATCATAATGAGTGATTTAAGACTATCTCTTGCCATGGGAGACTATGATCGCACCCGGCCAATTTATGATGGCAGGGTAAAAATTGACGGCGTAGATCCAATTTGCATGTTGCTATCGCCCGAAGAAATGTTCTTCCGCGCCTTCCGCCACCAGGCATTCGATATTAGTGAATTGTCTTTATCATCCTACGCTATATCGCTTGCAAAAGGTGATCCACATTATATTGCAATCCCGGTTTTCCTAAGTCGGGCATTCCGCCATACTTCAATCTATATCCGCAATGACAAGGGGATTAAAAAGCCTGAAGATTTGAAGGGTAAAAAAATTGGTATTGCCGAATATCAATTATCGGCCAATGTCTGGGTTCGGGGAATTCTGGAAGATGATTTTGGCGTTAAACCGTCAGACATCACTTGGGTGCGTGGCGGCATGGACACCGCTGGTCGTCCTGAAAAAATTAAGGTAAAGCTTCCTGAAGACATTCAAGTTGAGGCAGCTCCAGATGGTGCGACTCTCAATCAAATGCTGATTGATGGAGAAATCGACGGTTTCATTGGACCGCGCTGGCCAAGGTGCTTTGAGGAAGGGCACCCTAATGTGGAACGGTTGTTTCCCGATACCATTCAATCGGCAACGGACTATTATAAGCATCGCGGAATTTTTCCGATTATGCATGTGGTTGGAATACGAAAAGCACTTGCCGAGCAGCATCTTTGGTTGCCGGGTGCATTGCTAAAGGCATTTTCTGAATCTAAATCCATGGCGCAGAAAGCGCTGGCCGATACTTCTGCCACAAAGGTCACCATGCCATTTGTGGAAGACAATTTGCATAGGGCCCATCAATTGATGAGCGCATCGGATATTTGGTCCTATGGTTTGGCAGAAAACAGAAATGTGTTGGAAACATTCCTGCGCTTTCAGCATTCACAAGGTTTGGTTCAAAGCAAAATTGAAGTGAACGATCTCTTCCATCCATCCACTACAGAAACCTATAGCTTGTAGAATATTCAACAAAATTGGGTGCCGGCATTATGGCTGCAACAATCATTGATGGCAGGCAAGCCGCAGCAAATGTTCGCGCAAATGTGGCGGATTATGTTGCGCAGTTGAAAGCGCAGCATAATATTACGCCCGGACTGGCTGTAGTTCTTGTGGGAGAGGACCCGGCAAGCGAAGTTTATGTGCGCAATAAAGGCAAGAAAACCAAAGAAGTTGGCATGAATTCATACGAATTTAAACTGTCTGCTGAGGCAAGCGAAGCGGAACTGTTGGAGCTGATTAGCAAATTAAATAACGACCCTGATGTGCATGGGATTTTGTGCCAACTTCCTCTGCCTGCTCATCTGAATGAGAGCCTCATCATCAACGCAATCTCGCCTGAAAAAGACGTTGATGGCTTTCACATCTCCAATGTTGGCCTGTTGGGGACGGGACAAAAATCCATGGTGCCTTGCACGCCTTTGGGATGTTTGAAAATGCTTCGTGATCATCATGGAAACCTCTCCGGATTGAATGC
>JAESUH010000191.1 GCA_016763155.1 Rhizobiaceae bacterium
ACGCTCTGAAAAATCAGTTGGAGGGTTTCCTGCAGGATATTTGGCTTTTCACAAAGACCGCTGCTTCCTGAGCAATCTCTCAATTATTTCCAAGAAACGCATTCAATGCATCGACTGCTAATTCGCCTTCGACGGAAATGCGGTTGGCATTCTTTTTGATGAAATTTATATCCCTATTTTTACAGGCGAGTTCCAAATCACTGGCCAATTGATGAAGCCGCATTGAACCAAAAGTAACCGCGCTGCCCTTTAATGCATGGGTCTCACTTTCCAATTGCACTAAATCCATTTTGTCTGCAGCAGCAATGATTTTCAGAAATCGTCCCCGCGCGTGGGTGATAAATGTATCAATCAAATCCGGCAGCATTTCCGCACTTGTATCCTCAGCCATTTGATTGAGCGTTGCATGATCAAGAATTGTGTCATCTGGCTGAATTGTCTTTTCGTCGGCAACTGGTTCGGCATCAGAATTGCTGCCCGTCCATTTCCTCACCATTTTTAACAATTGAGTTTTTGAAACGGGTTTGGGTAGATAGTCTTCCATGCCTTTGGACAGAAGGCTCTCGCGATCCCCTCGCATCACATGGGCGGTCATGGCGACGATTGGAACGTTGGCATGCGCTCCTTCAATTTTACGTATCTCTTGGGTTGCTTCAATACCTCCCATTTCCGGCATGCCAACATCCATCAAGACCAAATCATATAGCCGCCGCCGAACTGCTGCTACGGCCTCAATGCCATTTCCCACCACATCAACCTTGAGCCCCGCCTTTTCCAATACGGTTCTCGCAATCATCGAATTGGCGGGATTGTCTTCGGCAAGAAGAATGTTCCCCGATAATTTTCCTTCGATGGCTGGCTGTTTATCCCTGTTGTTTTCCTTGTAGTCTTCAATTTCCATACTTGTAAGTTTGGGCAAGGTTACTTCAAACCAAAACATGCTGCCCTCTCCAAAGTTACTGGAAAAACCGATCTCGCCCCCCATCATCTCCACCAACATTCTGGAGATTGCCAGCCCAAGGCCGGTACCACCAAATTTTTGGGTGTGGGCAGGCGTCAGAGTCATAAATTTTGTGAATATCCTGTCGTAATTTTCTGCGTCAATGCCAATCCCAGTATCAATTACCTTAAAGAGTAAGGTGGCTTCCCCTGCAGTTTCAACGCTTGTCGATATCAAAATTTTGACACCTCCCTTATCGGTGAACTTCACAGCATTCCCTGCAAGGTTGAGAAGAATTTGGCGTAACCGCCCCGCATCGCCATTAAAAAACTGCGGTATATCTCCCCTCAATTCCATGCGAATGGAAATTCCTTTTTCTTCCACGCGCAGTTCAAGCACTTCGACCACGCTCTCGACAAGTTCGTTCAATTCAAAGGGCGCGTTTTCAAAAACAAGCTTGCCCGCTTCCATCTTGGAAAAATCTAGAATGTCATTGATGATTTCCAAAAGGGCTTCACCAGACCGCCTGCCCGTATCAGAATATAGCTGCTGCTCTTTACTAAGCTGCGTATCGTCAAGAAGGCCGAATACCCCTAGCACGCCGTTCAGCGGTGTGCGGATTTCATGGCTCATCATAGCAAGGAATTGTGATTTCGCTTGATTGGCAATTTCTGCTTTTTCTCGCGCCTCACTCAGTTCCCACTGACGTTGCTTCATCTGCGTTATATCAACCCGATAACCTACGATGCCTCCATGGTTAGTCCTGCGTTCCTCCACACGAAGCCACCTGCCATCCAGTAGTTCCTGCTCTGTTGGACCTGAAGGGTTGAGGTGCTGCTTCATACGTTGGGCGACCCATTCATCGACGTTCATGTTGCCAGTATTAAGCTGCCCCCTTTTTACCCCTTGGCGGATGATCTCTTCAAAGCTCCTACCGGGCACCAGCAAGTCCGCGCTCTTATTATAAAACTCCTTGTACTTCTCATTACAAATAACCAGCAGATCATCGGCGTCATAAATGACAAAACCATCGGCAAGTGATTCAATGGCATCAACCAGCAATTCACGTGCAGCACTTAAATGTTCTTGAAATTCCCTGCGCTCGGAATATAGCTCCGTCAACCGTTGAGCCGTGTTACCAACGTCTACCAATTCGCGCGCCGTATGGCGGGGTAACGGCGCCATGTCGATTTCACGGCCTTCAGCAGCGGCCAGCATGCGCTGATGCACCGTGCGCAAGGGGCGACCAATCAACCAATGCATGGCGGCCATAAATACCGCAGCAAGCAGTAAAATACCTCCAGCCACATAAGCCTGCATGGTAAAAACATGCTGTTCGATATGCTGGTGGGATTTGGTCAAATCCCACTGGATTTTGATCGATCCGAACCGTTCATTCTCGAAGAGAATATCCTTTTTAAGATTGAGCAATTCTGCAGGCTTTGTAGTATTGGCCTTCGACCAGCGGGCAAGACTCTGCCCTTGTTCATTGAAAACTTCTGCCTTACTGATTTCGGGAAGAACGCTGACACTTCGTGATATTATGGTTTCTATCAAGGCACGATCTTCGGTGACAATGGGATCCACAATCACTGCCGATATCAACGAAATCAACTGCTCGCTGCTTGTGTGTAATTCTTCTTGCAACTGGCGAGCCTCAAACCAGCGCACAGTCTCCCCAACCCCGAAAGCACAAAGCAGAGTTGCAACCGCAAGCACAATGAGAATTTGATGCGACAGCCGCCAGTATCGCTGGCCGGCTGAGCTATCATTATTCTTTGATCTCGCCTCTTCAACTTCCATCTAAAACTCCGGGGATTTGTAGATATGTGTCACACCGAATCATTTCATCCAGCTTACTTGCATATATTTCAAACCCAAAACTGTTCACCTTCACTTGACGAAAAATAACCTGTTATTTGCAATCGCCATTCGTACGCTGTCGTAGTCGCGATCATCGCCAGGCAAGAAACAGTCCTTCTTGATCAGTTTCAAAACCTGGACCCCGCGAAGCGAAATCAGTGCGTCACTGATTGCTGATTTCATTTCAACAGAGAGCCCGCTTCTTGCCACCCATGGTTTGGTGACGGTTGCAAAGGTTGCAATCGGGCGAACTTTGGCACCCTGTTTTTTTAAATCTTCATAGACCCACTTGCTCACAACGCCTGCATCATAGCTGCCATCAGAGACAGCCCAGCCAACCCGGTCATGGCGCTGAAGATAAGAATATCTCGATAAAGTACGAACAGTGATACCACGACTGGTCAAAAAATCCTGAGGGAAATATCGTCCGGTTGTTGAATATATGCTGCCAAATGCAAAGCTCTTTCCTGTCAATTCATCCAACGAGAATATTCGGGAGTCGTTGTGAACGATAATGACGCTCTGAAATGTCTTTTTCTTTTGGTCTCCCTCCACGGCCAGAATATCCAGATCGCGGTTTTCCTCCTTCGCAAACACGTAGGCCGCCTGCCCATAGCGGCCAAAATCTACTCGCCCTTGCACTAAATCCTGAATTGCCCTGTGATAACTTTGTGCAATTTGTAGCCGTATTTTTACTGGTTTCCCAAACCGTTCCTGTAATCGGATTTCCAACGCGTCCAGTATCGGACGCATCTTTTGAACGGTGGTCGTCGGCTTCTCAAAGGCATAAGTCCCAAAAACAAGAGTTTCGCTTGTCTGAGCAACCATCGTGCTGCCCGCCATTATAAAAATAACAAGAAAATATTTCACTGCCGTTTGGAATAATCGTCCCATCTCTCTTCTCCCTCTTGGTCATTTGCTCATAAAGACAACAACGCAAAGGGCATACCAATCGGATTTTGACTGGGAATGGGATCAGTCACCATTCTGGAAGAGACCGAGTTTTCAGAATGCAAATTCTGGGTGCAAAATTGTCAAACTGACATGCTGTCTGACAAAATATAGGCGGGTCTTCGGTTTCTCAGCGGCAACTAAATGTCCGTACCTGTAATAACCAGTTCCTTCAAAATATAATCGCACCCCCTACTCACACTAGTTTTCGTTGAAAATTATGAATACCCAACTGCGCAAATTTTCCCGGGTTTTCTCAATTGGCACACGGGTTGCAACGTGAATAGCAATCGCAATCGAACATGGAGGTAGCTATGAAACAGAATATCAAACCGACATTTATTGTAAGTGCCATGTCTCTGGTCATGTCGCTCGCGGTAACCACCGATACTTATGCGGCTCCTACTTGTGGCACTCATGAGGTTATCGCATCCACTCTTGCCACACTATATAATGAGGTTCCACACCATCGCGGCCTGACGCCTAAAGGCACCATGGTCGAGGTGTTTTCTTCAGAAGCTGGAACTTTTTCTGTAGTTATTACCATACCAAACGGCAGGAGCTGTCTCGTGACAGCGGGAACAAACTGGCAGGAAGTCGATGCAGCCTCCCATGGCGCTGACAAAGATGCCAGTGGAGATGTCGATCGAGAATTTTAGAATACAAACACTAACTCCACTCCCGGCAGCCAGCGGTCTCCGAACATTCCTCCCCTTAGTGTTCGACCCAGAGACCGCTGGCAAGCTGTGTAAGATTACCTAAAGGATCTGAAAATAAAATGAGGGTTTACCGAATCGGCGTTAAATGTGATGTAGTTACCATGTCACAAAAACAAAATGTACTTTTGGTTGAAGACGATTTGCCCATTGCGCGGGTCTATCAGGAGTATTTGAAGAAAGAGCCCTACGCCCTCACTCACGTAGACTGTGGCAAGGACGCTCTCGACTTCATAGATCAACATTCCCCGGATGTGGTTATTCTTGATCTTAAACTTCCCGACATGGATGGCATTGAAATACTCAAGCATATCCAACAACGCGCCATTGCGACGACCGTTATTGTGATTACCGCCCATGGCTCAGTAAATTCTGCAGTGGAAGCCATGCGTGAGGGTGCCGCTGATTTCATGCTAAAGCCCTTTAATGCTGACCGGTTAACCTTCACCTTGCGTCACGCATTGGAACGCCAAAAACTAACCCAAATTGTTCGCACCCTGAGCGTGGATAATGCCCGGACAGAGTATTGCAAATTCATCGGATCTTCTGCGGCCATGCAATCAATTTACCGCACAATTGACAATGCTGCTCCCAGCTCTGCATCCGTATTTATCACGGGGGAGTCTGGAACTGGCAAAGAATTATGCGCTGAAGCAATTCACCAGAAAAGCCCCCGGAGCAACAAGCCATTTATAACACTGAATTGTGGTGCTATCCCCGAAAACCTGATGGAAAGTGAAGTCTTTGGCCATGTCAAAGGTGCCTTTACCGGCGCCATCGCCAATCGTGATGGCCTGGCAAAACAAGCCAATGGCGGAACCCTGTTTCTAGATGAAATCTGCGAAATGAGTCTCGCGCTTCAGGTGAAATTACTGAGATTTATTCAAACCAAAACCTTTCAGAAGGTGGGTGGAAACGAGCTTGAAAAAATTGATGTACGTTTTGTATGTGCCACCAACAAAAATCCGTGGAGCGAGGTTAGTGCGGGGAATTTTCGTGAAGACCTTTATTACCGTCTCCATGTAATTCCAATTCACTTGCCTCCTTTACGTGATCGCGGTGATGACGTGATGAAAATTTGCGAACAATTTCTGGCAGTGTTTAGCAAAGAGGAAGGGAAGAAATTTTCATCCTTCAGTAGTGATGCCCGTGAAATAATCACAAATTATGAATGGCCAGGAAATGTCAGGCAACTTCAAAATTCCATAAGAAACGCAGTTGTGCTTCACGATGGTGAGGAACTCACAGCAGCGATGTTACCGCCACTTGTTGGCGGAATAAACCTTGCGGTCACGCCGGCAATTTCGACCTCCCCCACCGCGTCACCGGCAGTAACAGCTGTCTCCAGCATAGTGCTGAGGCCCATGTGGCAGGTCGAGCGTGAAATGATTGAAGCGGCAATGGCTGAGTGCGGCGACAATGTACACAGAGCTGCGGCACTGTTGGAAATCAGCCCTTCAACGATCTACCGACGTATTCGCGATGAAGAAAACGATGAAGATCAATCGTAGAAACCTGCATATTCTCCGCGTTCAATAACATTTGCGGGCCGCCCCATAAAAACAGGGGGCGGCGATAATACAGATTTTGCTGATAGGTTCGATCAACGTTACAAATAACCAAGAAGTTATTCTGCTGCCAATGGGGATGATGGGTTTTCGACGCGGCCATAAACATCTTCGAGACGCACGATATCATCCTCTCCCAAATATGACCCAATTTGCACTTCAATTAAATGTACCGGCACAATACCAGGATTATATATACGGTGCACAGCACCCAGAGGAATATAGATTGATTCATCGGGGCTAAGTGTGAGCACATCCTCATCCAGCGTCACCTCAGCAACACCACGCACAATAGTCCAGTGCTCACTGCGATGATGGTGATATTGCAGTGATAGTTTTTCACCGGGCGCCACCACAATATGTTTCACCTGATGCTGCAAACCCCAATGCACACCTTCATAGCTGCCCCATGGGCGATGAACCTTGCGATGCAATTTCGCAACTTCTCGGCCCTCATGCTTGAGCTGTTCCACGACTTTCCTGACATCTTGCGAACACTCTTTACGCATTACCAGCAGCGCGTCAGCCGTATCGACAATGACAAGATTATCCAGCCCCACCGTCGCAATCAACCGGTCTGAGCCATGCACATGCAAGCCAGAACAATCCACCATGATGGAATCGCCAATTGCAGAATTCCCTGCATCATCTGTTTCCATGCATTCAGCAAGCGATTGCCAGGAACCAATATCGCTCCAACCAATATCGATGGTAACCACCACCGCATCTTTGGTTTTTTCCAACACCGCATGATCGATTGATATGTCAGGCACACGCGAAAATGCATCGGGTGCAGGTTTGATCATCCCATTTTCATTGATCCCAGTTTCAAAAGCCTCCGTGCAATACTCCAAGATATCCGGTGCATGCTTTTGCAATTCATCGAGGATTTTTTTTGCTTCAAACATGAAGATGCCGCTGTTCCAAAAATGACCACCAGCTTCAAGCATCTCGCCGGCCTTGTTCCGATCCGGTTTCTCAATAAATGCATCGACCTCAAAACAAGTATAGCCATAGGAAAGTCTTTTTCCTTGTCGAATATACCCATACCCAACTTCCGGACGACTTGCCGGAGTGCCGAACACCACGAGGGAACCATGTGATGCTGCACGAGCACCCATTTGGACAGCAATATGTAGCGCTTTGGAGTTGCGAATGAGATGGTCCGACGGCAAAATCAACAATAAGCCTTCTGGGTCATCTACGCCAATTGCCAAGGCAGCCAATGCGATGGCTGCAGCAGTATTGCGCCGTTGCGGCTCCAAAATCGTCAGCCTCGGTTCAATGTCAATTTCAGCAAGTTGCGAACTTCCCATGAACCAAAATTTTTCATCCGTAACGACCACAGGTGCCTGAAAAACATTGCAGTCAGAAACACGCTTCACTGTCTCCTGCAACATGGAATGCTCTGAAAGCAAAGATTGAAACTGCTTTGGTCTGTCATCTCGCGATAAAGGCCAAAGCCTCGATCCTGACCCGCCGCACAATATGACAGGATAGATATTTTGGCTGGTTATTGTTGATTGGGGCATTTGGTTTCCTTCAATTAACAGCGCGGCTCACATGCCTGCTTCCTGCAAACAAAGGTTCAAAAACCGTGCCAATCATGGTTAGCAATTGGTTGATGGCCAGTTTTTGCTTGGGATCGTTGATAGTCAAAGGTTTTGGACTATTTTCGCATTTCCCTCCAAAAAGTTGAATGAAGGTGTTTTCACTGGGAATTGTCAATTTGCCACGCAGTTCGACATATTTTAACTTTTCACATTGCCAAAAAGAAAGAAATCAAACTCAAGCGCCCGTCTCACCCACCTTTCTCAGAGAAAAATGCTTCTGGCACAATATCTGCAATCTCCTAGGCAGAAACCAAATTTTCCTGGAGATGAACGATGACAACCATTATCAACCTTCCATACGCCCCTAACGATAAGCCGAGCTTTGGGAAGAAAAAAACTAGCGCCCGCATAAGTATATTTGGCCTCGGCTATGTCGGACTTGTTTCTGCGGCATGCTTTGCCGATTGCGGTTACCATGTGATTGGCGTCGATCCTGATGTCAAGAAACGCTATATTATCCGCGAAGGAAAATCGCCAATAGTCGAGCCGGGGTTAGAAAAATTACTGGCACGAGGCACATCCAATGGTCTCATTAGGGTCATTTCGGACGGCGTGGACGCGGTCCTTGAAACCGACATTTCATTTGTATGTGTTGGCACGCCGAGCAAAACAGATGGCAGCTGTGATTTGAAATATCTACGCTCTGTTTCCCTCCAGATAGGCAAGGCGTTGGCGAAAAAGGACAAATATCATGTGGTGGTATTTAGAAGTACGATCCCTCCGGGCACCACCCGCAATGTGTTGTTGCCAATTCTTGAAAAAGCCTCGGGCAAAAAAGCTGGCGAGGGCTTTGGAGTAAGTTTCCATCCTGAATTTCTGCGCGAGAGCACCGCGATTTCCGATTTCTTTGATCCGCCAAAAACAGTAATCGGCGGCATTGATGAACGCTCACGCCTACTTGTCGCGGCCTTCTATCACGGCATTGATAAAAACATCATTGAGACAAACCTAGAGCTTGCAGAAACCGTGAAGTATGTGGACAATACTTGGCATGCTTTGAAGGTTTCGTTCAGCAATGAAATTGGCAATATTTGTCAGGCGCTGAAGATCGACAGCCATAAAGTGATGGACATCTTTGTTCAGGATACAAAGCTAAACATCTCTTCCTATTACATGAAACCTGGTTTTGCATTTGGCGGTTCGTGCTTGCCAAAAGATGTACGTGAAATCAATCATCTTGCAAAAAGCCTGAATGTGCCGACCCCGGTTTTGGGGAGCATCATTGAATCTAATTCCAATCAAATTAGCCACGCTGCCCAGATGATCAAAAGTTCAAAACCTGACGTGGTAACTTTCCTCGGCATTACGTTTAAAATGAATACCGATGATCTTCGTGAGAGCCCAATCCTGCCATTGATTTCTCAGTTGGTTGCTGAAGGCATCAAGATTAAATTCTTTGACCCCAATCTTAATCTGGACTCTTCTGTTCTCCATCATATTCAGCACTCAAAGCATGAGAAAGGCAGCATTGATCAATTGGTAGAGCTGCTGCCGGCAATGGCCAGTGTCTCGATTGAAACTGCGTGCGAGCATAGTGATGTGATCGTAGTCAGCCATAATGACATGGCTTATCGTTCGGCAATCATTAATCGGGATCCACATCAAAGGGTCGTTGATTTGGTTCGCATCTTTGGCGGTCAAAATAATTGGCAAGAACTCGCGGCAGTCGGCATGGATGATTACGTCCAAAAGCCTGCAAGCCTTGAGACCTTGCAGTTGAAAATCAACCAGTGGACGCGTCCCACCGAAAAAGCATTGAATATTCTTCTAGCAGAGGACGAAGTTGCCAACGCTGCCGTGATCAAAGCCAAGCTTTCAAAACTTGGTCACAACGTGCGCATCGCAACGACTGGGTTTGAGGCACTGCGTGCCGTCCGTTACGAACCTTTCGATCTGATATTCATGGATATTAAAATGCCAGAGATGTGCGGCAAGGAAGCTACTTCGCGCATCAGAGCGCTTGATTCTTCTCAGGCTAGCGTTCCAATTGTTGCCCTCACGGCCCTCGCAGCACCCGAAGAAAGTGCCACCTATGCCGGTATTTGTTGGTAGCGGCTGCATCTAAAATCAGAATAATTCATTTCATGAAAGAAGGGTATTATGCGACATTTTAACAAACCTCCACGCGCAAAAGAATGTAGTAAATTGAGGTGCTTTACAGCATATGACGTGCGCGGAAAGCTCGGTTCAGAACTCAATGAGGACATTGCATACCGGATCGGACGCGCCTTTGCCCAGCACTTGAAAGCACGGAAAATTGTTATCGGTGGCGATAATCGCCTAACCAGCGAAAAGTTGAAAAAGGCCGTATCCCGAGGGTTAATGGATGCTGGTGCTAATGTCATTGATTTGGGCATGACTGGAACAGAGGAGGTATATTTCGCTGCATTCCATCTGGACGTTGATGGCGGCATCGAAATCACAGCCAGCCATAACCCAATTAATTACAACGGTATGAAATTTGTTGGGCGCGGCGCGGCCCCAATTAGCGGTGACAATGGCTTGGCTTCAATTAAAGCATTGGCGGAAAGCAGAAACTTCACCTGTGTTCGCAAACGCGGCACCCTCACCCATAGATCGTTACTCAATGCTTATTGTGGCCACTTGCTCGGGTTTATAACCTCAGAAAAACTGGTCCCTCTTAGATTGGTGGTCAATGCAGGCAATGGTGCAGCCGGGCACGTGATCGATGCTATCGAAGCGCAGTTTTTGCGTAACAATATCCCCATTGAATTCATAAAAATACATCACCGACCAAACGGAGAATTTCCTCACGGTATTCCAAATCCACTATTACCGGCAAACCGCAAAGTGACCTCCCAAGCAGTGAAGGCACATCACGCGGATATGGGCATCGCCTGGGATGGTGATTTCGATCGTTGTTTTTTCTTTGATGGGCATGGAAACTTCATTGAGGGGTATTACATTGTTGGGCTATTGGCCGACGCCTTTTTACATCAACATCCTGGCGAAACCATCATTCATGATCCACGCCTGACATGGAACACCATCGACATCGTAAAAGCTGCTGGCGGCACACCTGTTTCATCAAAAACAGGCCACTCATTTATCAAACAATGCATGCGAGAAGAAAATGCAATCTATGGCGGAGAAATGAGTGCTCATCATTACTTTCGCGATTTCGCCTATTGCGACAGTGGTATGATCCCATGGCTGTTATTAATTGAGCTAATAAGCAATACGGGAAATTCACTGGCACAAATGGTTGAGGAGCGCATCGCCGCTTACCCTTGTAGCGGCGAACTCAACTACAAGGTTGCGAACGTGGAGGAAGCAATCAAACATGTGCGCAACTATTATGCTGCCGAGGAACAGTCCTGGTATACCGATGGTCAAGAAGTGCCATATCTAGAGGATATCGATGGGCTGAGTATCACGTTCAGCGATTGGCGACTAAATCTACGCGCCTCGAACACAGAACCTCTCTTGCGTTTGAATGTTGAAGCAAGAAACGATTGTCAATTGGTTCGCAAACACGTGGAGGAAATCGAGAATATTATAGGTGAGCAATAAATAGGCAGTAAATGGCGGCTCAAAGATTGGGAAGCGACCCCTGTGTTTTCTCACCAGCCACACTTATCACGTGCAAGCAATTTAGTTAAAGCCATTGAATGTCTTGGATGTAATTTGATCTTTTAGTGTACACGACACTTTATATCTTGTTGATTTACATACACTAAGTAGCCAATCTTTCATCGAGGTGATTAACAATATATTCTCTTCATTTTCAATGACTTACTAAATGTTTAGAATGTGATTATTAAAGAAAATGTGCTTAGAATTGATGCAATTAACACGACTTCATACCTCATTTGATCTCCTTGCGCGCGTTTGGAGGGACTGGGCAGGAATCGATCTAAAAACCTGAGTATTCACGTAAACAAAGGTTGGTCTGCAGCCAATGCCAACACATGCGGCTGGATCATACTGACAGATTTGTCTTCAGCATAAATCTATCAAACACCCCCCCTTATGACAGGTAGTATTTATGCAGAATTGAGGCGTCTTCAACCAAGGGTAAAGGGTCACCGGAATAGCTGAAATGTCCTCGTGTCATTACGTGCACTTCATGGCCAAGTTTGAGCGCCACATTGGTGAATTGTTCGATCAATAAAACGCCGGTGCCGCGCTCGGCCAGATCGCTGACGACATTCATCAATCGCTTTACGATCAGGGGAGCCAACCCCAGAGACATCTCGTCGGCGAGGATAAATTTGGGCCGCGCCACAAGTGCTTGCCCCAAAGCCAGCATTTGTTGTTGACCACCCGACATTGAACCTGCCTTTTGCCCCTTGCGCTCTGCAAGTTCTGGGAAAATACTATAAACGTCCGCAACGGATTCTTCCATTTCTGCCATTGGCAAGCCAAACCCTGCCGCGCGAAGGTTATCATCGACTGATAAAACTGTCAGCACACGATGCCCCTCAGGCACCGCGGCTAGTCCGTTTGCCCGGATGAATTCTGGCGCCTGCCCGGCCAAGGGAACCCCATCCAGTTCAACACTCCCTGCTTCAAGCGGAAGGACACCGGCTAAGGCCAGAACCAATGAACTTTTACCCGCGCCATTCGGGCCAATCAAAGCTGTAATCCGTCCGGTTTCAAGGGTGAAAGACACGTTGTCAACGACTGTTTTTCCACCTCTGCGGATCGTTAAATTCTCAACACTGAGCGTACTCATTCAAGTTCCTCCACTCCAAGGTAAACACGGCGCACCCGCTCATCCTCCAGCACGTCCTCTGTCTTGCCGTTAATAACCAACGAACCAAAATCCAGAACCATCGTTTCCACACATGTTGCCCGGATCAAATCAACATCATGATCAATCAACAAAGTCATGGCCCCGCTGAAATCATAAATCCCTATAAGTACATCCCTTAGTCGTTCGACCTCGGTTTGTGAAAACCCCGCCCCTGGCTCATCCAGCATGACAATGCGGGGCTGGCCCACAATACATCTGGCAATTTCCGTCATCCGGCGCTCAAGTGAAGACAAGTTTTCCGTCTTGTGGTTCCTCAAATCCGATAAGTGAACAAATTCAAGGGCCGCATCTATCATCGCATGGCGATCGGCCCGGTCTATCCGCAACGCATCGAGTATCACCGCAACGTTTTCAAAGACGGTCAGTTCATCAGCCACTTGCTCTTGTTGAAACGAACGTCGCAAACCCCAGCGTGCCCGCTCGTGTGGGCGCATCTTCAATAATGGCTGGTTAAAGACCGTAATACTGCCCTCAACAGGCGTATTAAAACCCGACATAACGTTTAAAAAAGTAGTCTTGCCAGCCCCGTTCGGCCCAATAATGCCGCACACCGTGGCGTGCAGATCAACGCAAACAGCATCTAGCGCTGTAACGCCTCCAAATTTGACCGTCAGCTTGTCGATACTAATCATGGCGATCTCCCGATTTCATCAGGCGCGACGCTAAGCCAGCGATTTGCCCGGCAATGCCTTTCGGCGCGGTGGCCAGTGCATGCATAAGAGCGGCCCCGAAGAAAATAAATGCAGCATCTCCGCTCACTCCCCAATCATTTAGCAAGGCGGGCATAAGACGGAACAAAAGCGCTGCGATGATTGCCCCGAACCAGTGCCAAGCTCCGCCGACTACGGTGAGTGCAAAGATCATCACAGATTCACCAACCGGGAACGAACGCGCGTCAAGAAATTGTAAGCTTCCCGCTAATAATCCCCCTGCAATACCCGCGAGAAAACCAGAGAGCGCGAAGCCCCAAACCTTGTAAAATGTCACGTTAATACCGGCAGCCATGGCCGAAGCCTCAGACCTCCGGATTAGAGCCCAGGCACGTCCAGGTTTGGCATGCTCATGGGCATAAACCAGTGCATAGGCCAAGACGGCGATCATGATGCAGTAAACAAAAAATGCTTCATCAGATTGAGCCAGATATGGCCTTTCCATATGGGTAATGGCAGTGATTGCATAACCGGCAAAACCATCCCCTCCGTTTGGAAACTGAATGATTCCGATCAGAATGGAGAACCCGCCTGCTGCCATTAAGGTGACCAAGGCCAGATACAATCCCCGCATTCTAAGTGCTGGATAGGCCAGAACCATGCCGACAATTGCGGTAAAAACACCACCGGCGAAAAGTTGAAACTCAAAGGGCAGATGGAAAGCGTGCGACAGTCGCAACGTTACCCAGCCCCCACATCCCATAAGCGCCACATGGGCAAGTGAGACCTGACCCAGCCGACGATAAAGCAGGCTAATGCCTAATGCCGTAATCGTATAGATAGCAACCGAAGTAAATACTTTCAGCCACAGCGCGCTACCCATAGCTGGGATACTAAGTGCAACAATAAGGATGATGATAGGCGCCAGCCATCTACGCCATTGGCCGGAAATTTGGTTCATTTCGAAATGTCCGTACTTTTCGCCATAATTTTTCATGACATCAATCCTCGTTGGCAAAGGTCAGGAGGCGGCCACGTTGCAACCACATCAAGGTAATAATCGCCACAACAAACGGCGTCATCGCCCGGAAAGGTGCCAACGGTTTGTAAAGTGTCATCAAGCTTTCGATGACGCCAATTACCAGTCCTGCGACAAATGTTATGGGGATGGATTGCAGCCGACCAACAACTGTTGTGGCTATCATTGGGATTACCAGAAAGGTCAATGTTGCAGGATCAAGCCGTACAAGGCTGCCAAACAATAACCCCGTGAACCCGGCAAGTGCGCCCGACAAACCCCAGGCAAGTGTTTCTACCCGCCGGATAGGTGTTCCCAACAAAGCCGCGACATCCCTGTCGGCAGCAATAGAGCGCATCATCAAACCGGTGCGGGTGCGAGCCAGAAATACGCCCATAGACAAAGCCACCGTCAGTGCCAAACCAAATGCAATTAACCGAGTAAGTGTGACGCGCAGGCCGGCAAAGTTGAGCGAGATCGTATCAGTTGTCAGGCTTAGTTTTCTGGGAGTATCTATCCAGATCAGGTTCATAAAACCCAAGATTACAATGGCGAATCCAAGAGTTGCCACCGCTTTAACCACAGGTTCGCGCTGTGATAAATGGGGTGCTATATAGCGACCGAATGCAAGTGAAAAAAACGCGCCGACAAATATAGGCAACAGCCAGACCAGTGGTTCGGGTGCGCCCCACTGCATGGCTTGCCAGGCCAGCATTGCACCCAGAGCACCCAATGCTCCATAGGCAAAATTAAGAATGCCGGTTGCCCTGTTGAGTAAAACCAACCCAACGCCGCCTAACGCATATAACGCGCCAACAGCCAGGCCCGACGCAATAAACAATCCAT
Organism: Rhizobiaceae bacterium; assembly: GCA_016763155.1. Lineage (GTDB taxonomy): Bacteria > Pseudomonadota > Alphaproteobacteria > Rhizobiales > Rhizobiaceae. Next base: position 14,946 of record JAESUH010000191.1, read on the forward strand.
AAATATTCAATGCCGTTTCCCTCTCCCAAATTGATCTGGCATGAACCTGTCCCTTGCCAATGCAAGGGACAGACATGATCTGGATACCGACTAGTTTGAGATACCCATCTCTTTTTCGATAGCCAGATAGGGAGCCAGATATTCGGTATCGACCTGCGTACATTCAGAAACTTGCTTGAACCCGCCATCAACCAATTGCATCATAATGTTTGCATGGTTGGGCAAATGCCGATCAGCTAAACCTACATAATAAGGTCCGCACATCATATCGGATGTCTTACCCGAAATGGCTTGAATAGCCTTGGTAACCGACGCACGGTTAATGTCTGCCGGATCAAGCTTGAGCACAGCTTCCACAAAGTATTTTGCGGCAAGATAACCTGCCTGGCTAAAGGTATCGCGTGGATCACCCTCATTCGCATAGGTTTCCATAATTGCGCGCCAATTCGTCGTATCCGGACCGGTTCCATCAATAGGATTAAGTTCGGCATTGACGGTAAGTACACCGGTCCAGTATTTGCCAAGCGCTGCTGGAATGTCTGCATCATAAAGCGGTGTAGAAGAAATCCATTTGAAATTATCTCGCAAGTCTTGTTCTTCCGCGACTTTCAGGAATGCTGCAGCCATGCCGCCGGGCATATTGACCAACACAGTATCGGCACCGGATGCAATCGTTTCAAGCACGGCTGAATTCATATCGGCAGAGGCCGGATCAAGCGGAATGATGCTTGCTTCGAGACCTTTGTTTTCCATGAATTTCTGCATCCAGGAGCATCCATAGATGCCTGATGTAGGAATATTGGTAGTCACGCATACAATGTTTTTGGCCCCTTGATGGGCAACTGCCCATTGTGCAGCACCAACTGATGAAATAAGCGGGCCACCGGCGGCTGTAACAATGTTGGAAGATTCATAGCAATCCGAAATTGCGCAGGCACCCGCCATCGACATCACGCCTTCGTCTGCATAGAGCTTGGCATTCACGGCCATATCAACAAAAGACCCGGACCCAACCAAAGCGACGACGCCGACATCCTTTACCAGCTTGTTGCCAACTTGTGCGGCAACTTCAGGGTTCCACTGATCGTCTTCCATCGTAAATTCGATTGGCCGACCATTAACGCCTCCATTGGCATTAATGCATTTAAAGAAGGCTTGGGCTGCATCGCCTGATGAAGAAAAATCATCTGGCCCTGTTTGGCCAACAATTGCACCAACCTTAATTGGTTCGCCGTTGGCTTTTTGGCCATTGCTCAAACCACAAGAAGGGGCAGCCATTGCTCCACCGGTCATCATCATAAATGCACCCACAAGCGATGCGCTATATACTGCAATTTTTTTCATATTTTCTTCCCATTTTAGTGTGAAATTGTATGCGAGGTCGGCACCCCAATTGAAATCATGGCTTGTCTAACTGTCAGGCCACCCTGTCCCGTCCCATAATGAAGCGGGCGGCTCGCTCGCCAATCATCATTGCCGCTGCATTTGTATTGCCCGAAATCAACGTCGGCATGATCGAATTATCAGCCACTCGCAATCCTTGAACACCGCGCACTCTCAACGCTTGATCGACCACTGCCATCTTGTCATCGTCAGCGCCCATTTTCGCAGTGCCTACGGGGTGGAAAACAGTATGGGCAACCTGGCGAATATAATCGCGCAAGCGTTCTGGATCGTTTTCAACGCCAGGTTCAGGCATAATGCGTCGCTTGAGCATTTTCGCCAGTGACGGCGCATCCATAATCCGAATCGCCAATTCAATACCGCGCACCAGCGTTTCAATGTCAGCAGGATCAGAAAGCGAATTGGGACAAAAATCGGCTGGCTCGCGAAAATTGGAAGATGTAATCCGCGTATGTCCACGCGATTTTGGCTGCAAAAAACAAGGGTTGATAGACAGGCCATGACCTGCTGGCTGCTCGCGTTCGGCATAGCCCATAAAGGTCGCGGAAACATGTATCTGAATATCGGGAACGCCCTGCTTGCTGGTATCAAAAAACCCGCCAACTTCAGCCACATTGGAAGTTAACAATCCCGCACCTGACAAAACATAATGCAGCATGTTTTTGACGGCGCGCAGCCCTTTATCTTGGCCAAGTAATGAAATCGGGTGGCGTGTTTCGGCCTGAACGGTTGCTTCCAGATGGTCCTGATAGTTTTCGCCCACACCGGGCAAATCGGATACAATTTCAATGCCAAGGGCACTTAGCCGATCACCATCACCAATGCCGGATAGTTCTAAAATCTTGGGAGTAGCGATGGCGCCTGCAGTCAAGATAACTTCATGATTACAACTAAACTGGCGGCCATCCGCGAGTAGTATGCCGCTGGCCCTCTGGCCTTCAAATGTGATTTTTTGTACGGGCTGGCCCGTCATCACAGTCAAATTTTTGCGTGATTCAGCCGGACGCAGGAAAGCCTGTGCCGCGCTGCGTCGGCGTGTATGGGTTTTAGTGACCTGAAAATAGCCCAGCCCTTCCTGATTTTTACCATTAAAATCATGGCTATAGGGCAATCCAACCTCTTGTCCCGCTCGTAAAAACGCTCTGGAAAGTGGGTGGCTATAAATAGGGTCAGTTACATCAAGCTCGCCTTGCGTGCCGTGATAGTCATCAGCCAGCCGCTCATTACGCTCCAGATCACGATAGACACCAAGAACATGATCATATGACCAGTTCGAACAGCCAAGTTTTGCCCAATTATCATAATCTGCTTTATTGCCGCGCACATAGACCATGGCATTGATTGATGAGCCGCCCCCAAGAACATGGCCCTGAGGTACAACATTTGCTCTTCCGTTAAGCCCCTTATCCGGGCCGGAAGTATAAAAATGCACGTCCTTGCCCTTATCCAATATTTTGAAAAAAGCCGCAGGAATGTGGATGGAAGGGTCTTTGTCCCTGTTTCCACTTTCAATCAGCAACACACGATTGTTGCTATTCTCACTCAGCCGTGTAGCGAGGACGCAGCCAGCCGCGCCTCCACCCACAACGATATAATCATAATTTGACATGAGAACCCTCAGACATTGAAACGTTGCAACTTAGCCAACAACCGATTGAATGGTCGTAAGCTCGCGCAAACCTTCAACACCGAACTGGACACCAATGCCGGACTGTTTCACCCCGGAAAAGGGCGTATCAGGACGCAGTAATCCGTGTGCATTTATCCAGACCGTACCGCATTCGAGACGACCGGCAATTTCGCGGGCTTTAACTAGATCAGAACTCCACACAGAGCCACCTAATCCATAGGTTGTTGCATTTGCCTTGGCCACAACATCATCAAGGTCGCTATAGCGAATAATTGGCAAAGCCGGACCGAATTGTTCCTTGTCCACCAGATCACACCCATGATCGATATCTGCAACCAGCGTTACTGGATAGAAATAACCATCACCGTGAGTTGGTGCGCCGCCAGTTAACACCCGCCCGCCCTTGGCGATGGCCTCGTCAACGTAACGGCTCACAATTCCATACTGCATTTCGTTTTGCAGAGGGCCAAGATCGCTGTCTTCATTCTGCCCGTTTCCAGTAATGACTTTCTGGGCAAAAGCTGTCAGCTCCCGGCAAACCTCATCATAAATACTGTCATGAACATAAAGGCGTTTCAAAGCGGCACAGGTCTGGCCGTTGTTGATAAATGCGCCCCAGAACAATTTTTCCACAATGGCTTTAGGGTCAGCATCGGGCAATACAATGCCCGCATCATTTCCACCCAGTTCCAGCGTAAGGCGTTTAAGCGAATCCGCAGCACTGCTCATTACTTTGATGCCGGTTGCTGTTGATCCGGTAAACGTAATTTTGGCAATGCCTGGGTGATTGGTCATCGCTGCACCAAGACTATTCTCGCCAGTCACGGCATTTAACAGGCCCGGCATCAGTACTTCGTTTATCAATTCAACAAGGCGAAGGGTTGATAATGGAGTGTTGGGCGAAGGTTTGATCACAACCGCATTTCCTGCCCGAATGGCTGGCAGAATATGCCATATGGCAATACTAATCGGCCAGTTCCAGGGTGTAATCGATCCCACCACACCAACAGGTTTGCGATGTAGTGTAACCGGAGCATCTGGATTATCATCAATGATTTCAACAGGCAGCTCAAGGCCAGCCACATTGCGCGACCAGGCCACAGCTCCGCCAATTTCGAATCGCGAACCAATACCGTTAAGCGGCTTGCCCTGTTCTTTTGTTACGATCTGGGCAATCTCTTCAAGGTTTTGTTCAATAACATCGGCAATGGCAGTACAGGCTGCGGCGCGCGCGCTATCGGGTACCAGCCGCCATTTTTGATATGCTGCTTCAGCGGCCGTCACCGCCCGGTCCAGATCCTCAGTTGCGGCCAAAGGCATATGGCCCACGATTTCGTTGGTGGCCGGATTTTTTACTGGCTTAGTTTTTGCCGTTTGTTCAAGCTTGCCATTAATAATGATACCATATGTGCGCATACTTGCTTCTCCAAAACTCGTTGGATGCAAGTAAGCACTTAAAGATATCGCACTGTCTTGGACTGCAGCGCGCCGAACTAGGACTAAAGCGCAGAGACGGCGTTCAATCCGCTTATTGTGAGGCTTTCAATGCGGCATGAGCTAAATCGGAAGGCGCGCAATCGAAGGTCTTGCGAAAACACCTATTAAAATACGACAGGTCATTAAATCCGGTCTGAAAAGCAATTTCAGCAATATTCATTCGCCCGTTCTTGTGCTTATGAACCCGCATCAGATCGCGAGCAAGATGAAGACGCCGCGTCCTGATTTTTAAAGTAGGCGTTATCCCCATTTGGGTGAAATCTTCTTGCAAGGTACGTAACGAAATACCCATTTTTTTAGCAAGCCATCGTGGTGTGAGATACTCATGGGTTAAATGCTGGTCAATCAAATCCTGGACAATTTCAAGTCTTTCTGCCGATGTATCGGCGAGGCGGGATAGGTCCATTTTTTCTTCAGTGCCAAAAACCTGACGCACTGTTTCGAACAGTAACAATTGAATATCCATGGCGCGCCGGTCATCGGCTGATAGCTGTTCCAGTTTGAGCACCAGCGCCCGCAACATCAAAGCCATGGGGTCTTCTGCTGGCAATCGCTGTCCCATATCCAATTTCTGCCCAATTTTACCCGTTAGCAACTGACGGGGCAAATGAATGCATAGATGGTTTGAAAACTGGCCGTTGAAATGGAATTTTGATGGAATTCCCATATCCACCAACGCGCAATCTCCGGGCGCGATTAGCGTTTGCCGCCCCTGCTGATCAATGCCGCACACGCCTTCCAGTTGAAGGAATAATAATAAATCTTCGCCAAAATCAGCGCGGATATCATCGAAATCCCGCTTGACCCAGTCAATATCGGTGGCCACGCGCACAGTGCTCAATCCGCCCATCTCTCGCTTGCAGACATCCCCCCAAATATGGGGAGAAGTTGATTTTCCAACCGTCCAGCGCCCGCTAAATGTGTGAATTTCTGCCATCCATTCATCGACATTATACTGACGAACCCGGCTAGAAACCGTATGCTCCAGACGTGATAATTCCATACAACCCCCCCCTAAACATGCAATCTTCAGGCATTGATGACCCGCATTCTCACCACTTGTTACCTGGCAACTGATCGCAAGAATGTGCCACTCTAATTTTAATTTAGCGCGTTATCAAGACAATCTCCACAGTCTAGTTTTCAAGTTAAGTACCCATTTGCAAAATGGAGGTCACTCTAACTTATTGAAAACATTGAAAAGACACTCGTTTGCTTCGGTGCCGAGCGGCTTAAAAAGTGGGCAATTGATGGAAGTTGGACAACTCAAAACGCCTCTTCGAAATGCCTGATAGGTGATTTAATCAGAGCAACGAATAGGGAGTGACATTTTTATTGCGTGCGGGAACTTGGGAAAATTACGATCGTTATGTGCTTTTAAGCAGGATCGGTGATCCGTCGGTGAAACTGGAAAACAGTATCAAACCTCAGACCGTTTTGTCGTGCTTTCCAGATTGTCTTTTAGGCGATTTCTTAGCGAGGCTAAATCTATTTGGTGAACGCTGCCATCGCCTGCTAAATCTAGTGCATGGGCAGCTGCCGCTCCCATTGCCATGCATGGGCCCATCACACGCACACTGGATAATGCAGCGACATCTGCATCGATACAGCGGCCTGCTGCGACTAGATTATCCGCATCGCGCGGGGTCATAGAACGCAATGGCACGTAGTGAACGTGACCATCTTCGAAGTTTTCCCAGTAAATGCCCTCGGGCTTATCGTGAATTTCAAAGCCCCAGCCGGTTCGCGCAACTGCGTCATCAAATTTGGTGCCAGCGCGAATATCGGCCTCCACCAAATGATAACTGCCGGTGATCCAGCGCGTTTGGCGAACACCCGGCAGGCCGTAAGCACGCACGCGTGTTTTATCAAACGCCTTGGGGAACTCTCCCCTCAGAAAACTGGCGGCGTTATCGGCCTGAGATTTACCTTCCAAACCAATCCGCGATGCAGCTAATGGCTCCAGCGGGGTTTCTATATGGCTCATATTCAAAGCGACAGTGCCACGTCCTTCAAAGAAAAATGCGAGGCCATCTTCGCGCATCACGCCGTAGTCTTTGGCTTTTTTCAGAAGGCGTTCGCCAATCTCTTCGCGCGTTGGCATGTGGCTTTCATCCACTCCCTCCAGCACAATCATTTGTGTGCCGTAAATGGGGCCGTCTGCTGGTTCACGGCAAGGCAGACCTGCCAGCCATGACAGCACAGCGTCACCTGTGGCATCGACAAACCCATTGGCTTTCACGCGAACATCGCCATAGCGTGTGGCAATATTTAACCCGCGAATTCGCCTGTCTTCAAACTCTACATCGCGAATAACTGCTCCAACGATTACCTCAATGCCTGCGGCGCAAACTTTTTTTTCAATCCAGCGAGATAATGCGATTTCATCGTAAAATACAGTCGTCCAACCCGGGCCTTTTCGGTAGAAAAGATCGCCGGTTCTACCCAGATCATCAAGGATTTCATCGACAATACCGTGGGTAAATTGATAACGATCCGTGCCGTGGGCAAACAAGCCGCAAAACGTGCCGATGATTGAGTTCACTGCTTGGCCGCCTAACGCAGGCAGACCGTCTACAAGAATGACTTTGCGTCCAAGTTTGGCAGCTTCCAATGCTGCGGCGATGCCGGATATTCCAGCACCTGCAACACAAATTTCCGCCTCCACGTCCCACGGTTTTTGGTCTTGGGAACGCGTTTTAATGATGGTTGCCGTGGGGATTTTATATTTCTCACTCATTTAATCGCAAGCCTTGTCTGGATTTTATGTTGGTTGTTCGGATGGGTTTGAAGGCTGCGCATAATTGCGAAACAGCAACACCACACCCACAATTACGAAACCCACAACAGTCGTTCGCCATTCAGGAAAGCCGATCAATAATCCAGAAGCGAAAAGCACAAACCGCGCCCATCCTCGCAATAGGCCATATCCAAGCAGCTGCCCTTCAGATGCACCTGCAAGAATAATGATTGCAACGATATTAAGACTTAGCCAGATCACGGTCAGGTGCAATGGACCCTGAAAGATCAATGCGGGTTCAAACAGGAAGAAGAACGGAATGAAATATAAGACAATTCCAAGGCGAGCCGCATGCCAACTGGTTTGCATCGGATCGGAATCGCTTATCCGCGAGGCAATGAAGGCCGCCAGCGCAATCGGCGGCGTAATGGCAGCTAACATGGCGTAATAGGCGATAAACAAATGCACGGCCAAAGTGTTGAGGCCAGCAATGCTTTCAAGGGCCGGAGCCAATGTTATCGCAAGCATCAGATAGGCTGCAACCAGCATGCCCATCATGCCAAAGATGATGCATACAAGCACACCGATAGCCAAAACCAGCGCGACATTATCGCCACCCAGACGCACCAGAGAACTGGTGATTGCGGGTGCAACACCAGTGCCCATAAGGCCGCCAAGAATAAAGCTGGTCGGCAGTAACAGAGCCATTGTTTGGCTAAGAAGCTTGCCAATCTCGAACAGGATTTTTGGAAGTTGGGAGACCTTTAGTCGTAAGCTGGCTTTCATCATGGTTAGAGCAAGCAGGATGGCTGACGCATAAAACGGTGTCAGGCGTTCCCAGCGCATCCACACCAGGCCCCAAATCAGGAATATCAAGACCGCAATAAAGGGCCAGCCTTCTTTCATGGTTTGCCGCACGGAAGGCAGTTCACTGCGTTGCAGACCCGCCAGCCCGTTTTTGGCAGCGTAGCTATCAACGTGACAATAGAGACCGAAATAATAAAGGACGCTTGGGATGATCGCTGCCACCACAATTACCGCATATTCGGTTCCAGTAAAATCGGCCATGATGAAAGCGACAGCACCCATTACCGGCGGCATCAACATACCACCCGTTGATGCACATGCTTCCAGCGCTCCGGCGTAATAATTCGGGAACCCTGCGCGTTTCATGCTTGGAATAGTGACTGAACCCGTGCCCACAACGTTACCGAAGATGCTGCCGCTTAAGCTACCAAAAAACCCGCTAGCAACGACTGCAACTTTGGCTGGTCCGCCACGAGCGGTTCCCATTAGTGCAAGGGCGATCTTCAAGAAAAAATCTGCAGCCCCTGTTGCCACCAGCAAGGCTGCCAAAATTAAGTAACCGATGAGAGTTTCACCCACCACACGTGTAACAATGCCCAAAAGTGCATCGCTGGAATAGACGTTGAATGCCAGGGTCCGCGCAACAGTCATGGGAGGGCCCCACATGATGCCTGGCATATATTCTGCAAAAACCGGGTAAAGGCCAAAAAAGATAACGATGCCGAAAAATATTAAACCGCCAACGCGTCTTCCAGCTTCCAGCACCAGGACAAACATGGCAACAGAAAGCCATAGCTGCCATTCATTGGGTGGTATCCAGGTTTCGTAATTTAGCGCCCTGCCCTTGGTGGTCAAAAACATTGCCAACACAAAGAACGCCAATGCAGGTGCATAGCTAAACACCCCTGCCGTCACCTCCCCCTTATAAGCGGGCATAAGCAGGTAGACCATTGGCATATACATGGCCATCAGGAAAAAATAATAACCGATATCGAAAATGGCGGGCAATCCAACATAGTTGGTAAGCCCAAAAATATAGATTATCGAAGATAGTATTCCCGCAAGGGACATCAGCAGAATGCAAAGTCTGACCAGTAATGGCAGGCCTTTATAGCGCTCATAGGTCCGGTCGATAAATGCCTCGGGCATCAACATTTGTGGATCTTTTTTATCCGCATCGGACTGGGTGTTTATATCGCTCATGCTGCTAAATTTTACCCCCGAAAAATGATGTTATGCAATTGGAATTTTGTGGCATCAGGGAAGCGAACGAAGCAAATCCACTTCAACTAAACCTCCCTGATGCGATCTTAGAGACCGCTATATCAGCGGTTATTTGATGGCTGCAACTTCCGCAGCCATGCTCATGGTCACACCATGGTCAAGCTTGTATTGCTTCCAAAATTCCTGCCAGTTCTCATTGTCTGGAACGGTGTATATTTTCCGATAAAGCTCGTCGTCTTTGTTGGCATTTTTTTCTTCAGCCGCAGCAAGTGCATCCTGGAAAACGGCGACACGTTTTTGAGCAATCGCAACCAGCTTATCCTGACGAGATTGAAACTTGTCGTTCCAATTGCCTTTTTCTTTGAGGTAACGGATGGTTCCCTCATGAAGCGGCTCCAGCATGCCTTTTTCAAGATAGTCCACCAGATTTGCGATAGACATCATTTTGGCATGAACATATTTGTCTTTAAATTTATCATGATTTTCATCCAACCACTTGGTTAGCTCATAAACAAAATCTGGATCCTCATCAGCCAAAACGTGCTGGGTTTGAAATGCATGATCCATAACCAGGCCCAGGGCCGATGCAACACCTGATACGGTTTTTGTAGGCAGGTAGCCGCCTTGAATAGCGCGATATGCGGCAAAGTTTTTATTGCTTTCCGAAATCTCTAGCCAACGGGTTTTGTTAGGGGCTGCTTCTGCTTTGTAGCTGGTGCCTGAAATTGGAGAAGTGAACGTCACATCGGCACGTCCCTCTACAACAATGGCTGTATTGGCCGGGTAGCTACCCACTTCAATTTTGTCGATGTCTTCTTCTTTTAGGCCAGCAAGTGCAATTAATGCCTGTGCGCCACCTGAGATGAACGTTGAACCGCCATAAAAGGCAACACGTGTGCCAGCTTTGATGTCGGCGACAGTTTTGATATCTGAATCGCCACGAACCATATAGCCCCATGGTGTAACCAGATTAACAAACATCACCCTTGTATCTGTTGGACCAGATGTGCGCGAAGCGTAGCCTTCAATGCCATCCATCTGAGCAAAATAATCGGAGGGTTGATAGAGCGAAAGACGACCCTGACGGGAATTCAACCAAGAGGTACGGGCATAGCCATTTGGTGTCGGTAAAACACGAACACGAACGCCGGTATCAGCGCCAAATTCGGAGGTCCAAGCCACATCAAGTGAATGATTTGCAGTGCCCACAGTTGGCGCAATAACGTTAAAATATTTCGGCCATTTAAAATCTGCCGCTGAAGCGGTACTCACCGCTGCCAACGTCAATCCCGCAGCAGCCAGTGCAAGCGGTAGTGAGCGTTTAATTTTATGAAACTGTTGAAGCATTGTATATTCCTCCCAAAATAATGCCGACGTTCAATAGGTGTTCACTAGGTCGTGACAACTCCTTATCATGCTAATTTAATTTCTTCATGTATACAATAGATAAAAATATGCGCTTTTGTCACGCTCCTAAAATCCACAAAATTGGCGTAATTTATTGTTTTTATTGAATATTTGCATATCACCTTGGGATTAGTTAATGTATACCGATACGGGGTGACGCCAACGCTAATTGTGAAATCCAACACATTTCGAGGAAAAAATTACTCATGAAACTTTCCAGTGACGAACAGGCGATGCTTGATGGGGAAGACGGTTCAGGCAGGCAAAAGGCCATGGAATTGCTGGTTCGTTATGGCGAAGCGTTAGGTGCCGAAAAGTTTGTAGATACAGATAATGTGACCGGCACTATGGGGTCTTCTTCGACCTTTATTCGTGACTATTTTGATACGGGCGATGACCGTGACAAATTGTTTTCCTACTTTGATCTTGATAGCGATGAGGCGGTGGAAATTCCAAAGGCGCGGACCTTTGCCTGCCACTTGCAAACCCGCTTTGAACCTCAGCGACCAGATTTACATGACACCCCTGCGGGAGCGCTTGAATTTCATCAGGACAATCAAGAATACACGGCTGGTCTCGGCGTAAAAATGCTGAACACCTGCACACCTTATGTCGTTGGAAATACCCCTGCTCAGGGGGAACATTGCGCATGGATGGAATCTTCCGCGGTAGTATATTGCAATTCGGTTCTGGGCGCACGTACCAACACCGAAGGACGCGAAAGCACATCAGCCGCCATGTTGACCGGGAAGATACCGGATTGGGGATTTCACCGTGACGAATACCGATTTGGATCTCACCATGTTAAAGTTGAAACGCCGATAGAAAGCGTCATGGATTGGGGGATGATGGGGTATTATGTCGGTAAAATGGTGCAGGAAAACATTCCGGTTATTGAAGGAATTAGCGCTGCACCAGAACTGATCCACCACAAACATTTTGGCGCTGCTGCCGCATCATCTGGCGGAGTGGAAATGTATCATGTGGTTGGTCATACTCCGGAAGCTGATTCTCTAGAACAGGCTTTAGGATCACGTAAATCGGCAGAAAATTTTGTATATGGCATCAATGAAATGCGTGAAGCCTATGACGAATTAAATGCTCAAGGTAATAGCGACGATATTGATTATGTGATGCTGGGATGTCCGCATTACACACTAGAACAGATAGCAGTAGTGTGTCGTTTGATTGAGGGAAAGAAAGTCCATGAAAATTCAAATCTCTGGATTTTCACCTCGCGGGCGGTTCGTAACGAAGCCATAAAACACGATTTTCACAAAATCATTGCGAAGGCTGGTGCCGTTTTGATGACCGATACCTGCTCGGCAATGGCATCTGCAACACCTGCCGGCACAAAAGTTGCCGCGACAGATTCCGCCAAGCAAACCTATTATTTACCGTCCATGCTGGGGGTTGAAGCCTGGTTTGGCTCTACCAAGGATTGTGTCGATGCCGCGTTGACCAGTAAATGGCGGGGAGTATGTCCATGAGTGCAGATAAAATTATTATGAGAGGTCGCAAGATCGTCGGTGGCGTTGCTGAAGGCGAGGCACTGGTTACCTCACAAACCATATCGGGTTGGGGTGGCATTGACCCGATGACCGGCACCATTATTGAGACGCGTCACGAGCTTTGTGGCCAGAGTTTTAAGGATAAGGTTCTGGTTTTTCGCGGTGCTAAAGGTTCCTCTGGCTGGTCGGCCGCTTTTCATCAAACCCGACTGGCGGGATGCGCACCCAAGGCCGTGATTTTCAGTGAAATGACGACGAAGGTGGCGCTGGGCGTAGTAGTCATGAGAACGCCTTGCGTGAGTGAACTCGATGATGATCCCCTTGAGGTTATTGCAACTGGGGACTGGGTGAAGGTCGATGCGGATAATGGTATCGTCGAGGTGATACCCAAGTAGAATTAGTACCCGGCTCTAACGGTGGTTGCTAGAATCCATCCAGAGAAACGCCGCCATCAATGACAATTTCCGTGCCGGTTACATAATCTGAAGCATCGGATGCGAGATAGAGTGCCAATGGTTTGATTTGTTCGGTCGTGGCTACTTTTCTGCCAAGTGGAATGGTCTTGCCCCATGCCTCCTGTACAGCAGGATCACTAAGGCTCCCTCCTCCGATATTGGTAATGAATGCACCGGGCGCGATAGCATTAACGCGGATACCAAACTCGGCAAGCTCCCGTGCGATCTGACGCACGAGGTGAGCTGCACCGGCTTTTGCCGCCATATAGGGTGCAGCAACAAGAGGCACTGTAATCGTTGAAGCGTTGGATGTGGTGACGATAATGGAGCCCTTCCGTTTGAAGACTTTCATAATGCGCGCGGCGTGACGCAATGTGTAATATACGCCGCTCAAATCTGTGGCCATTATGTTATTCCAGTGTTGCGGATCAGCCTCATCAATCTGGCCTTCCGGAATGCGTGCACCCGTTGCGTCGATATATCCCCTGCCGCCAGAAATGCCCGCATTGGCAAAGACAATATCCAATTTGTTAAACGCTTCAACATGTGCATCGAAGGCTTTGCGCACCTGATCTTCGTCAGAAACGTCTGCCTGACACGCTAATACGGAATAGCCCTGATCTGCGAGGCGATCAGCTTCTCTGGTTACTTTCTTTAAGTCCCTGCCAACCAATGTGACGGAAGCGCCTGCCTCTACCAGCATTTCCACAAATGCCAAACCGATACCAGAATTTGCCCCTGTCACCAGAGCCGAACGCCCTGAAATGGAGAATCTATCCAATGTAGACATCACGCTCATATCTCCCGAAACATCGGTTCCTGACATGCCAATCCTGAAAATTATCAGGCACAGCCATTTATGTATACATATCGCTACCACGGCGATCTTGGATGTTCAATGAACCGTTTACAGAGCCATAAATACGTCATACGCTAATACTTCATATGTTAATCATGGAGGCTTAAATTATGAAATCATGGGCAGTTACTCAAGCTGGACAAGCTCTCGAAGAAATTGAAATTCCATCACCTTCTGCCCCAATTGGCACTGAAGTTGTGTTGGATGTTAGCCATTGTGGCGTTTGTCATTCTGATGTTCATTTTTGGGAAGGTTTCCTCAACGTTGGCGATAAAAAAATCCCTTTGGAAGCGATTGGCATGCACACGCCCTATACGCTGGGCCATGAGATTGTTGGTAAAGTTGCAGCAATTGGGCCGGACGTTAAAGACATGAAAATCGGCGATATCAGACTGGTTTACCCCTGGATTGGTTGTGGCGAATGCAGTGATTGCGCCCGCGAAGATGATAATTTGTGCTCATCCATGCAATCCCTTGGAATGCGTGCAACGGGCGGGTTTGCCAGACAAGTATCCGTTCCCCATCAAAAATATCTGGTGGATATTGGTGACCTCGATCCTGCATTGGCGGCCACATATGCCTGCTCTGGTTTGACCGTATATTCTGCGATCCAAAAACTAATGCCTTTGGCAAAAGATGATCCTGTTGTGCTGATTGGCGCAGGTGGATTGGGTCTCAATGCGATTTCCGTTCTCAAAGCGCAGGGTCATGAAAACATCGTGGTTTTGGATGTATCGGAACAAAACCGTCAATCAGCAATCGACATGGGTGCAAGCGCCGTTGCCGATAACAGTAAAGAAGACATCCTTGATACTTTGCCCAAGATTGCAAATGGCTCGATCAAATCAATCATTGATATGGTCAATAGCGCAGACACGGCTTCATTGGCATTCAATGCCTTGGCAAAAGGCGGCAAGCTTGTGCAAGTCGGACTATTTGGCGGGACACTGACCATTCCCCTTTCGCTGATGCCATCGCGAGTCATTTCCATCATCGGAAACCTTGTGGGAAACCCGCAAGAATTGCGTGATTTGATTACGTTGGCTCGTTCGGGAAAAATATCGCCTATTCCAATTTCCTGCAAACCACGCTCCGCCGTTAGCGATGCCTTAAGTGATTTACGTGATGGCAAAGTGAAAGGTCGCATCGTGCTTGATAGCGCTTTGAGCGATTAGGCAAAATATAAGCATTGGCGGAAGAGAGTGGGTGTCGAACCCACCTAGGGCTGGCTAACAGCCCCACCCGGATTTGAAATCCGGACGTCCCACCGGGGAACGATTCTCTTCCTCAATGCTTACGCCACAATCATGCCTGGCTTACCCAAAAACATAGCCAGGCGACGCTTATCAACGCGCCGTAGATCCTCATGGCGCAAGGTCACACCTTGACGGTCAAAATAGTCAAGAATTTGAATTGAGACCTTGCGACCATTATCAAGCATATCGCGTAATTGCGCCGCAGAAAACCAGCCATCAGATTGGCTTTCCGCAATATCAACAATGATTTGGGCCACCTCCTCCAGTGTATCACGCAGGAAGAAATGCCCGGGTACAATTTCGACAACGGTCCGCTGCCGCGCCATTGCTTTCAATGTAGATTTTATAGTGTTCTCACGAACATCAAGATGTTCTGCCAGATCAACACCGCGTGGTGGACGAAAACGTGCAGCATTTCCCAAAAGCGGAGCGATCCGGTCCCATAATTTTTGCGCTTGGCTGTCCAGTTCCAGCCTGTGTGCTGGAAGGCGAAGCGCGCCGGTTTGAGCAATAATATCTCCGTTTTCCACCATAGCCTGCAACGTCATCATTGCTGCTTTTGTCGGCAGTTTTGGTTGGAGTGATGCGGCGACACGAAGAATGGTCATGCCGACAAGATCGGGCTTGGCTTTATGAAATTTGGCCAATGCAGCGCTCGCAGATTTTCGCAGTAATTGCCAATTTTTTTCAGACAACAACAAAGACTGATCGGTCTCACCAATTGTTTTATGATCGACGCCTAACAATATAGCTTTCATCGCCGCATCATCCAGCGCGTGGTCACGTGCGAAGGTGGTCTGGTCGATATAATATGGCCAGATGCTCAATAAACTCGCCACCACCGCACGGTGACCGGGAGCCTCCAATGCTGCGAGATAGGCAAGCCTTTTGGGGGTGCGACGACGACGTTGGGGGCCGCGCAAATCCAGAAACCGCCCTCCTCCCATTGTACGCTCGCCAGACGTATTTCGAATGATAAATCGATCACCAACGGCCGCTGCGATTGGTTTGTCTAGGACCAGCTGCACCCGCCCGGTATCGCCGGGCTTAATTGCATTCTCTTCCAGTACGGCTACACGGCCTGCAACTTCCGCTGCTGCATGATGAACTCGCACGGGTGTCCAATGGGTAAGGGATCGCGGTTCGCTCGACAATAAATTGAGGCGGCAATCCAGCCGGTTAGTTGGCGCGTGAAGTGCCGCATCCAACACCATATCTCCACGTGAAATTGCATCCTTGTTGATGCCTTCTCCGGCTAGATTTAGTGCACAGCGTTCGCCGCAACGGCCATGTTCTGCTGGTCGGTTTTGAGCATGAATTGATCGGATGCGCGCCTTTAGCCCTGACGGGCTAAGCATGACGTGATCACCGACGGAGACGCTACCTGATATTACCGGACCGGTTACGACTGTGCCGGCGCCCGTCAGTGTGAAACACCGATCGACGGCAAAACGAAATGGGCCTGTGTCAGGCTTGACAACAGAGTTATGAGATTCAGTAATCAACCGATCGCGCAGCAAATCTATACCCTCACCTGTGGTCGTTGAAACGGGTATAATTTCTGCTTCGCTAAGGCCTGTGTCATTGAGCAAGGAGCGCACTTCGCTGATCATTTCCTCACGCCAATCATCTGGCACTAGATCGATCTTCGTCAGCGCAACAATGCCTCGCGTTATTCCTAGCAGGTCCAAGATTGCCAGATGTTCACGCGTTTGTGGCATTACGCCATCATCAGCGGCAACTACCAGCAACAAGAAATCTATGCCGGTCGCGCCGGTGATCATGTTGCGGATAAATTTATCATGTCCCGGCACATCGACAAATCCGATCGTCGAAGCGTTCTCGACCAGCATATAAGCAAAGCCCAGATCAATCGAAATGCCGCGTGCTTTTTCTTCCTTTAAACGATCCGTATCAACACCGGTCAACGCACCAACGAGTGCTGTTTTTCCATGATCAATATGCCCGGCCGTTCCAACAATCATGTAGAGTATTTTCCACCTGATTGAAATGATTTCAGATTGGAAAGAAATGCAGAATCATTTTCCAAACAACGCATATCGAGGATAAATGCCTGATCCGCTATCCGGCCAATAACCGGCATGGGTAGAGCGCGAAAGGCTAGTGAAAGCGCATCAACTTCGCGCCCGCTTGTTGGATTGTCTGGTCGAATTGTAATGCCGGCACTTGGCATTGTTTCGAGCGGCACAGCACCTGATCCAACCTGACTGGCGCATTGGATCACTTCAATTTGGAATGCGTCACCCAGCATTTTTCTGATTTCTGGAGCCAGGCGAATTGCCAGGTTTTCTATCTCTTCCACCGGACGTGACAAAGCACGAAGTGTCGGCAGGCGCTCCGCAAGTGTATCGGGGTTGAGATATAAACGTAGGGTCGCTTCGATGGCGGCCAGCCGAATTTTATCTATGCGCAATGCGCGTTTCATCGGGTTTTGATTGATCTTGGCAATTAGATCTTTTCGCCCGACAATGAATCCTGCCTGCGGCCCGCCAAGCAATTTGTCACCGGAGAACGTCACGAGATCAACGCCCGCGGTGATGGCATCTGCAACCGTTGGCTCCCGTGGCAGGCCGTAGATGGAAAGATCAACCAATGTGCCCGAGCCCAAATCATCCAGCAATGGAATGTCGTTTTGTTTGGCCAGTTCTGCCAGTTCGCTTGCTGGCACCGCCTTGGTAAACCCTTCGACGCGATAATTGGATGTATGGACTTTTAAAATGATGCCGGTTTCTGGATTGATCGCATTGGCATAGTCGCGAAGATGGGTGCGGTTGGTGGTACCCACCTCCACCAATTTTGTGCCAGCGCGCTCCATAATATCGGGCATTCGAAACGCGCCGCCAATTTCAATTAGTTCACCGCGTGATACAATCGCGCCACGTCCGGCAGCCAACGTGTTTAATCCAATCAACACCGCTGCGGCGTTGTTGTTGACGATTGTCGCGTCCTCAGCGCCCGTAAGTTGGCACAAAAGCTCGCGCACCACATCGTCACGTTCTCCTCGCTTGCCGCCGCCCAGATCGAATTCGAGCGCAACCGCATGGCGCATGGCTTTAACGGCTGCATCAATCGCTTCTTCCGCCAATTGAGCGCGACCCAAATTGGTGTGGAGGACTGTTCCAGTCAAATTGAAGACGGTTTTAAGGAGTGAAACATTCGTTTCTTTGAGTATGCTGGCCACGCCTTTGATGGCTTCATCAATTGACAAAGAACAACGATCTTCACGTGCCGCGCCAATGACCTGTCTGACAGCTTCAACTGTTCGAGCACGACCAAAGCGTTCAACTATTTTAGCAGTGGCTTCATCACGCAAGACAGCATCGACTGAGGGAAGATGCGGACGCTTCACATCACTAGCGGACGGTTGATCGCTAATCTGTCTGCTCCTTCGGTCAATTGGCTTCGCGCCACTTTCCATTATTCAAATATTGGTCAACTGCATTGGCGGCCACTGCCCCGTCGCCCATTGCGCCAGCAGCGCGATAGGCAGAATCAGAGCGAACATTACCAACAGCAAGCAGACCTTTGAGCGATGAACGTAGGCCAGAATCCACCACAACACTTCCTTTTTCATCCAAAGAAACAAGGCCATCGAGAAAGGCTGTATTGGGAATGAGCCCGGAAAACACAAAGACCGCTGCGGTCTCCATCCGTTCAAGGTCTCCGTTATTGATATCCTTCACCTTAACGGCGGCGACTCCATCATCGCCAATAATTTTGGTTACGGTTTTGCCGAAATGCTTCTCGATCACTTCGCTTTCGGATACGCGTTTCTTATAGTCAATTTGGCCTTTTAGTTCGTCGCTGTTGCAAATCAAGATGACCTTCGAAACATGATCGGCCAGAGCCAGCGCTTCCTGCATGGCGGAATCTCCACCTCCAACAACCACCGCCACTTTATAGCGCAATAATGGTCCATCACAGCTGGCGCAATCACTTACGCCCTTGCCGAAGAATTCTTGTTCTCCCGGCACATCAAGCTTGGCAAGTGCTGTGCCCGTTGCGATAATTACGGCACGAGCTGTCACATCTCCGCTCGCCATCGCTAATTTCCACTGTTCACCATCGGCAGATAAGGCGGTGCATGCTTCGCCCAAAAATTCGACACCGGCATCATCGCATTGTTCCTGTGTCATCGGACAAAGATCGTAACCGGCAACGCCTTCGGGAAAGCCTGGAACACCATCAATATGTTCAATGCTCAGCAATTGTCCGCCCGGCACACCTTCTGTGACGACCGCAGTTGCGTGGCCGAGACGTGCAGTCGTCAGTGCTGCACTCAAGCCAGCAATTCCACCACCGATAACCACAACATCATATTGCCCAGTCATAGGAAAATTCCTCAATTATTAAATAATCTGCACTTGTGGAGGACCTTCAACAACTTCGCCGATACGGCGAGCTGAGGCATAACCCGCCTGATGAAGATTTGATAAAACCTGATCTGCGTGAGCTGCCTCTACCGCAACCAGAAGACCACCTGAGGTTTGTGGATCGCTCAACAAATGGCGTTGCCAATCGGGAAATCCTTCTGGCAGCACAACTTCTTCACCGTAACTATCCCAATTGCGATGAGAGGCACCGGTAACAAAACCACTTTGCGTCAATTCGGCTGCGCGTGTCAGTAACGGCACTTTATCAACTTCAATTTTAAGCGTCATATCCGACCCACGCGCAACCTCTAGGCCATGGCCCAACAGGCCAAACCCTGTCACATCGGTAATTGCATGCACCGCCTCTTCTTTTGCCAATTCTGTACCGATTTGATTGAGTAATGTGGTTGAAGCAATCAGCTCGGCGTAGCCCTCATCGCCTAGTTCATCTTTCTTCAACGCTGCTGAATAAATGCCAACGCCAAGCCCCTTGGTCAGGATCAAGACATCCCCAGCCTGAGCTGCTGAATTTCGCCTTATATGACGTGTGGCACAGGTTCCAATCACCGCTAGGCCGTAAATCGGTTCAGGCGCATCAATGGAGTGCCCGCCTGCAACGGGAATACCCGCTTCGGCGCATTTTTCAGCTCCGCCGCGCAATATTTTGCCTACTGTCTCCGGGGAAACCTTATCCAGCGGCATGCCCAATATGGCCAGCGCCATAATCGGGCGACCGCCCATTGCATAGATATCTGAAATGGCATTTGTTGCAGCGATACGACCAAAATCGCCCGGATCATCTACCACAGGCATGAAAAAATCTGTCGTTGCAATGATGCAGGTATCTTCATCAAGTTGATAAACGGCTGCGTCGTCCCCCGTCTCGGTTCCCACCAGTAAATTCGGAAAGTTTGATGCGGCTGGCATATCTGCCAATAATTCCCGCAAGACACCGGGTGATAATTTGCACCCACACCCGCCACCATGGGCAAGACTTGTCAGCTTAATCATTTCCATATTATCCTCAGACCTTTCGCATTCCTACGACACGTACAGATTCATCAATGTATACATAACGCCAAGCCCAATGACTTTGCAATAGAGCCATTCGGCGAAATATCAAAATTTTCTTGAAAATTATGTATACATAAAATGCTATTGGTCAGATAACCTGCCAATACATGACCGACGAATCATACTTCGTCAGCCGTAAAAGGCTGGAATTCAGCCAGCTGCAATCAGTTTGAAAAGCACATAGTCAATTTTGGAATTGGGTGGTCGCCCGGTTATCGCCAATCATCGACAAGGCTGGACGGTTTGTTACTTCCTGCCAACCCACCAGCTCGGCTGATATAGCGCCCGCTGATCATCTTGAAAGCGCCCTGCGTCTCACCGCCGGTAACGACGATGTTAATGTCATCGGGACGGAAGATACAAACCTCCTCATCGGGAGCTGCCTTCAACCAACTGGCATAAGGCTCAACGCCCGCAACCGCATGCGGTTTGATGAGAGTTGTGGTCCACTGATCATCCCAATAATTGCGTGCTGGCATTTTGGCATTTTCAGCGCACCACTCGATCAGCTTTTCCTTGGTATAGCCCATATCATTGAAGGCATTTGCGACAAGCGGATCCAAAACAATAATGGGCGGGCTGAAATGATCGGTCGCAACCAGGCAACGGATGAATTTCTCTTTCCACGTTTCACGCGGACCAAAGCCTGATTGGGTATACCAACCGCCAAAGAATACGCTCACCGTGCTATCATTTGGGCTGTAGCCCTTGTCCACATGGAATGGTGACCACGGGCTACGTTCCTCAGCCTCAGGGAAGCAAGCTGTATAATTCCAGTTATTGCCAAGCGACCCCATATAGGTGTCGCCGGGGGAAGAGCCGCCCTGAACATTTTGGCTGGTCAGGCAATAAGCACGGCCAATTGTCGTATTGGCATGATTATAGGGACCAAGGGCACCGACCCCATCATTCATCCCGATTTCCTTGCGAATTGGCCCGTTAACAAGAGATATGCAAGCCCAGGAGGTCGTGCTGCTCGACCTTGCTGAAATGCCGGTTGCGGCCAATGCCAATATAACCGGCAAATAGTCAGGACGCGCTCCTGCCATGACGGCATTTACGGCCACTTTCTCCACATCAAAGCCCCAAAACTCACGGAAATTTGCCGGACGCATATGTCCCACATGCTTATCTGCTGGTTGTGATGTGCCTTTGAGCATCGCTTCGACGCGCGCTTCTGTTGGAAGAATGATCGGCAGAAAATCTGTCCAGCCATTTTCCATGAAGAGCATGCGTAAATTGTCTTCAGTATCAGGTTCCAACAAACGCGGTGTAGATCTCTTGAAAGATACGCCCTTCAAATCTTCATCGTTCAAGGGCGTGGTCAAACCTTCAATCACGCCCTGCATAAATGGGCGCTTGGAGATCGGGTCCGTACCCTCAATATATCCACGGAGGTCAGATGATGTTCGCCCGACAACTGGTTGCGGTACAAAACAACTGCGTATGGTTGGCATGCCGCCTGTACGTGACGTGGCTGTAGCCAGTCGTGAAAAGACATGCGTACTCACGGGGATTGTTGGTATCCCGGCTTCTTCCAGTGCTAACGAGAACCCCACGACCGTGGGGCAACAGGTGCTTCAGAGCCCGACGCCGATTATTGCGGCATCTCCCTCTGCGACCACCTTGGCCCGCATCTCCGCATCATCCACCCAGCTCTCGCGGGGCCTGATGATTCGCGTTTCAACAGCGGGAAGATTTTCTGCAAACCACAGCCGTAGCTGTTCCATGAAAACATCGGCATTATCAAAAAGGCAATCGATCAGATACAAGACCTTGCCATCAAGGCTCTCATGGCGATTGGCAAGACGCTTACCGATGACCTCAGGCGGATAACCGCGAGGATCTAGAACAGTGATTTTATCAGCCATCAAGCTCTCCAGGTAATATCAAATCAACGCCGAAACGAGCATTTCAATTACCATGTTAACACAAATGGAATTTAATATCATCTTCAAATAATTCTATTGAGACCTATTTGACGAACTCCCTCACCTTGCCCCCCTCCAGCAACAGAACATTGATTGGAGTTCATACCCGATTAGCAGGAAACGGGTCACTTGTGTTGTTGGTTGCGTTATATTCTGGCTCAACCCTGTCAAATATCGAATAAAAGACGCCAACAACGGCAGTAAATACAATTGAATACTTATAATTTTAAGCATTTGTTAGGTTGTGCCGCTTAACGTTGGATTAACCAGAGTTTGCGCGTTAAGCACCAAATATTAATTGGCATGAAGCTGTTAATTTCCAATATTTGTAATCCACCATCTCATTCATTGTTTTGAGGATCAATCATGGTTTCAGTCACAAACACTCAGAATGCAATTGCACTACAACTGCTGCAAAACAGAAGCCAGGCGAGCCACAATGTGGAAACGCTGGATGCGAAAACAGGTGTGGCAAGAATAAGACCAGCTGCAGTTAATGACACTGTTAACCGCGCGATGGCACAACTCTCCCGCTTTATCATGGACATCGAAGGTGGGAAAGTCGCAGGTAGGAATATATGAACAAGCAGCCACATCGCCGGAGTTAGAAGTGCGGACAATGTCGGCAAAGGTGGAGAAACGATTATCAGAAATGACGGCGGCAAATTCAGTGGCAGTAAAGGAAATGATACCATCATGGTCGGCACCCAAAATTCCGTTGTTCATGGCGGTGGTGGCAATGACTACATCCGTGCATCAGGCGAAATTTATGGCGACCAAGGAAATGATAAGATTGAAGGTAGCGGCAACCTATATGGTGACGATGGCAATGATACGATAAAAGTTCGAGGTAATGGATCTACAGCATATGGCGGTGCGGGCAATGATGTTATTACGTTACAACAGGCTGATGGATCTACGGCGCATGGCGGTGCAGGCAACGACAAGATAAGCGTACAATTTAGCGCTGGTGCCACCGTCGAAGGTGGTAAAGGCGATGACCGTATTACAGTTTTCACTATGGACCACAAACGTGCTGATGGTGCTACAGTCGTCAGGTTTAACGTAGGTGATGGCAAGGATTTTATAAAGGCCACGCACAGTGATATAGTACTGGAATTAGGTGAAGGTTTTACTGCGGAAAATACGAAAGTTAGTTATTCCGAAGATGGTGAAACAGCCATTGTTACGTTCGATGGTAATGAAGATGATCAATTAACGATCAAGAGAAGAGATTGGGGCGATGACCCTGCGAGTACTTTCACCTTAAAATTTGCCGACGGCAGTACGCGTGAAATTGACGAATTAAAAGCGATGTATTCGACATAATTTTGGTAGATATTATGAATAAATAGGCAATGGCTTGTTGGCCTCTGCCTATTTTCGTTAAGCGTATCGCTCGTATTGGCAGCGAAAGTTAAAACGCGGATCAGACCAGCGTAAGTGCCACGTTAATTCCGTTTACTTGTCCGTCTGCTTTTTCACGGAGCATTCGCTCCAGGTTTTTGCGCACAATGCGTGCGTGTTCTCGCGCAATCGATTCTGCACGGGTACCTTCGCGAGCAACAATCGCGTCAATTAACGCGCAATGCTGAGCATGGGCAATGATGAGCGCACGGGCAAAACCTCTCTTTTGCCCGTTATCACGAAGAAACGCCGAAGGAGATGCAAAGGGTAGATTGTTCACCCGCTCCAGTTCTCTTTGCATTAGATTGCTGTTGGACAAGGTCGCAAGTGCTGCATGAAACTCTGCGTTCCGTGCGGAATAAAGAGCGAAGTCGACACCTTGATCATCAGGGAAGAAACAATCATCCAATGCGCGCAGCAACGCTTCCATTTCGGCAATTTTTTCGGGTGATATCCCGCGTTCAGCTGCCAACCGTGCGGAGGCACCTTCCAGCAATCCGCGTAGTTCAATTGAATCAATGATATCCGCCAAGCTGAATGTGCGGACTAAAAAGCCGCCGCCGCTGACGCGATCTAACAAACCTTCGGCTGCCAGTCGTGACATGGCGTCACGAACAGGTGTGCGTGAGATTTTCAATTCTTCTGCCAGGGGAACTTCGAATAGTCGTTTTCCCGCAGCGAGTTCGCCGCTTAATATCTTTTCCCGCAGAGAGGTTAAAGCACGTAAGGCGTGGGTGTTCCCTGTGTCTTTTTGCACTCAAATAATCCTTAAATCTTCAAAACTGTTTTGTTCATATCCGACATATATACACATTCTGGATTTTTCTGTCATTAGCTGGGGCAGGATCAATGTTCAATTTGTGATGATCACGCGTTTTTCCATTGTTGACGCATCAAATTTGTATGCGTGTTCTGAAAGTTCTGCCCCATCACGATTGCCGAAATTGATATCAGCAATATCAGAGCCTTCACAGGTGACCTGTGGACAAAGTTTTCTGTCATATAAGTGTTAATTCTCCCTGTTAGCGTTCGCCCAGCTGAGAACAAGTGTGGGGACAATATGGCTAAACTGAGTATCTCAAATATCGAAAAATCTTACGGCAATTCCTCTATTCTTAAGGGGATTGATCTGGACATTGAAGACGGCGAATTCATCGCCTTGGTGGGGCCGTCAGGGTGTGGAAAATCAACGCTTCTGCGAATTATTGCGGGTCTTGAGACCCATGATGGTGGAAGTATTTCAATCAATGGCGAACTGATCGATGGCTTGCGAGCCAGCCAACGCAATTTGGCCATGGTGTTCCAGTCCTACGCCCTTTATCCGCATCTAAGCGTATTTGAAAATATCGCGGTTCCTTTGCAAATGCGGTTCTTGAATGGCTGGCAACGTCTACCATTTATCGGCCCGTTTCTACCCGGCGCGCGCAAAAATATCGACAATATTAAAGAGATGGTACGAAGTGCTGCCGAGACCCTCGACCTGCTTCATCTGCTGGATCGAAAACCGGGCCAGCTATCAGGTGGTCAGCGCCAGCGCGTTGCTGTGGGTAGAGCTCTTGTTCGCGAACCCCAAGCGTTTTTGCTGGATGAGCCCCTATCCAATCTCGATGCCAAACTACGTGTTCACATGCGTACAGAAATCACTGAACTTCACCGCCGGTTAGAGGCAACATTCGTTTATGTGACCCATGATCAGGCTGAAGCTATGACCATGGCGGACCGCATAGCCATCATGATGGATGGTGAATTATTACAGGTGGCGCCGCCCTATGAGGTTTACCACAATCCGACAAATATTCAGGTCGCAGAATTTATTGGATCGCCCAAAATTAACATTCTAAATGTCGGTCAGGACAATGTAGGTAATCTGATTATTGCCAGACAAATTGTACCTTTCACTTATCCGCACGCAACCATCTCAAAAATGGGGGTTAGGCCTGAAGCAATTTCGATTGTATCCAGACCCAGCCACCTCCATGGCAAAATTGCACATTGGGAAAATTTTGGTGCAGAAGCATTTTTCCATATTGTTTTGGAAGGCCTCAAAAACCGACTAATCGTTCGCGGCGCACCAACATTGATCCAGACACACAAAATTGGTGATGAGGTAAATTTGGAGCTCGATCTTGAGCAAGTCATGGGTTTTAATGCCGATGGCGCGCGCCTAAATGATCGGTTTATTGCCAAAACACGGCGTGAGGTAGCCTGATGTCGGTGGCGATTGCAACGCATTCAACAAACCCGGCATTGTTACCTGCAAACAACAAAAAAAAACGCTCCATCACCTCCACCACGCCATGGTTATTTGCCGGACCCGCAGTGATGTTAATGGTGATAATCCTGATCGTGCCAATTTTGCTGGCGCTCTATCTTTCTTTTACCAATTATTCACTTGGGGCAGCCGACTTTGAATGGATAGGAATGGAAAATTACGGACGTATTTTCAGCCGTTCCAACTATGCAAAAATGTTCACCTCCACATTCATCTATGTGGGCGTTGTGGTGCCAGGTTCCATCATATTGGGATTGCTGGCTGCCCTTGGCATAAATTCTCTGACAATTGGCAGAGGGTTTTATCAAACCATCTATTTTTTACCGGTAATGGCGACATTGGTCGCCATGGCCCTTGTTTGGGAATTGGCACTACATCCCTCAATTGGCATCATTAATCGTTCTTTTGAAATAGCTTGTGAAATACCAATCCTGTCAGGTTTTCTGACTTTGGAGTGGGCTCCCTTCATAGACAGTTCCGCCACCTTTTTCGGCCGTGGCTGTGTAGAAGGCTTTCCTAACTGGCTTGGTGACAGGGATACAGCACTACCTGTCCTTTGTTTCATCGGGATTTGGCAAGCCGTGGGCTTTAATATGGTGCTCTATATGGCTGGCCTCACCTCGGTTCCTCGCTCGCTTTACCAAGCGGCAGAAATGGATGGGGTGGTTTCACCATGGTCCCGCTTTTGGTTGGTCACCTGGCCAATGCTTGGGCCAACCAATGTCTTTGTAATAACCATCACCGCCATTCGCTCCTTTCAGTCATTTGATACCATTGAAGCGCTGACAAGGGGCGGCCCGTCCAAATCCACCTATGTGATGATGTACGCCCTTTATGAAAAGGGCATAAAGCAGAATTTGATTGGCATGGCCGCAGCCATCACCATCATATTCTTGATCTTTGTGTTCCTGCTCACCACGGCTCAGCGTTATTTCGTCGAACGTAAGGTCCACTATTCATGATAAACCGCTCTTCGCTTCTGATTGAAGTCACGCGCCACGTCCTGCTGCTTGCAGGTGCCGCAATCATCATTATGCCATTTCTCTATATGGTCTCTGTATCGCTCAAGGCGCCGGATGAGATTGTCAATAATTCTGGCGGGTTCTTCGGTTCGCAGATCCCGATGCTCGATGAACTTTGTTCGATAACTGCAAAAGATATCGCTAATTGTATGATGATGCCTGCCCTGCATAATTATTACAAAGCGTTGATTGAAAACCCACTGCCCCGCTATTTGTTCAACGGCGTCGTGGTCACCGCTTCTATATTCTTCATTCAGGTGATCATCGCCCTACCTTGTGCCTATGCATTGGCTAAGCTCAAATTTTGGGGTCGTGATTTTGTCTTTGCAATGGTCATGTTTTGCCTACTTGTACCGGTGCATGCCATCGGCATCCCGCTTTATCTGATGTTGGCAAAAATCGGATTGTTGAATTCTTATGCTGCCTTGGTTATTCCGTGGACGATTTCAGTCTTCGGCATATTCCTGATGCGCCAATTCTTTATGACTGTTCCTGATGATCTGGTTGATGCTGCGCGCATGGATGGCATGTCGGAATTTGCGATCATTTGGCGAGTGATGGCTCCCACAGCTATTCCAGCTCTCATCGCATTTGCCATCTTCTCGGTAGTTGCACACTGGAACGATTATTTCTGGCCGCGCATTGTGGTTACCGGCAATCAAAACCTGTTTACGCCGCCACTGGGCATTCGCGAATTTCGCAATGGTATTGATGGAAACGAGTTCGGCCCGCTAATGGCCACAGCAACCATCATCGTCATTCCCATGGTCGCAGCCTTCCTTCTCGCACAACGCCGTTTTATCGAAGGAATCACACTTTCCGGACTGAAATGAGCATATGAAATTCGGCAATCAGGCCGAGTAAAGAGACGTTTGAAGTTAAGTTTGACGACCACTCCAAACGCCTCAGACAAACAACAAATGGAGAAACCAATGAAACGCCTTCTCACATCAATTGCTGCCTTAGTGGTAGCAGTTACCACCGCCTCGGCGGAGCAAGTTAAAATCGAAGTCGGATATCCGTATTCCGGTCTGTTCGATGTGACTTACAAAGCCATTATGGAAGAGTTTACGAAAGAACATCCAGAAATCAAAGTTGTTTTCCGCGCTGCGTATGAAAATTATGAAGATGGCACCAATACCATTTTGCGTGAAGCTGTTGCTGGTGAATTGCCAGATGTTACCATGCAGGGGCTGAACCGTCAGCGCGTGCTGGTTGAGCGTGGCATCGCCAAATCTCTTGAGCCACTGATTGCCAAAGAAACCAATTTCGCCAAAGAAGGCTACCATCAGGCAATGTTGAACCTCTCAACCTTTGGTGGTGAAGTTCACGGCCTGCCGTTCTCGGTTTCAACTCCGATCGGTTATTATAACATGGACATCATGAATGATGCCGGCGTCGACAAAATCCCGACCACATGGGACGAAGTTATTTCAGCCTGTAAAGCAATCTCCGCAAAAACTGATAAAGAACCAATGTATTGGGGCTGGAACATTACCGGCAACTGGTTCCTGCAGGCCATGTTGTGGAGCCAGGGTGAGCCTTTGCTCAAAGACGATAAAATGAATTTCAATACCCCTGCTGGTTTGAAAGCAATGACCACATTTAAATCACTGGTCGATGAGTGCGGCATGGAAAACTATTCAACCAATGCAGCTCAGGCTTCTTTCTCCTCTGGTGAAATGGGCATGTTCTTCTGGTCGACTTCTGCTGTTGGTTCAGTTGAACGTGACAAAGGTGATAAATTTACATTTCTCACGGCACCCTTCCCGGGCATTGATGTAAAACCTTCCAACCTGCCTGCCGGTGGTAATGCAGCTCTGCTGGTTTCAACTTCTGAAGATCCAAAAGTAGTGGCTGCCGCATGGACATTCCTGAAATTCATCACATCTGGTGTGGGTGCTGCAAAGGTTGCAGAAACCACAGGTTATGTTCCGCCTAACAAGGCTGCCAATGAAGAGATCCTGAAAGATTTCTATGCCAAAAACCCGAACAAAGAGACCGCAGTGAAACAGCTTCCGTTGCTTTCTGAATGGTTTGCTTATCCAGGGGACAATGGTTTGGCTATCACTCAGGTGATCTACGACAAGCTTGAATCCATCGTGACTGGAGAAGCCAAGGACATGAAAGTGCTTCTTGAGGAAATGGACGAAGAAGTCTCCGAGCTGATGTAAGCGAAGCTTTTCAAAACAAATGTATGCCGGACAGTTACTTCCCCCGGCATACATCCCTTGGAGCGCGCCCCGCCAACATCATTCGCTGTAGCTTTCGAGCAGGAATATCGACATGGAATACACAAAATTCATTCATCTAACGGACTGTCACGTGATTGGAGGAAATGCTATTTTATACGGCATGGACCCACGAAAGCGTCTTGAACAGGCAATTGCAAGCATCAACGCAGAACATGATGACGCAAGTTTCGTAGTAGTTAGCGGTGACCTCACCCATTGGGGTGATGATGAAGCGTACCGCGCCTTTGCTGAACGAATTGAGCGCCTTTCAATGCCCTATGTGCTGATGATGGGAAATCATGACGACACCGATGCCTTCACAAAGCATTTCCCAAATACCGTGCGTGATCATTCAGGTTTTGTGCAATTCATTCGGGATACAGTGTTTGGCCGATGCTTGTTTCTCGACACGACCGTTACCGGCACCCATGCGGGCGGTTACTGCCAACAACGGATTGACTGGCTGAAAGAACAATTGGATGCAACTGACCGATCGCTTGTTATTTTTATGCATCATCCACCTTTCCCCATAGGTATTAAGGGAATGGACAGAATCATGCTGCAGGACGCTGAAGCGTTTCATGCAGCGCTTGCTCCGCACAAACACAGGATCCGACATTTGTTTTTTGGTCACGTACACCGTCCAATATTTGGTAATTGGCAGGGCATTTCATTCTCATGCATGCGTGGACTGAACCATCAGGTGGCGCTCAACCTCGATGCGTCTGAGAGTGTCGTAAATGGCAATCTCGAGCCGCCAGCCTATGGCGTCGTACTGGCGAACAATGATCAAATTGTCGTGCACATGCACGAGTTCCTCAAAGAATCGCCTCATTTTGTACTAACCCCACCAAAAAACCAGGACGCTCGTGAATACGCTCTCGGGTTTGGCTGAACGCGCTCTACTAGGTCTCGCGAGTAATCTAGTTACTTGGAGCTCTAGGAGACTGGCAATTCGATTGGTGTTCAGGAGTTAGCTGACCGTTAGCGCTTGGAATTTTTTCTGCGAATATCGATCAGATCTTTTGGCGCAGGTTTGTGCCAGACGACCTGATAGGCCTCAATGACATTACTAGCAGTGACGGCTAATGCATGAAGCGCAATCCACGGCGGTGGCTGATGACCCAAAAGCGATAGAACGGTTGTTTTGGCAATGGCTATACCCTGTCGATAGGGGTTTTGCGCACCAATTCCCTTAATCATACCATCACGAGCCAACTCTGCCGCTGCTTCATTGCCCAAATCTACAGTTGTAATTGGCAAATATAAACCCCGTTTGCGAAGATGGTGTACAACCGCTATTGTCGGTTCATCCCAAACCACGAACAATCCACTTAATGGTTTGCACGACTCCAGCAACCGCTCCAACGCAGATTCTATATTCGTGACGTCATGGAATTTTTCCATTTTTAAAGTAAGGTCTGGCCGGTTGGCACCGATCCATTTTCGGAAGGCAATTTCACGTTGGTTTGTTGCAAAAAAATCAACTCTGTACCCCAGAATGCCAACCGTGCCGCCTTCAGGCAAATATGGGGAGAGCAATTCTGCACCCACTTCACCAAGGCCAAAATTGTCAGCCGAGACGACGCTGACATAGTCGTTTCCTGGCAATAATCCGGTTGCGGCATTGTCTAGTAAAATGAGTTTCTTGCCTGCGCGCGCAATGCGCTTATGGGCCTCTGCAACTGCGGCATTTCCAATTGG
>JAESUH010000192.1 GCA_016763155.1 Rhizobiaceae bacterium
AGGGTTTGAAACCTTATCGCTTGCCCCGATTGATCTTCGCCTGATTGCCCCATCCATGATGGCCGACCGTGAGTTTCACTGGCTCAACGCCTATCACGGCTGGGTCAATCGCCAATTGGCAGAATTTATGAGCGAAGAAGAGCGCAAATGGTTAAAACACGCCACCCGCCCGATTTCACGCGAACTCCCCGCCGCCTCTGCCTAAGCAATGTTCAGGCAAAAAACGGTTAATTCAAATATCTGGCACCCAGTTCGGTATAGTCAAACCCGCCGGAGCGCCCGCCAAGATTGCGGGCAAGAAAATCTTCCAGTTTTCGATAGAACATAATCTTGGTTTGCCAACGTCGGAAACCATGGCCTTCTTTTTCATAATAGTAGGCCTCATACTCCGTGCCATGCTCTTTGAGTTTGCGTTCAAAAACTTCGGACTGGACTCGATCAACCGTTGGATCGTTTATCCCATGAGCGAGCAAAACTGGCACCTTTATATTATCAACCATATTGATCGGCGAATTATCTCGTAATTCCTTGAGGTCATCAGCATTATCAATACTGCCGAAATAGCGGGTAGCATAGGCTTGACGCAGCCCCCGAGTGAACGGGCTATAGCGCGATTGATATTCAAGGTCCGTCATACCGACGACTGAAATTCCAGCTGCAAAAAAATCCGGATCACGCGCAGCCCCAATCATCGCAGCATAACCGCCAAAACTTCTACCATAAATCGCAATTTTTTTGGGATCAGCAACACCCTCAGCAATTGCCCACTTGGCCGCATCAATGATATCGTCTTGCATGGCACGACCAAATTGATGGAACCCTGCTTTTTGAAATGCTTTTCCAAATCCGGTAGATCCCCGATAATTGACACTGAGCACCGCGTAACCCCGATTGGCCATGAACTGCTTTAAGTGGCTATAACCCCACCGGTCATTAAGCGCTGGCCCACCATGAACCCAGACAATCATCGGCAGCTTTTCAGGTTTAACCCCGAAGGGCAAAGTCAGTAGCACAGGAATATCTAGCCCATCCCTCGCCTTAACTTTTAACGCTTTAGTTTCAGCCAAATACTCCGCGTGGCGAGAAAAATCAAACTGCCCAAGAGCTGTTTGTTCCCCTGATTCAATATCCACTTGTTTGTAATGCCAGGAATTTTCCTGTTCCGAAATCGACAAGGTGACCTTATTACCATCCAGAGTTTTCCCCAACAGGCCAAAAATAAACGGGGCTTGCTGCCCCTCCATGGCCGCGAGAAGATTTCTGCCACGATCTGTTATCGCTTCATACTCTGGATAACCATTACCAAAATTGACCACGTCAACCTCAAGGGCATGTTCAGTCAAAGAATAGACATGACGGATGCTCTTTTCATCATTCGCAGCCACTATTGTTTCGACACCTGTTGCAAGATCGATATCCACCAATGCCATCTTATCACGGCCAATATTTGAAATCGCTTGAACATGACCATTATTCGGCAATACCACCGTTTGAAATATATCGAGAGCAGTATAGCTCAATACCGCTTTCCATTCTTTCATTTCAGGCTTTTTCCGGTATTCCAGTTGAAAGGTATCCTCCCCGGTTTTCACGGTCCTCATCACAATATTGCCACTGCGATCCGCCGAGAAACTGGTAACATTACCCGGATTTCTCTCAATCAGTTTTTTACCCAGACCATCAGGGTCGACGGAATACATATCAACAAGTTTTGCCTCCCGATCATTGGACGAAATTAGCCAGCGTTCATCAGGGTCGTGTGGCCTGTAAATTATGCGCCAACTTTTAAAACCACGTGGGGTTACCTCCTGCCAATCAGCATCCGGCTTTTCCAGGTCAATTTTCCAAAGAGCCTTTCGATCATTCTCACGCTGAGAAAGCAAGATATGGCGATCACCAAAATCCCAAAAATAACTAGCCCCTTGACTAACCTTTATCGTGCCGATGTCGCCTGATTCATCGGCCCTTTTATAACGGATAATATTGCCACTATTTGTAGCTTCCCACCAGGAAAGCCACTTGCCCTTGGGCGATGGCCTATACCCCCATTTATTAGCACTATTGGCAAAAAAATCGCGTATTGGAATGAGTGGTGCCAGTTTTTGCGAGGCCAAACTTGGATGGATAGCGCTGATGCTACCCCAGCCACCCCACCAGATAGCCCCCGCGCCAATAGCCAGCAAGACAACAACAACACCAAGTAACTTTATGGTTTTTCTCATACTTTATTATCCATGGAGTTTTTGCAAAATACAACAACTCACATATATCAACTTATAGAAATATAAACCAGATAATATTATACAAACATCAAGTATTACGCTTGTGCTTACAGCCCGAAATATCGTAACGCAGCCAATGTGCCCATGCCAATTACCATGGAAATTATCGGTGATGTTTTATAACAGGCAAGCATCGTCACCATCATGGCAATAAATGCGGATGGTCCATTGGTAAGGGCTGGCGGTATGACGATTGCGGTGATCACGGCTGCGGGCACAGCTTCCAGTGCCGCGTCTACTCTTGGGTGAATGGATTTAAAGCGCGACAGCACCAAATCCCCGCCGATCCGCGTCATATAGGTAACGATTGCCAATACGATAATCAGCACCCATAAATTATCACCAAAATCTACAGTGTTCAGAAAATCAACCATCGTCCTCCTCCACACCAATAAAGCCTGAGGGTTTTGCCATGATGACAGCCGCTAAAATGCCCATCAAAGCTCCCAGCGAGATGTGCCATGGGGGGCCAACAAAATGGTAAAAGAATGCCGAGCCGATGCCACTGGCCACCACAATTGGAAACCAGTTTTTCCTCTTGCGAAATGCCATAACCATGGTCATGAAATAAATCGGCAAAAGCATATCCACCCCTAGAGCCTGCGGGTCGGAAATCAGAGAACCAAACGCAGCACCCAGATAGGTGAAAACGATCCAGATGCAATATTGAATCAGCGCAAAGCCAAAATAATAGGCAGGCATCAGGGGTTGTTGCGAAGCCCTGTGTTCAGACGAGGTGAACATCGGGTCTGCCATGAAAAAGAACGCGGTGAATTTCTGCATCGTAGAAAATTCACCCATGCTTCGCCCAAGGGAAGCTGAATAGAGAATATGGCGGAAATTGACGGCAAACACCCCCAACACGATTGACCATGCTGGGGCTTGATAGCCCAGAATTTCCAGAAATACGAACTGGCTTGCACCCGCAAAAATGGTGATGCTGGACAGCATTATGTCAAACAAATCCATCCCGGCCTTGGTAGCTGTCGCCCCAAATACCATGGCAAAAGCACACACCGCCGGCAAAATCGACGCGGTGTCCTTAAAACCTTCATAAAATTCTCTGCGTGAATTAGACAAACAATTAGCCCGACTGAAATTAATGTCAGGTCCTATTAATTAGCATGTGAAGAAACTTATTCCTCAATCAATCCCATTGCGTCATTTATTGCAAGAAGAAACAGGATCAAAAATCAAAGGTTTTTGTCACGCCCGATCAGTTCAAACCAGCCATCTTCATCCACAGTATCCACTCCCAGTTCCACAGCTTTTTTAAGCTTGGAGCCTGCACCTGGGCCAGCGACAACCAAATCAGTTTTTATAGATACCGATCCAGAAACCCGGGCACCTGCCCGTTCGGCCATCGCCTTTGCTTCATCCCGGGTCATTTGTTCAAGGGAGCCGGTGAAGACAATGGTTTTTCCCGCAACTGGAGAATCAGTTTGAGCAATTTCCGGCGCGATTGGCTCTAACTCCTCAAGCAAGGCTTCAAATACTTTTACGTTTCCAGATTCCCTAAAAAACTCCTGAAGACTAGCGGCGACCGTATCGCCAATTCCGTCGATTGCTGTTAGCTCCAGCCATGCCTCGCTGTGCTGCCCATCCATCGCCTGCATGGCGTCCGAAATTACCGTCGCGTCCCGATAGACCCTCGCCATATCCTTCGCAGTTTGTTGCCCCACATGGCGAATGCCGAGACCAAATAACAGGCGGTGCAAATCTATTTTCCGCTTGTCATCAATCGCATCAAACAATTTGGCAGCACTTAGCGCTCCCATGCCTTCTCGGTCCTTGAGTTTTTTCAGCGAGTGAGCATCTCTTTTGCGAAGGGTAAAAATATCAGCAGCGTTCGCCACCAATCCAGCATCATAAAATGATTCCACCTGCTTCTCGCCAAAGCCTTCAATATCAAACGCATTACGCGAAACCAAATGCTTTAGCCGTTCCTTCACTTGCGCCGGGCAAATCAACCCACCGCTGCACCGCCGCACGCTATCAGTCTTGCCGGTTTTCTCATTGATTTCGCGAACCGCATGGCTACCACAGGCTGGACAAATTTCAGGATATTCAAACGGCTTTGAGGACGCATCCCGATATTCCAGATCAACATCAAGAATTTGCGGAATAACATCGCCAGCGCGTTGTATCTGTACCCTATCCCCGATGCGTAAATCCTTGCCGGAGCGGATTTCTTCTCCGTCCTTGCCAATGCCCGCCACATAATCCTGATTATGCAATGTCGCAGTGGTAACCACCACGCCGCCAACCGTAATCGGTTCCAACCGAGCCACTGGCGTCAGCGCCCCAGTGCGCCCCACCTGAATTTCGATATTGCGCAAAATCGTCCATGCTTTTTCCGCCGGAAACTTATGGGCAATGGCCCAGCGAGGAAAGCGGGAAACAAAACCCAGACGCGCCTGTAACGCCAGATCATTTACCTTGTAAACCACCCCATCAATATCATAGGCAAGTGAAACACGCTCCGTTTCAATGCGATGAAAATGCTCAATGAGTGGCTCAATACTATCAAATACCGCCATCAGTGGATTTACCTGAAATCCCCAATCTGCCATTTGGGCAACCATGCCCATTTGGGTGTCTGAAGGCATCGCACTCATCTCACCCCATGCATAAGCAAAGAATTTCAAAGGGCGCGAAGCCGTAACCGCACTATCGAGCTGGCGCAAAGAACCGGCAGCCGTATTGCGCGGGTTCACATATTCGGCCTTCCCCTCCTCTTTCATGCGCTCATTCAGCTTTGCAAAGGCCTCATGGGTCATGAACACTTCACCGCGTATTTCGACCACATCAGGAATGTTCTCCCCACTCAACACATTAGGAATATCAGCAATGGTGCGGGCATTTTCAGTAACATTTTCTCCAACCGAGCCATCCCCCCTGGTAACGGCCGTTTGCAACACGCCTCCTTCATAACGAAGCGATAGGGACAGACCATCAATCTTGGGTTCCGCAGTCAGGGATAATACCTTATCACCAGCAAGCTTCAGGATTCGGAGAGCTCTCTTGGCAAAATCGCGCACGTCCTCATCGTTAAACGCGTTATCCAGCGAAAGCATGGGCAAGGCGTGAGCGGCCTTTTCAAACTTATCGAGAACCACATATCCCACGTGTTGTGAAGGGCTATCATCGCGCACAAGCTTTGGAAATTTCTGCTCGATTGCAAGGTTGCGCCGTCGCAGAACATCATAATCAGCATCAGATATTTCGGGCGCATCATCATTATAATATCGCGCGTCATGAAAGGCGATTTTCTCAGCCAATTGGCGCAATTCCGCTTCGGCTGCCGCCGCATCAAGTTCGTCCACTGAAACTAACGTCTCACCCATAATTCATCCCGCATATTTCTTTATATCA
>JAESUH010000021.1 GCA_016763155.1 Rhizobiaceae bacterium
ACGTGATCGCCTATGCCGCCAAGCTGCTGGGCATGCCAATCCCGCCTGAAATCCCCTTTGACACGGCAGAAATGACCCCCATGGCCCGCAGTTTTTATGGCGAGAGCAAGCGGGTGCGAAATGACCGGATTAAAGACGACTTGGGGGTCGAGCTGATCTATCCCACGTTCAAGGCCTGCCTGAACGCGATGCTAAAGGCCGAATAGGCGCAAAAGCCCCGGTTCAGGCCCGCTTTTCACCAATGGTTGCCACGCCCAGAACCTCAAGAACCTTGTTCTCGATCTGCTCGGCGTTCATCGCCGCGACCCGGTACATATCTTTCGGGTCAGACTGGTCAATAAAGACATCCGGAAACACCATCGAACGGTATTTCAGACCGTTATCAAACACGCCCTCTTCGGCCAGCAACTGCGCCACATGGCTGCCAAACCCGCCCACAGCGCCCTCCTCAATAGTGATCAGCGCCTCGTGATCTGCGGCCAACCCAAGGATCATATCGCGATCCAGCGGCTTGGCAAAACGGGCGTCGGCAATGGTCGGGGTGATGCCGCGCGCGCCCAGCGCCTCGGCGGCTTTGCGCACTTCGCCCAGCCGGGTGCCAAACGACAGGATCGCCACCCGTGCGCCGTTTTGGATCATCCGGCCTTTGCCGATTTCCAGCACCTCGCCCTGGTCAGGGATATCAACCCCCTCGCCCTCGCCACGTGGATAACGAAACGCGATGGGCCCATCATCATAGGCAGCGGCGGTGGTGATCATATGCACCAATTCGCCCTCGTCGGCGGCGGCCATCACCACAAACCCCGGCAGGTTGGTCAGAAATGCGATGTCAAAACTGCCCGCATGGGTTGGCCCGTCAGAACCAACCAGCCCGGCGCGATCAATCGCAAACCGCACAGGCAGGCGTTGGATCGCCACATCATGCACGACCTGATCATATCCGTTTTGATGTAGTCCAGCCAATGTATTCACTGGTCAAGCGTCAGGCAGAGGCGGAAATCTTTCCGCTCGCCATTTCCGAAGGTCTGGGGGTGATGACTTACAGCCCCGTAGGCGGCGGTTTGTTAAGCGGCAAATATGGCCCCGACAGCCGCCCTGATAGCGGCCGTTTAATGAGCAATCAGGAATATATCAGCCGCTATGGCGAAGACTGGGTTTTCGATACCGCTGGAAAATTCAGCCAATTGGCAAAGGAACAAGGCGTGCATCCTGTAAGCCTCGCCGTAGCGTGGGCTGCCAAAAACCCAGCCGTGACTTGCCCAATCATTGGTTCACGAAACCTGGATCAACTCCAACCTTCGCTGGCGGCAATCGATATCGAAATGTCGGCAGAACTTTATGCAGAAATCGCAAGTCTTAGCCGCACACCTCCTCCGGCCACTGACCGCCTGGAGGAACAGGGTTAAATGCTAAATTCTATCAATGACATTGCCGCTGGTGTGACACTGCCAAACTACGATCTGCAAGCCCATGGAACAGGTATCGTTCATCTGGGGTTAGGAGCATTTCATCGTGCCCATCAGGCCGTTTATACCGATGATGCGCTGGCGAAAGATGGTGGCGACTGGCGAATTATTGGCGTTAGCCTGCGCAGCACGAATATTGCCGATGCAATGAATGCGCAAAACGGGCTTTATTCTCTGGCAGTCAAGGGTAATGGCCCAACCGCTACACGCATTATCGGATCGATCAAAGAGGTGATTGCCGCCTCTCGTGATCGCGACGCGCTGCTTGTCGCTCTCGCAGATGAAACCACACGCATTCTATCTCTAACCGTGACTGAAAAAGCCTACGGCATAGATCGCACTGGCAAGATCATGCCCGATGATCCAGCAATTGCGCCAGATCTCAAAAATCCACGCGCACCTTCGGGCACGGTTGGAATTATCGTTGAAGGTCTGAGACTCAGAAAACAGAAAGGCATAAAACCCTTTACGGTCCTTTGTTGCGATAATTTACCGGAAAACGGTCAATTAATCCGCAATGGCACAATAGATTTTGCCACGCAAATAGACCGAGAATTAGGCCAATGGATTGCGGATAATGTAGCCTTCCCCTCAACCATGGTTGATCGCATCACCCCGGCTTCAACCAACACCACTTTGTCGGAAGCCAAAGAGGCACTCGGCAAAGAAGACATGGCGGCGATAGAAACTGAACCTTTCACCCAATGGGTGATTGAAGACAATTTCCCCACCGGCAGGCCCGCATGGGAAACAGGTGGAGCAATATTCGTTGATGACGTTGCGCCATATGAAGATATGAAATTGCGCATGTTAAACGGCAGCCATTCACTGATTGCCTATGTGGGTTTCATGGCAGGTTGCAAATATGTGCGCGACACCATGGCCTATGCGCCACTAGCAAAAATTGTCGCGCGACACATGAAAACTGCAGCCGCCACACTGGCACCTGTAGATGAGATAGATCTGGTGGCTTATGAGGCAGAATTGCTGGAACGCTTTGCCAATCCATCCATTGCTCATGAGACCTATCAAATCGCCATGGACGGCACTCAAAAACTGCCCCAGCGCCTGATCAATCCTGCGCTACATGCAATCGCCAATAATCAGGATATCAGAAGCTTCGCCTTCGCCATTGCTGCCTGGATGCGCTATTGCCTCGGCAAAAATGATGATGGCGAGACCTATGAATTACGTGACCCTCGCGAAGCAGAAATCAAACAGGCTCTTGAGGGATTACCCCGCGAAGCCACAAAAATTGCTGATGCTTTGGAAGCTCTTCCAGACCTGTTACCCTCAGAGCTAACTCAAAACGAAACCTGGCATAACACCATTCGCGAAATTCTAGCCCAAATGCTGGAACAAGGAATGCGCAAAACGATTGAGTCAGAGGCTAGGTAGGTCGCTCTTCGCTCCCGCCTATCTGCGGTCTGATACGGCAAGAAATGTGCAAGGGAATGATCCGGGTAGAATCACGCAAGGGAAAAGACTGCGAGCTTCGAAGGCGAGCGTGGGAACCCGGCGCTAATGCGCCGCCCATCCGGAGGCCCAAGCGAAGCTTGGATATGCCGTGAGAACAAACAGAGCTTACAAGCTAAAGCTTGTAAGCATCTTTTGCGGCTTGATAAGATAAATGCGCGGCAAGCTCTTCGGCATTGCGTTTGGATATGCGGTGTTCAGCCACCCACCCGGCAAGGAAACCACAAACCTCACGCCGCCAAATATCATGGCGAGCGGGAATGGAGAGCAATGCACGGGTATCATCATTGAAACCGGCAAGGTTATAAAAACCAGCGGTTTCAACCACCAGATCCAGATAGCGCCGCATACCTTGGGAGCTATCAAAGAACCACCATGGCGGCCCAATCATCATTGATGACCAATAGCCTGCCATTGGAGCAACTTCACGCGATAGCGTGGTTTCATCCAGCGTAAAGACAATAAGCCGGAAGTCCTTTTCATTGCCAAATTTAGATAACAATGGATGCAGGCCATTGACCACATCTGTACGCACTGGAATATCCGCCCCCAGATTTGGCCCAAAATTTTCCATCAGTGCAGGGTCACTATTGCGCTTGGAGCCGGCATGGATTTGCATAACCATACCGTCTTCAACGCTAAGCTCTGCCATTTCGGTCATCATTTGTGCCCGGAAAAGTTCCGCATCATTTAGAGTCATTTCGCCGGAAAGAGCAGCATCCAGCAATTCCTGTTTTTGCCATGGTTCGAAATCAACGGTTAATGCACTTGGCACACCATGGTCAGTTGCCGTTGCTCCCATTTCACGAAACAGCGCCCGGCGTTTGCGATGAGCATTAATCATGCCATCCCAGCTGGCAGTATCCTCATTGGTCAATTCCGCAAGCTTGGCAAGGTTTGCAATGAAATCCGGATTATCAGGATCAGTAATATCATCAGGACGATAGGTCGTTCTGACCCTGCCAATCAGCCCCTGCTCTTTCATTGACTTATGATAGGCAAGGTCATCCAGAGCAAATTCCGTCGTGGCAATTGCCTCAACATTGGAGCGATCCAAAATTGCCATTGGCAGCAAATCAGGCTGAGCAAGTTTTTCATTTATCAGATCATAATACGCATCAGCATTATCAGCCGTCAGTGGCTCATCGATGCCGAAGGCAAAATTCAATGCATGGTCGACCCATAATTGCGACGGGGTTCCAGCAAAAATATGAAAGTTTTTCGCAAAGGTCCGCCATGCCTCACGACCATCCGCAATCTTGGATCCGTCCTTGCGCGCCACACCCAGAGCTTCATATTCAATCCCCTGACTACGCAACATACGAAGCAGATAATGATCGGGAATAAGCAGAAGATCAGCCGCATTCTCAAACGGTTTGTTTTCGGCAAACCACGATGGGTCCGTATGCCCATGAGGACTGATTACCGGCAAATCTACCACATGTTCAAATAACTCACGCGCAATAGAACGTGTGGGCTCAGCCGGTGGAAACAAACGATCTGCGTGTAGAAAATCAGAGTATGGCATGGTTCAGCTAAATTCCAAATTCAGGGTGGGTTACCACTTGCATGATACCGCGTAATTCCGCAAGGCCCCGCAAGCGGCCGATAATTGGATAGCCGGGCTGGCCGGTCCGGCCAAGATCTTCAAGGATATCATGCCCGTGATCAGGCCGCATTGGGATTTGATGATCTTTGCGCCCAGCCGCCTTGCGTGAAGCTTCTTCGCGCACGATTTCAGCAATCAATGCAACCATATCGGTTGCGCCATCAAGATGTTCGCTCTCATGAAATGAGCCACTAAAATTGGCACCATTACCGGCTTCATCCCGCTGCACATTTCGTAGATGTAAAAAATGCACCCGCGATCCCAATCGACGCATCATCCCCGGCAAATCATTATCAGCGCGCGCACCCAGCGAACCTGAGCATAGCGTAATGCCATTGGCAGAAACGTCCACAGCGCCCATAATTTTCTTATAATCAGCTTCTGTAGACATGATCCTTGGCAGGCCTAACAGGCCAAATGGTGGATCATCAGGATGGCAGCAAAGCCGCATTCCCAGTTTTTCGGCCGTGGGAATAACCTGTTCCAGAAAATCCACAAAATTGGCTCGCAACCGATCTTGGGAAATGCCGTCATATTCTGCCAGATGCATACGAACATCTTCCAGACTGAAATTTTCTGCCGCCCCCGGCAATCCACATGTTATGTTTCTTGCAAGCTCATCTTTCGCCTGTTCACTCATCAGGCGGTAACGTTTTTCTGCCTCTTCAACCACATCGGGTGGGAAGTCATCTTTTGCACCGGCACGCTTCAAAATGAAGAGATCAAAAGCCGCGAAATCAAAATAATCAAACCGCATGCAGGTACCGCCATGAGGCAGCCGCCAAGCAAGGTCTGTGCGGGTCCAATCCAGTACCGGCATGAAGTTATAACAGATTACTTCAAGCCCAGCATTGGCCAGGTTTTCCATGCTGGTCTTATAATTAGCAATATGCTCGCGCCAGCCACCGATCTGCTTTTTGATATCTTCAGAAACCGGAAGGCTCTCCGCAACATCCCAGCGAAGCCCCGATGGGTTTCCGTTTTTTAAGCGCCCGATAATTTGTTGTCTGGTAGCGATTTCCTCACCACTCCAAACATCACCGGTCGGTATATGGTGCAGGGCAGATACAACACCTTCGACGCCCGATTGAACCAAATCGTCCATGCTGGCAATGTGATCGGGCCCAAACCATCTCCACGTCTGTTTCATGTTGTGTAGTCTCCGACATGTCTATGCAAACAAATTACGATCATCATCCAAAAACCAGATTAGGAAGGAATAGAACCACTTCAGGTAAAAATAGCAGCACCGCAACCAACACACCAATTGCTATGAAAAACGGTATAGCCTCTTTGACATAACTCTCAATTTTACAATTGAGAAGGCTACAAACCGTATACATTGCCACACCGACGGGTGGCGTCATTGAACCAAATGTAACAATCGTCATCATCAATATGCCGAAATGCACAGGATCAAACCCGATCTGCTTAATGATTGGCACAAAAATTGGCGTTAACAGCAATACCAACACCGTGCTTTCCACAAACAATCCGGCAAAAAACAACATCGCCAGAATGGTCGCAACGATGGCAAGCGGGTCGCTCAAACCGGTAAGCAAGCTACCGGCAATAGATTGAGGCACCTGCATAAAGATGATGGCAAACCCCAACATGCCAGACATCAAAATAATCAGCATGATCAGCCCAATATCAGAAATGGTGAGTTCGATGGCATGTTTTATGCGCTCAATCGTCAATTCCTTATGAGCAAAAAACCCGATCAGGAACGCATATACCACGGCAAAAGCTCCGACCTCTGACGGCGTAAACACTCCGCCGCGCAAAGCTGCGAGTAAAAGCACAGGAAAGAGCAACGCCCATTTGGCGACCCACATGGTCGACATCAATTCCCGGAAGGTCGGCTTTTTGGCATCCTTCACTACATAATTGCGTTTCTTGGCCACCAGATAAGCGGTGACCATCAAAAAGATCATCATCAATATGCCAGGAACAATCCCTGCCAGAAACAGCCGGCCAATAGAAACGCCACCAACAAACCCATAAAGGATTAGCCCAATGCTGGGCGGGATCGTTGCCGTGATTAAGGAAGATAACGCAATGACAGCCGCTGAATAACCTTTGGAATACCCTTGGTTTATCATTTGAGGACCAAGCACCCGCGCTTCCATGGCAGCATCCGCCACAGCAGAGCCTGAAACGCCGCCCATCAGTGTCGACATGATAATCGAAACCTGAGCCAGACCACCGGCCATCCAGCCAACGGATACATGGGCAAATTTAAACAGTCGGTCAGTGATACCGCTTTCATTCATCAAATGACCGGCAAACACGAAAAACGGAACTGCCAGTAACGGAAAGCTCTGCGACACCGACGCAATTTTCTGCACCCCGATGGAAAGCGGCATTACCGGTGAACTTACAAAGAAATAAAATCCTGCAATTCCGATGGTCAGCGCGACAGGCGCTCCAATCAGCAGCAAGACGAGAAATATGGCTCCAATCGGCAGCATAATTTAAAGCTCCGATGGCATATCTTCGCCATCCATTTTTGAAAAAATAAGGGTTTTTCCATCACCACGATTGCGCCATGCATCCACAGCATTGGCAATGATTGCCAGTACCAGCGTGGCGCAGCCAACCGAAACGGCAATAGTCACAAAGTAATAGGAAATGCCGCTATAACCGAACACCCGCTCCTTATTGGCAATTGCCAATTGATAACCCTGCACAACCAACACGCTCAAAAAACCAACAAACAGAATTGCCTGGGCCGTTTCAATCCACAATCGGTGTTTATGCCCGAGCATTCGCACCAGCAAATCGACCCCGATATGCCCTTTTTTTCGCATGGTGGCTGTTGCCCCCAGGAAACACAGCCAGATAAAAAGAAGCTGCGCCATATCTACTGACCAAATCAGCGGAATCCCGAAAAA
Organism: Rhizobiaceae bacterium; assembly: GCA_016763155.1. GTDB lineage: Bacteria > Pseudomonadota > Alphaproteobacteria > Rhizobiales > Rhizobiaceae. The sequence goes on from JAESUH010000021.1 coordinate 7,449, forward strand.
CCGCATCACCGCAGCGATGAACACCAGAAACACAATTGCCATCAGCAATGATGCGCCGATAAAAAATTCGAGTTTGGCAACAAAGCGAGCCATCAAAAATTCCCGTTAAACATGACCAAAAAAAAGCATGGGCAGCCAAAACTGCCCATGCCCATTAACAGACTTCTTTATTTTGCAGCAATAGCACGTAGCGTATCGCGCAACTCGCCATAACCAAGCTTGTCATAGACGCTGGCAGTTGCTGCACGGAAAGGTGCAAGATCAGGCGTCGTAATGGTGATGCCTTCAGATTTCATCTGAGCTTCATATTTTTCAAATGAATCTCTTGTTGCATAAGAAGCAATATCACCAGCTTTCAATGCTTCGTCACGCAGGATTTTCTGCAAATCAGCAGGCAGGCTGTCAACGAATGCAGCAGATGTAACCATGCCGGTGATCAAATTGATGTGGCCAGTTTTGGTCACGAATTTAATCACTTCGTTAAGTCCGGAGCTAACAATCGCAGGGATTTGAGCTTCAGCAGCATCAATCGCATTGGTTTCAATAGCCACACGAACATCGGACCAAGCCATCGCCGTTGCAGTAGCACCCATTGCGTTAATGGTTTCAATCCAGACAGGCGCACCAGGGGTCCGCATGCGAACACCGGCAAGATCAGCAGGACTGCTGATTGCTTTGTTGGTCAAAAGGTGACGCTCACCCTGCCACCAGTTAAATGACAGAACTTGAAGGCCTGAACCATCATGCAAAGATTTTACCCAACCTTCGAACAAGTCGGAGGTAACAACCTTACGGATGCCATCATAACCATTTGCCAGGAAAGGTGCGCCAAGAGCACCAAATTCTTTTTGGAACACGCCAAGACGCCCGCCATCAACGATCACCGCAACTGGTGCACCCGCACGGGCCTGTTCCAGCACATCTTCATCGGAACCAAGCTGAGAGCCAGGAAACAATTTAACTTCCAGACGTCCGCCAGATGCTTCAGCTACGTTTTTCACGAACGCATTGAGGCCAGTATATAGCGGATCAGACTCGTTAAGTGCCGTATTCACGCTAAGCGTATAATCGGCAGCGTACGCGCTACCACTAACAATTACTGCTGCAATCGCCGTGGTTAGCATTAGTTTTAATGATTTCAATTTCATGTTGTTTCTCCCAAATTCATATTGCCGTTGCTGCAGGAATATTGTATAATTGCAGACTAGAATGGTAGCATAGCTGTGGTCATGAGGAAGTCAATATGAAACTGGAATTTCAACTCGATTCTCTTAAAGAGAACGGAAATCGCCAACGTCGCGCCACGATGGGCTACCGGGTATTTGAGCTGCTAAAGCAGGCAATTGTGCAATTGCAACTTCGCCCTGGAAACTTGCTGTCAGAAGCAGAAGTAGCCAAGCAAATGGGCCTCTCCAGACAACCTGTACGTGAAGCATTCATCAAACTATCTGAAGCAGGATTGGTGGAAATCAGACCTCAACGCGGCACTTTCGTTGTGATGATTTCGCGCCACGAAGTGGAAAATGCGCGTTTTATTCGTGAGGCGGTTGAAGTTGCGGTGGTGAAAAAAGCAAGCATGGAAGCCAGCGCCAGCGAGATACTGGCAATGCGCGGCCTATTGGTGAGTCAGCACGAAGCAGATGCAAATGGCGATTTGGTCGAATTCCTTCGCCTTGACGAAGCATTTCATCAGTCCATCGCCCAGATGGCCGGCTGCGAACATGCTTGGCGGTTGGTGGAAAGCCTGAAAGCCCAGATGGACAGAGTGCGTTATTTGTCCATGGAAAGTGCCACCCCGGTGCAAACCCTGATCGCCCAGCATGAGGCAATTGTGGACGCAATTGCAGACAAAGCCCCCGATCGGGCGGAAGCAGCCATGCGCGTTCACCTATCAGAAATTTTGAAATCTCTGCCCAAAATTGTCGAAGCAAATAAGGAAATGTTTATTGACTAATTTTCAGCGAACAGCCAATTGTCCCCTCGCGACAGATAATTTTTACCACAGATAGTTTTACAATCGGGAAAGTCAGACATGAAATCAGATGCAACTCTGGACATCATTGCCATGGGAGAACCTCTGGTAGAGTTTGTTTGTATTGATCCCGATGAAGAAGCAAGAACCTATCGCAAGGGATTTGGTGGCGATACGTCAAATGCCGCAATTGCAGCCGCAAGACAAGGCGCAAAAGTGGGTTACATCACGGCACTTGGCCGCGATGAGTTTGGCGACGATCTGATCACCTTGTGGCAAGAAGAAAATATAGATACCAGCGCTGTTTTGCGCAGCGACAAGGCAGCCAGTGGCGTCTATTTCGTTCGCCCCCATGCCAGCGGCAGACAATTTTCCTATCTGCGTGCAAATTCAGCCGCCAGCCAGTTTTGCGCTGAAGACCTTAACTCGGATTATATCGCCAATGCTCGTATCTTGCATATTTCAGCCATCTCTCAGGCCATTAGCCATCCCATGCGCGATGCCGTGAGCGAAGCAATAAATATTGCTCGAAAATCCGATGTTCTTGTATCCTATGATACCAATCTTCGGCTTAAACTATGGTCGTTGGAAGACGCAAAAACAGCAATTTTCAATGCCATGGCAAATACCAACATTGCCATGCCCAGCGATGACGAAGCGGAACTCCTGACCGGGCTAAAATCCACCGACGAAATAATTCAATATTTCCTTGGCTTAGGAGTGGAAATCGTAGTTCTTAAACGCGGTGCATCCGGTGCTATTATTGCCACAAAAGATAAGCACGAACTCATTGCACCAGCCCCTGTTACCGCGATAGATTCGACCGGTGCCGGAGATGCTTTTGCCGGTGCATTCCTCGCTTATTATTGCGAAACCGGAAATCCATTTGAAGCAGGCCACCGCGCTGCCCAGGTAGCAGCAGGAACCGTTGGTGGCTATGGCGCAATCGAACCAATTCCCCACCGCTCACAGATCACTTTCTAGGTAAATTTCTTGATTTTGGCAGTATAAATTAGTCCAATCACGACACGATGGATTAGATTTCATCCACCTTTTGAACCACTTACGTCTATTATTTGATTAAAGTCCAATATTAAGATTATTTTAGGGAAAATGTAGGCATATAATCTGATGGCAAACGGGTTAGTTCTATGTTTGATTTGATTTTCTCTTTTGTTGAGGTCTCGGCTGAAACGCCGGATCTTAACAGAACTCGCTATCGTGCGCTTGCCGTCCAGATACCTCTTATGTACGGCTTGGTGATCATCAATATGATCGCGCTCTCCTTCACGTTAATGCATGAAGCTCCGGCATATCTGACTATTTTAGTGCCAGCACTCTTGGCTCCTGTAGCAATCTACCGCTCAAAACTTATTCTCACGTGTGATATCGATGCGCTTTCTGATCAGCAAATTCAAAAACGGCTTTATGGCATAATCAGGTTTTCTGTCCTGCTCGGCCCGGCTTTTATTGCATGGGCATTGACACTTTTTGCCTATGGCAACGCAAATTCACAAGCACAGATTGCTTTTTTCATCTGTTTGACCACCATGGCCAGCATAAACTGCCTGACCCATCTACGCCAAGCCGCCGTCATCCTTGCAGTTACATCACTTGGAACCACAACAGTTTATTTCGCCATTTTTGGCACTGCGGTGTTCAAAGTGATCGCCATCAACATGGTGCTGGTTATGGGTGCAATGGTAATTGTAATGCTACGAACGTCCAACACTTTCACGGAGTTGGTGCAAAAACAAAAAGAATTATCCGACCAGAGCGCCCGGCTTGAATTACTCAATGCTGAAAATATGCGCTTGGCCAATCTCGACAGCCTGACCAACCTACCCAACCGACGAAACTTCTTTGCTGAGTTAAGCCAGTTGATAGAGCAACGTAAAACATCACCCCGGCGATTTGTCGTCGGTATTTTGGATCTGAGCGGTTTCAAACTGATCAATGATCTGTTTGGTCACCCGGCAGGTGATCAATTGCTCATGGAAGTTGGTAAACGTCTGCGCATAAAACTGGACGACGATATCATTCTGGCACGCCTTGGCGGAGACCAGTTCGGCCTTATTTTGCCTGAACCAGGCTCCGATGAAATGCTCCAGCTTCTGGGCAATGAGATTTGTAACATTCTTCAAATCCCGTTTCCTCTACGTGAAGGCACCGCAAATATTGCTGGATCCCTTGGTTTTGCATCCTATCCAGATGCAGGCAATACAGCGGAAGTTTTGTTTGAACGCGCCGATTATGCTCTTTGTTATTCCAAACAAAACAGCAAGGGCAAAGTGGTCCTGTTCTCCAGCGAACATGAAACCGTAATCCGCGAAGTGAGCACCATAGCCCACCGCCTCAGAGAGGCCGATTTGGGTCGTGAACTATCCCTCGTCTATCAACCAATAGTCGATTCTCAAACTGGCAAAACCGTTGCCTTTGAAGCTTTGGCACGGTGGCAAAATCCGATTTTGGGCTCCATTCCACCGGATGTTTTCATTCGCTCTGCCGAACAATCCGGCATGATCTCGCAACTAACGGCTATTCTGTTTGAAAAAGCCTTGAAGGCCGCGGCTGCCTGGCCGGATAATGTTCAACTATCCTTTAATCTGTCACCCTTCGATATCGGTTCCCACGAACACATATTGCGCTTGATCGCAATGGTTGAACGGTCAGCAATTCCAGCAAAAAGAATTATCTTTGAAATCACAGAAACCGCAGTAATGCAGGATTTCGAACGGGCCAAAGAATCCCTCAGACTACTCCATCAATTGGGTGCGTCCATCGCACTGGATGATTTTGGCACCGGTTTTTCCAGCCTGAGTTACGTCCAGCGCATGCAGATCGACCGTTTGAAAGTTGACCGCAGCTTCATTCATAACATCGAAACCGACAAGGCAACCCAGGACATCGTTCGAACAGTTGTTGATCTGTGCCGAAACCTAAATTTGGAATGCGTTATTGAAGGCATCGAAACCAAGCAGCAATTGACTATATTGGAAAACATGGGATGCAATTTGATTCAGGGGTATTATTTCTCAAAACCACTGAATGAAGCAGGCGCACTGAACTTTCTGGCAAGAGAAGCTTCCATCCTCGAGCCGATGATTCAGGCTTCTTAAAACCAGACATACGCCAAAGTGTAATTCACACGACAAATATCTCTGTACAAATCAAAATAAAAATGGTGTTCTTCTGCATGAATTAACTGCAAAATTTATGGAGAATAAGGTTTGGATATTGGTGGTGAATATCTGGTGCCAGCCAGCCGTGAGATCGTTTGGGAAATGTTAAACGATCCGGAGGTGCTGGCTCAGTGCATTCCAGGATGCGAAGAACTCGAAGCAACCGCAGAAGATGAATTTACAGCAAAAGTTGTTTTAAAAATTGGCCCCGTCAAAGCCAAATTCTCCGGCGTTGTTACATTGAGTGACAAGGTTCACCCTGAAAGCTATCGCCTTTCTGGTGAAGGAAAAGGCGGCATTGCTGGTTTTGCCAAGGGGGGCGCTAATATTCGTCTGGAAGAATCTGGCAGCGATACCAAACTTACCTACGAAGTTGATGTTCAGGTTGGCGGGAAGATTGCCCAACTGGGATCGCGATTGATTGCGTCCACGTCCAAAAAACTGGCCAGCAAATTTTTTATCACATTTTGTGAAGTTGCACAGACACGCGTAAGTGCGTAACTTCACCCCAAGTGTATTTTCAGTATGTTTAATGAGGAGGATTTAATGACAACAATCAACATGACCGTGAACGGTAAGGCCGTATCAGGGGAAGTGGAAGACCGCACATTGCTGGTGGAATTCATCCGCGAAGGTCTACGCCTAACTGGCACCCATGTGGGGTGTGACACCTCCCAATGTGGCGCTTGTGTTGTGCATGTGGATGGCAAAGCCATCAAATCTTGCACCATGCTGGCAGTCCAGGCCGATGGCACAAACGTGGTAACGATTGAAGGCCTTGCCAATGGTGCTGATTTGCATCCGGTTCAGGCGGCATTCAAGGAAAACCACGGTCTGCAATGCGGTTTCTGTACTCCCGGCATGATCATGTCAGCCGCTGATATGATTGAGCGTTATGATGGCAAGCTGGATGAAGCTACCATTCGTGCGGAACTGGAAGGCAATATCTGTCGTTGCACCGGTTACCACAACATCGTGAAGAGCATTCAGGCCGCCGCTGACGAAATGTCAAAAAGCGCCTAGTTAAATTGAGGAATTATGGGGACCGCGTTCCCGAAAGCCTCAAGCGAAATTCTGGCCAATTAAACAAGGCCAATCCAAGGGGGCAAACCCCGAAAATTTCGCAAGGCTTCCCTCGAACGCTCCCCGATATTGGAGGATATCACTATGAGTGAAGGAATTGGCGCCCGCGTCACACGCAAAGAAGACAAACGGTTCATCACAGGACATGGCCGTTATACAGATGACATCGTTGAACAAAACCAGACATACGCAGCATTCGTACGCTCACCCCATGCCCATGCTGAAATTCTAAGCATCGACCGCGATGCGGCAAAGGCCATGCCCGGCGTTATTGATGTCCTCGACGGAAAACAACTAACCGGCGACGGAATTGGCAATATCATTTGCGGCTGGACCGTAAATTCTAAAGATGGAACCCCGATGGCCATGGGTGCATGGTCTGCATTGGCTACTCAATATGTTCGCTATGTGGGCGATGCGGTTGTAATCGTCGTTGCAGAAACTCAGGATCAGGCTCGCGAAGCAGCCGAAGCCGTTGTAATCGACTATAAAGAGCTTCCAGCTGTCGTTTCTGCGGTTGAAGCATTGCAGGACGGTGCCCCACAATTACACCCTGAGGCCCCTAACAATCAGATTTTTGATTGGGAAATCGGCGACGAAGCCCCAACTGATGAAGCCATCGCGGGTGCAGCCCATGTGGTTGAAATGGATTTCACCAATAATCGCCTATCGCCAAATCCGATGGAGCCAAGATCGGCAATTGCTACCTATAATGCAATTGAAGAACATTACACCCTCTACACCACCAGCCAAAACCCTCATGTGGCACGGTTGATTTTATCTGCATTTTATCAGGTGGCACCCGAGCACAAATTGCGCGTCATCGCACCCGATGTAGGTGGCGGCTTTGGCTCCAAAATTTACGTCTACCCGGAAGAGATCGCATGCCTTTGGGCATCGATGAAAACCAACGGTTCTGTAAAATGGACATCAGACCGCACGGAAGCATTCCTGACTGATGCCCACGGGCGCGATCACGTTTCCACCGCAAAAATCGGTTTTGACAAAGATTATAAAATCGTTGGATTGAAAGTAGATACCATCGCCAATCTTGGCGCGTATATGTCTTTATTCTCGTCTGCAACGCCGACCTATCTCTATGCAACGCTGCTTTCCGGCCAATATAATATCGCAAATATCCACGCCAATGTGTGCACGGTCTATACCAATACCGTGCCAGTGGATGCCTATCGCGGTGCTGGTCGTCCTGAAGCAAGTTTTCTTATCGAGCGATTGATTGAAACTTCTGCAAGGCAGCTTGGCATTAGCCCGGTTGAATTACGGCGCAAAAATTTCGTCACCGAGTTCCCGCACCAAACACCGGTCATCATGGCCTATGATACGGGCGATTTCGAAGCCCATCTCAGCGACGCAATGAAAGCTGCTGATTGGGATGGCATTGCTGCCCGCAAAGCAGAAGCTGAATCTCGTGGTAAACTGCGCGGCATTGGAATGTCCTGCTACATCGAAGCCTGCGGCATTGCACCATCAGCTGCCGTTGGTTCGCTCGGTGCTGGCGTTGGCCTTTGGGAATCTGCTGAAGTACGGGTCAACCCTGTCGGCACAATTGAAATCCTGACGGGCTCACACAGCCACGGCCAGGGTCATGAGACAACCTTCGCTCAATTGGTTTGCGACCGCTTCGGTCTGCCAATCGACAATGTACAGGTGATTCACGGCGACACCGATAAAGTCCAGTTCGGCATGGGAACCTATGGTTCACGTTCAGGTGCTGTGGGCATGTCGGCAATTGCCAAGGCCCTCGATAAAGTCGAAGCAAAAGCCAAGAAAATCGCGGCCCATTTAATGGAAGCCGATGAAGGCGACATCGTCATTGAAAACGGCGAAGTAAAAGTCGCAGGCACCGATAAAGTTCTCGGCTGGCACGAGGTTTGCCTCGCAGCCTATATGGCCCACAATCTGCCGGAAGGTATGGAGCCGGGCCTGAAAGAAGGTGCATTTTACGATCCTGCAAACTTCACTTTCCCATCAGGCACCTATATTTGCGAAGTGGAAGTTGACCCTGAAACGGGCACAACCGACATTGTGCAATTCACCGCCGTCGATGATTTTGGCGTCATCATCAATCCAATGATTGTTGAAGGTCAGGTCCATGGCGGTCTTGCACAAGGCATTGGTCAAGCCATGCTGGAACATGCCATCTATGATGATAATGGCCAGCTGTTAACGGCATCCTATATGGATTATTGCATGCCGCGTGCTGACAATTTGCCAAGCTTTACCATCGGCCACACAACCACTGCCTGCCCAAGCAATCCGCTAGGCATTAAAGGCTGCGGCGAGGCGGGAGCCATTGGCTCTCCTCCAGCCATCATTAACGCCATTACCGATGCAATCGGCAACAACAACCTATCCATGCCAGCAACCCCTCAAAAGGTCTGGGCAGCATATAACGCAGCTTCAACCAAGCAAGCTGCTGAATAAGGAGACACTCAAATGTACGAGACAAAATATCATAAAGCCGGTTCCCTCGATAATGCGACTTCCCTTATGGGCAGCGCTGATGACGGAAAATATTTGGGCGGAGGCATGACCCTAATCCCAACCATGAAGCAGCGTCTTGCTGCTCCATCCGATCTTGTAGATCTTGGCGGCATCGCTGATTTGCAGGGAATTTCTACCGATGGCAGCACACTAACCATTGGTGCTGGCGTAACCCATGCCGAGGTGGCTGGTTCCTCTGATGTTCAAGGCGCTATTCCAGCCTTGGCAGCTTTAGCATCGCACATTGGCGACCCGCACGTGCGCAATTGTGGCACGCTTGGTGGATCAATTGCCAATAATGATCCGGCAGCTGATTATCCAGCCGCTGTATTGGCACTGGGTGCAACCATCAAAACCAACAGCCGCGAAATTACGGCCGGAGACTTTTTCAACGGCATGTTTGAAACCTCTCTGAGTGATGATGAAATCATTGTTTCAGTCAGTTTCCCCATCCCTGAAAAAGCAGGCTATGCCAAATTTCCAAACCCCGCATCCCGCTATGCCATGGCTGGCGTATTTGCAGCCAGCACCAGTGATGGACCACGGGTAGCAGTAACGGGTGCAGGACAAGATGGTGTCTATCGTGAAGATGCTATGGAAGCAGCCCTTTCAGCCGATTGGTCTCCTGCCGCAGCCTCTGGCGTAGACGTGAGTGCTGATGATTTGATGTCAGACATCCACGGCACATCAGACTACCGTGCCAATCTGGTAAAAGTTATGGCTGGCCGCGCAGTAGAAGCTGCTGGCTGAACTTAACAAGACCTTTTGATCTATAAAGCCGGCCCCTCTTGAGGCCGGTTTTTTTATGACTGATGGCAAGCATCAACCATAAAATATAGGTCCTTGTAGAGCAGGCCTGACATGAGGTAAAAACTTCCATGCAAACAACTTCATCACCAAACCTGCCAGCATTCGGGTTGCGCCTTCGACACATGCGCCGGGCCGCCGGAGTGAAACAATCCGCCTTAGCAAACGAACTCAACATTGTTCAGTCTACGCTCTCAAGATGGGAAGCAGGCATTCAATTGCCCCAGATCCATATTCAGCAAAAAACATTCGATTTACTGGCGATCAATCAACCTGATGACGGTGCGTTGCGCCGACTGGTTGAGACCTCAAATGCTTCGCTACATCTGATCGAGGACGCGACACATAAATGTCTGGCGTTCTCTAACAAGCGAGCAAAAGAATGGGGTGACAGTGATCATGATTTGCTAATCGGCCAATCTCTATGGCGCTTTGCAACCGAAGAGATAGAGGCCGCAGAAAAAAACCTGGCATCCCTCGATTGGTGGGGCAAGCCATTGCCTGTATCTCAAACTTTCAGCACATCAAAAATAGTTCACGATGAGCTTATAATCAGTAAAGGCCAGATCATTTGGGAGCGAATGTATTTAAGCGACGGCACCCCTGTTCGCTTATGCACCTCACTCAACTAGATTACACAGAAATTAGCCGCATAATTTATGCGTGGCTCTCAATGTTAATTTCATCTATCGGTTCTGAATGATTTCATCCACTACTGCAAAATCGCCCATCGTTCTCGTGCTCATATTATGGGTGGCTGGCCTAGGCGCTGCCATGCAGTTTGCAAAAATTAGCGTGATATTCCCATATATAAGAGAACAATATTCAACGGCAGGTTCCGAAATCGGCCTCCTGGTCTCAATAATCGGATTTCTCGGCATTGGATTAGGTCTATTCGCCGGTTTGATTGTCGCCCGCATCGGCTTTCGACGTCTTCTTTTATCAGCACTGATATTGGGTGCGTTGATGTCGTTATATCAAGCAACGCTTCCACCGTTTTCAATGATGTTATTCAGCCGGTTGATAGAAGGTGCCTCTCATTTAGTTATAGTTGTTGCTGCCCCCACTTTGATTGCCCAGTTAAGTTCTGATCGATATCGTGGGCTGGCCATGACGTTATGGAGCACATTTTTCGGCGTCGCATTTGCGTTGGTGGCATGGCTTGGTATTTTGCTTGTCGAAGCATATGGGCTGGCAAGCATTTTCATTGTGCATGCGGTCATCTTGGCCACAACTGCCGCCATATTGATGGTGCTTCTTCCCTCACAAAAAGCAAACAATGGCAATGAAATTAGCCTGAGTATTCTCGATATCCTGCAGGAACATATTCAGGCTTACAGATCGCCTTACATTGCCGCCCCGGCAATGGGTTGGCTGTTTTATACCCTTACCTTTGTATCTCTGCTCACTGTCTTACCGGACCTCATCCCCGCTCAAGAACGTGTATTTGTCGCGGGCGCAATGCCGATTGCTAGCATTGTCATTTCCCTCATGTGCGGTGCTTTCATTTTACCAAGATTACCTGCGGTCAACACAACCATACTGGGTTTCATCCTTGCCTTGGGTGTCATTCAGCTTTTATGGCTGGAAATTGATAAGTCCTGGGTATGTATTGCTCTATTGGGCGTATTGGGCTTGGTGCAATCCGCCAGTTTCGCAGCAATTCCGCAATTAAATAAAGATGCTGAGGCGCAGGCGAGAGCCAATGGAACCATGGCACAAATGGGAAATCTGGGTAATACGTTAGGCACTCCCCTTCTCCTAGCTTTGCTTACCACATTCAATTTCGAGGGCGTGATTTGGGCCATGACATTTTGCTATTCTGCCGCCATCGCCACACATATTTTTATGGCGCGACGACGGCGAAAATTTGTTGAATAGCGTTAAGCCGCAATGCCTGTGATTCACAATTGTTTTTTCAGATAGTCTGAAATTAGCCCCTTCAGCTCATTGTGAATGTCGGAACGCTTGCGATCACTGACCTCGGAGCAAATTGGTTCATCTCCCTCTTCCTTGATAATTATCTCACCCAACGCCGTGCATTCGCCAAGAAAGCTGAAATGGGTTGCCCCCTCTATCCTGGCATATTCTGAATGTTTCAATGCCGCGGCGATCTCGTCGCCCTCCACACCAGCGGGCACCATGCTTTGAGAACCCAGATTAACAATGAGAACCGGCGAGTGAACCTTCTCTAGGCTTTCTACGATGAATGCCTGAGCAAGGCCGGGATCAATGGCAACAGATGTTTTTATCCGATCATCCAAATTGCTTTGTTCAAATTTCTCCCCGTCAATACTTTTCAGATCAACGCCAGTTGCCCGATACCAGAGGCAATCAAGAAGCTCCGGCGTTTTGACACAATAATCGATATATTTCTGTTTGCTTACACGAGCACCAGCAAGACCCAAAACAGTGTAGCCGCCGAGCGAAAAACCAACGGCACCCACTCGGGTCATATCCACCTGCAAATCCAGCGGTGGTGTCTTTTCAAAAAAATCGAGGATGGCAGTCAAGTCATCAGGACGTTGCCAGATTTTAAGGGTCTCGCGAGGTAAGGAATCCCTTGATGTGGTTCCAGGATGATTAGTCGAAACTACAACCATTCCCTGATCGGCAAGGTGGGCTGCAATCCAGCCAATATTTACCGCATTACCGCCAGACCCATGGGACAGAAGAACAATTGGAAATTTTTGATCCAATGGAGCAGCACCGGGCCGCACTTCCACACCGGTGAACACTGCATTTTTACCTAACGATTTTACAACACCATCATCCTTACCCGGATACCAGATATGTAACGGCAAGGGGTGGTCTCGGTGGGCAACGGCCAGTTCGATTGTTTGGTAGCCCGGAGCAGCCTGGGTCGCAATATTACTCAGCAATAATATGGCAAGAGCGGATGCAAATTTGAATGTTGATTTCATGGTTCATGATCTTTCTCTAAGACGTTGAAAGCCAAACTATCACCCTTGCAGTACTCTAATGCGTCCTCAATCGTGTTTCAGGTCGACCCGGATCGCAATTGAGGACATAGTGTCGGCAAATTCCGTTAATGAGGGCGGCAGCCATGATCATGATACCTTTGCCGTTTTTCATAGCGGCTGCGGCACTGTTTGTCTTTTATCGCGAATGGGACAGCAACGGATCACACAAAAGAAATTTCTGGTTTTTGTATTTTCTGGCGGCCCTCGCAATCCAGGAAACATTAATCGGTGCACGCTTCGGTTATGGCTATGAGTGGCTAGGAAGAATTCAACCCGTAACCGCGGCAATGCTACCGCCATTGGCCTATCTAAGTTTCAGGTGCCCAACCTTCAGTCCAAGAACTTTGCTGAACGTATTGCCGGTTTTGATCTCTATTATTTTATTGAATTTCCAACTGGATTTGCTCGATCCATTTCTGGCAGCCAATAACCTCGTCTATGCAACAGCATTAGTCTCGCTGGCATTCAGTGGCAGCGATGCTCTCAGCTGGGTCGAGTTTCATCGAATACGGTTGGTCAGAGGCTTGCTTTGGCTCGTTTGTTTCGTTCTCATCATTTCTGGCCTGACAGATGCAATCATTGCCTATGACTTTTGGGCAACCAGAGGAAGTAATACAAGCAACATTGCCGGTTTAGGATCATTGCTGGGAATCATCATAACCATCGCCGTGATCATGTTGGTAAAATCCTGGAACAGTCGCAAAGCCAGGTCAGCGCAGGCGTCAAACAATACAGCTGAAAAAACTGTGTTTGCCCAATTGGAAAAACTGTTGCAGCAGGAACGCCTGTTCGTCGATCCGGATATAAATCTCAACCGGATTGCCCGGCGATTGTCCCTTCCGGTGCGCGATGTATCACGGGCAATCAATGGGCAGACAGGACAAAATGTTTCTCAATACATCAACAGGCTTCGTATTGAAGAAGCCTGTCGATTATTAACTGAAACTGATCTGCAAATAACCCAGATCGTATTTGCCTCAGGCTTCAACACCAAGTCGAATTTCAACCGAGAGTTCGCCAGGGTCACCAATAAAACACCATCCGAATGGCGCTCTGGTCACCAATAGACAGTTTTGAAAATTCTACTTTTTAACTGCTTCAGCAGCAGGAAACATCCATGATCCGTCAAGGAGTTCTTTGCCGGGTTTGTACAAACGAACAGTATAATTCCAGCCTTCTGTCAGTGGTACACAGTTAACGCGCTTATCCTCACAGCCACCCATATTCACGGTGAAAGAACCATCCTCATTTTGCTTTCCGGAGATATTATTGATGCTGTAACTATTGAAGTCGTTTTCCTGAAAATAGCCGTCTTTATTGTAAACACTGACGGACCAAAATGCATCAACCGGAACGTCATTTACATTTATCTGATACTCACCAATTGGAAGTTTAGGATCGACATTCAGATAATAGGCATCCTCAATCGGCAGCCCACCCCAACCAAATGCTGTGCCCAGAAGAAAACGAACCGGATCGACAATTTCCCTACTGCCAAAAGTTTTTTGCGTACTTGGAAGCCCTTTGGCCAATTCCAACAGCGGTTTATAGGTAGCGTTATAACCATCCATATCATAATCAGGCATAACGAACGGCTCGGCTGAAGCTGCCTCAATCTTCATTTTGTCCTGAAGCACATTTGCAGCTTTAATGTCGGCTTCATCCGAAGCGTTAGCAAGAGTGCGCACAGCAACCACAACGTATTTGGTATCAAACTTATCCATGTTCAGTTTGAAAGTGCCGCCACCATAAAAGACATCATTGATATAGCCATCATTATTGATAATCATCGTCGAGAGATAACGCTTGCCCGCATCAGGAATTGTGATTGTGGCCCCTTTGGAAATATCCACAAGCGCAAAACTATAAAGTGTATCGCGATTCATACGAATAACGGTCTGGCCATCTAGCGGTGTGGGGAGTCGATAATGAGTGAAGGTGTTCAATCCCTTTGAGGCCTTCAACATTCGATCAATTTGCATATCGGTCTCCACCCGAGCGAAATTTTCGAAGTTTACAGACACCGGCGCATCTGCCGCATGGGCTGAAGCTCCCCAAATAACACCTGCAGATATTGCAAAAACTAAGCGTGTGAGGAGAGTATTCATAATCGGACCCTTTTATAAATTAAGTTCAAATAGTTGATATTTAAGTCTTAATGCAAACAAATACCCAAGTGAAGGCCACAATAAGGCACTCTTATGGTTCGTCACAACATTCACCTTCAATCAGTGAGTAGACAGACAACTTCAAGTATTACATTGCAAAACGATCCACGGCACCGAAATCCCGTGAATCGTATTTAATCAAGGCGTGGCCAAAAAGACCTAGTGTGACATCAATACCGGCAATGTCGGATGGTCGATCATTGATGCAGTAGTGCCACCAAAAACCAGCTGTTTCACTCTTGAGTGGCCATAGGCACCCATAACAATCAGGCCAGCATCCATGTCGATTGCATGTTGCTGCAAGACTTTTTCCACCGGACGATCTCCGCTGGCAAGAATCTCCACAGTGATATTGATGTCGTGACGCACCAGATAACGCGCCAAATCAGAGCCCGGCTCCTGCCCCGCTCCATCAGATGAGCTATGCGGATCAACAAGAACAATATGCACTTCACTGGCTGCTTTTAACAAATCCAGCGCCTGCCCAATTGCCCTGACAGCCGGCAGGCCATTATCCCAGGCAATCATGATTTTGTCAGCGCCAAGTTTGGTTATGCCAGTTTTTGGCATTAACAAAATAGGCTTGGTTGAACCGTAAAGCGCGCCATAAACAGTTTTTGCACGAAGATCATTATCATTTTCTTCTGCCCGACCAACCAGAGTCAAATCGCAATATTTTGCCCGTACCCCGATCACGTCATCCATTTGTCCATATTCACAAAAGCTGACATCCACATCTGCTGAAATTCCGGCATCCTGCAAAATCTTTTCGATGGCATTGCCCCGATCAATCGCAAGCGTGCGACCGGCAGCCATATCATCTGACCAGCCCGTATCGACGGAGACACCGTAAGAATAAGTTGGAGGCGGCGGAGACACACCAACCACAAGAACTGCAAGATGGAGTTGGCTTTCCTGACATAGTGTAATGGCATTATTCAAATGCTCGTCAGAATCCGCAACACCCGTTACGCATAAGATTGTTTTGAATTTCATGGGAAAATCCTTTCACGTGGAAAACTCAATCGAATATTAGCCTATTCGAAAATTTTGCTAAAATTCAGGCATGAACGTAATCTGGCAGAAATATGAGATATTCGCTTTGATGCATATCAATGTCGGAGGCTCCCACTCGTAATACCCTAATTATCAACGGCAGAATTTTTGTAGGAGAAAAGTCATGCGCTTATCCAATTTGGTCAAATTATTATTGCCAGTGCTGGTTTGTTTAAGCCTCAGCACACCCGCAATTGCCCAATCTTCTGGTGATAGTGAAAAATACCCGTGGCTAAGCCTGATTAACAAACAAATGGCCGCAGAAAAAATGTGCGATGTCGGATTTTATGTCTATTTCCGCGAGGGAAAACTTGGTGGAAGAACCACTTTTGAAGCCCGCGTACAATGTGTTGATGGTCGCCAGTTCGATGCCATAAAGGTCGAGCCTGCCATCACGTTCGAAATAAAAGAATGTGCAGTCACCGTGTGTTAATTCACCATCTGTTGCATTTGTAGAGCCTCTGACATCTACTTGGCCCGATTATGACCAATAACGATCTAAAATTTTGGCTAGCCGATATTCCTGTGCCCGGCAGGTACGGCCACAAATATCACAGAGGCCATGTAGGGGTGTTTTCCGGTGGCCTGGCCTCTACTGGAGCCGCCAGACTTGCCGCAGGTGCCGCCTTGCGCATTGGTGCGGGCTTGGTAACGCTGCTCAGCCCAAAATCTGCCCTGCTAACCAATGCATCTCATCTGACTGCCATCATGCTAAAAGCACTGGATGATCCGCACGAACTGCCATCCCTGATCAAGAAACGCAAAATTGATACGCTGGTCAGTGGCCCGGGTCTTGGGGTCGGCCAACACACGGTAAATTTAATAACTCAGGCTTTATCCCTGGATTGCGCCAATGTGCTGGATGCGGATGCGCTCACCAGTTTTAGCAACGATAGCCAAACCTTATTCTCCCTGTTGAAGCAGGCAAAACACCAATCCATTTTGACGCCCCATATGGGAGAATTTTGCCGCCTTTTTGGAGGGAGCAATACAGACAATCTGGATCAACGTATTGAGCGGGCCGTGGCCGCTTCAATGCAAAGCGGCTCTGTCATCGTACTAAAAGGACACCAAACAATTATCGCGGCACCAGGTCAGCCAGCTGTAATTTCGCAAAATGCGCCCCCCTGGCTCGCAACCGCCGGTTCCGGTGACGTATTAGCTGGAATTATTGCAGGCTTACTGGCCCAAAAAATGCCGCCCCAAAAGGCTGCCATGGCAGGCGTCTGGCTCCATGGCGAGGCTGGAAATCATGCAGGCCCAGGCTTAACCTCAGAAGATCTTGACCAAGCCTTACACCAGGTGATCATAAAATTGCACAATGATATTAGTAACTAAGCGAAATCTAATTAAAATTTCACTTTTTGTCTAAAACAGCAAGGAAATATTGCATACTCTTGTAAATTTTACTGGCTCTTAACTGTTGAAACACCTTTCCGAACTACATTACCGTCTTGAAAGGTAGTCTATATGCGTATTCGTACGGTTTTGATAATAGCGTTTCTTACAGCAACGCTCGTTCCCTCAACAATTTTTGGTTGGTGGTCTTACCAGCAAGGGTTAAGCCGCGAGTTTGCTGATGTTAAGGATCGACACCTGCTTCTTGCACAAAATGTCGGCAAGGCACTGGAACGTTATCATACTGATCTAGTGGGCACATTTGATTCCATTTCCAGTTCACTTCTAGATGGCCACAACACTCCAAACCTTGAAGCGTTGATGACCAGCATCAACATGCAGTGCGTCTTGATTGTAAACAAAGTCACAAATGTGATTACTGCACGCGCTGATATGATCGCGACCCATTCAGATAATCCCATTGCCCCCATCATCATCAACACCGCCAAAGCCATCGCCATACCGGGAAAAACAACATTTTCAGAAGTTATTCCCAGTCCCATGGGCGGAAACATTATCCTTGGTGTTCGCCAGTATGGCGAACACATTGCCATTGCAATTATCAGTACGAAATATTTTGTAGACCTGGGAAAATCGATTTCATTTGGAAAGAAGGGCCACGCAGCCATTGTTGATAGTGCAGGCAATGTTCTTGCCCATCCTTTGCCTTCATGGGTAGCTTCACGCAAAAATATTGCAAAAGTGTCCGCCGTCAAACGTATGATGAACGGCGAGACTGGCATTGAACAATTTTATTCTCCCGCTTTAAAAGGCGATATGATTGCTGGCCTGACCAGCGTGAAAGGACCGGGTTGGGGCGTCATGATCCCTCAGCCAGTACAAGAGCTTTACGACAAGGTATTTGAGAACAACAAATCTATCTTGATGGCATTGGCAATCGGTCTGATTATTTCGACGATTTTTGTTTTCGTGCTTGCAAACTCGCTTGCCTCCCCGCTCGAAAGCCTGCTCAAGATAATGAAGGTAAATGCCGCGGAAAAAAGGCTAAACAACAGTGCTGCTACCAAAAGCCTAATTCCACTGACCGAGATCGAACAGTTTAACACCCACTATAACGCCATGGTCGACCGAGTTTCCGAAGCCAATGAAACCATGGTCGCTATGGCATTCTCGGATAGAGTAACCGGCCTGCCCAATCGTGAAAAATTAGAAGGATTAGCCGAAGAAATTTTGAGCAATTGCAATTCCCGCACAGACGGCGGCGCATTGATATTTGTTGATTTGGACGATTTCAAGCAAATCAACGATGTGCACGGTCACACTGTTGGAGATGCATTTCTGCGCGATTGCGCTGCAAAACTCCTGAAAGCAGTATCTCTGTATCAAAGCAATCACCAAGGATCAAAAATCACCGAAGATATAAGCAACCGCCCGGTGGTTGCCCGCATCGGCGGCGATGAGTTTGCAGTGCTGTTTCCAGGCCTGGTCAACAAAAAAGACATCACCCGCTTTCTAACAATATTGCAAAAGCAGATGTCCACACCATCTGATGACCTGGACTTCATCACAAAACGAGGTGCCAGCATCGGCTGCTCCCGCTATCCTCATGATGGCGTTGAGCTTGAAGAACTCATCAAATTTGCAGATATCGCCATGTATCACGCCAAGAAGTCCGGCAAGAACAAATCGGAAATCTACAACCAGAACATTGGCACAATGACGGCTGCCGAATTGCGGCTCGAAGTAGAAAATGCAATCAAGAACGATAATCTGGTTCTTGAATATCAACCGAAAATTCGGGTCGGCGATCACAAGGTAACTGGCGTAGAAGCTCTGGTTAGATGGGACCACCCGACATTGGGCAGAATCCCACCATTTGAATGGATTCCCGCCATTTCAAATTCACCAATAATCAAGCAACTTGGTGAATGGGTAATCGCACAAGCAATGGATGATTATAAAGTGTGGACCAAGGCCGGATTGGATATGACAGTTGCGGTTAATGTGGGCTCCGAGCATTTTTCTGCGCCGGGTTTTGTCAAATATCTTTCCAATACCGCCAGAACCAAAAAATTTGACGCCCGCAATATGGAAATTGAAATCACCGAGGATGCGCTTTTCACTTCGCAAACCAGCGCAGAACAAATTATCGGCAAATTGCATGATTGCGGATACAAAGTCGCCATTGACGATTTTGGCACCGGCTATTCAAACATTGCCCGCCTGAGCAAACTGCCAGTCGATTGCCTGAAGATTGATCGCTCTGTTATCTCACAAGCCGGCGAAAATGAACGGGTTGCCATGATGATGGAATGTATCGTTTTAATGGCCAAAAAACTGGGTTGCGAAACCGTGGCCGAAGGCGTTGAGACCAATAAAGATATCAGTCGTTCTGTCGCTTGTGGCATTGATACCCTGCAAGGTTTCCACTTTTCAGCCAGCCTGCCAGTGGAAGATTTGATTAAATGGGTCAATAATTACGAAGCCGAACTTGGAGCTTCAACCATTGCCGCATAGGATTTCACTACCCTATTCACATATGCGGTAATTATTGGTTTTTCCGTGAATGCCCATATCCAAATGCAAATGCGTCGCGTGAGCCGGGTTGCTACCCGGGCCCAGTACCGTCGTGAAATAACCACATGCGGTTTTACGCAGCGCATTGAGAAATAATGCTTCCGATGGTGGCAGACTATCAGCCTGTTTCACATTAAAACTGCCACCATTTTCCAATTTGAAGCCTACAATATCTATGGCATTACCAAATGCATGTTCAGACAGTTTTCCCGTAGGTTGATTATTGCGTCGACGACAAACAAACCCTGGGCCGGAACGAACAGCGACAATAGCACTTCCCAAATGTTGTTTTGCCAGCGGGTTTACAACGTCACTCAACCAATGGGTAAGTTGTAATGCAAAACTACATTTATTGAGCATATCGCCAGGCATCCGTATCCCACCGGATTGACCGTTTACAGCAGTCAGCGACACCGGGTTTTCAACCCCACAACCTGCATCATCCGTTACAGGGGCCTCAGTTGAAGAAACAGTAGCAATTGAACCAAGTGCAGCCAGACAAATCTCTTTTGCTTCACCCTCGACTTCATTGCTCTCAGCTTCAACATCCATTTTACGAGGCGCGCTTACTCTGTTCTGCACAGCACGAGGGGCAGGAGCTGGAACAGCTATCTCACCAGTTTGGCCATAGGTAATCTCAGGCAACAATACGGGCTGCATAATCAAAAACAATGACGCAAACAGGCCAACCCTGATTAATTTGTCTCGCATAACACACCCTCCGACCAGGTCATTTTTAACGCTCAATCAAAAATCTGACCTGCTCTTGATCGCTGCCGTGAGCGTTCCCTCATCAAGATAATCAAGCTCACCCCCCACCGGCACACCATGGGCCAGACGGGTAATTTTTAGGTCCAAATTTTCCAGATGGTCGGTAATATAATGGGCCGTTGTCTGTCCCTCGACAGTGGCATTCACCGCAATAATAATTTCTGTGATTTCAGAATCAGGCTGGCTCGCCCGGTTGATCAGTTCAGCAATATTGAGATCTTCAGGACCAACCCCATCAAGCGGCGACAACGTGCCACCAAGCACGTGATACTGGCAATTTATGGCCCCTGCCCGCTCCAGCGCCCAAAGGTCGGCCACATCTTCCACAACCACAATGGTTGTGTGATCGCGTCGCGGATCAGCACACAAAGTGCAAGGATCACAACTATCCACATTGCCACATTTAGAACAGACGGTGACTTTCTCCACGGCCTCGCGAGCAGCAGCTGCGAGGGGTACTAAAATCTGGTCTTTCTTCTTGATCAGGTGCAATGCCGCACGGCGTGCCGAACGCGGTCCCAGTCCCGGCAATTTCGCCAAAAGCTGGATCAGCCTTTCAATTTCAGGACCGGCAACGCTATTCTGTGACATTATCCAAACGGCAGTTTCATACCGGGAGGAATAGGCAGACCAGCTGTGAGTTCCTGGGTTTTCTCTGCAGTCAACTGCTCAACCTTGGCCTTCGCATCATTATGTGCAGCCAGGATCAAATCCTCAAGAATTTCGCCTTCATCTTCCTTCAGCAAGGATGGATCAATGCTGATTGAACGCATCTCTCCTTTGCCGGAAAGCATAACTTTGACCAGACCACCACCAGAAACACCCTCGGCTTCAGCTTCGGCAAGTTCCGCCTGCATGGTTTCCATTTTAGCTTGCATTTCTTTGGCCTGTTTCATCAGGCCCATAATATCTTTCATAATTCACTTTCCGTTTTTGAACTATTATTCAAATGGCGTCAGTCAAAGAATTCGTCAAGCCCGTCTTCATCAGTTTCATCATTTCCCTCAAGTTCACCATCTTCTAAAACCTCTTCCCGACGAAACCGCACATCAATAATGCGCGATCCCGGGAACCGCGATAATATGGCTTCCACCGTGGGATCAGATTTTGCTTGTTCCACCTTGGCCGAAACCTCAGCCTGTTCAATCTCGTCCAGGCTCGCAGCACCCTCTTGCGAACTGATGGAGATCATCCACCTTTTACCGGTCCAATCCTGCAGTTTTTTTGTTAAATCCGTCAGGAAGGTTTTCGGAGGGTTTTCAACCAGATTAACTTCCATGCGCCCATCTGAAAAACTCACCAGCCTCACATTGCGGCGCAGATAGGTTTTCATGGGAAGATCACGTTTATCCTCCACCAGAAAAATCAATTCTTCAAAACTGTTCAGCACTCTCAAAGGGGTAGCAGGCTCGGGTTTGGTCTCGCCAATCGCCAGAGTTGCACTCCCACCATTTGATGTTGCGACCAATGAA
>JAESUH010000193.1 GCA_016763155.1 Rhizobiaceae bacterium
CATTAACCTCTTCATTACTCAACATATCGCCAAATTTCGGCATATAAGAAACTCGAGTATCATCGTCATTAGAACGAATACCATGCTTAATTGTGCGGTAAATAGCATCCGTAGTACCACCCCACAACCAATCATCATCATTTAGATTAGGGTAACCAGCGGCACCAGCGCCACCTGTGCCATGACATGTAGCACAAACAACAAAGCGTTTTTTTCCTGCAGCCGCTTCACGCGCATTGACACCACGCCCTGATAGACTCAGAACATAAGTAACAACTTCTTTAACGCCATCAGCGCCTAACGCATCCTGCCAACCAGGCATATTGCCCATACGTCCCTGCATAACAGTGGTTTTGATAGTCTCAGGCTCACCGCCATATAACCAATCACTGTCAGTAAGGTTAGGAAAACCTTTCAGACCTCGAGCATCCGACCCATGACATTGCGAACAGTTCTGAAGGAAAAGTCGTTGACCAACTTTAACCGCGTCGTTATCGCCTGCAATTTCCGTAAGAGGGCGGAACTCATCGCTATTAGGCTTATGAGCTAACGTTGAGAATACTTTACCAAAGATGGCTTGAGAATCATCAAGCTCTTTTGCAAATTGGTCTAAACGTTTCTCTGATTGAGCACGGGCTATAGAGGCACGTGACTCTTCAATGGTACGAACCGTCTGATCGGAACTTGTCCAACCAAGAACACCTTTAAAGTTACCAAGACCAGGGTAGAGCACAAGATACAATGCTGCGAACAGAATTGTACCAATGAACATATATGACCACCATTTAGGCAGTGGATTGTTCAATTCACGGATACCATCGTATTCGTGATGTAACTCTTCGCCTTCAGGTACTCCAACATTGTTTTTTAAGCAAGCTCGAAGTAACACAGCGCAGCCAATAAGGGTACCGATGGAAATGACAGATATGAAAACACTCCAAAAAGTACTCATTGTTGATTTACTCCTTTGCTATTGAGTGATTCATTCTCTTCCTGTTCATCAGCAAAGACCAAATTAGCCGCTTCATTAAATGAAGACGTTTGGCGCTTACTGTATGCCCAAAAGATAATCCCGAATCTGCCGTACATCATCAATTGAAAATGTATCATCGAAGAGCCGGATAAATGGCCCAATGGAGGCTGACGCATTATTATCCTTGGCCTTACCCAGTAACAACGCACTGCGGCCCTCGAAATCACGCAAATTGACGTCATTGCCAAGAGTTGCCCCCAATATCTCGCCATGGCGGTTGACCACCATAACTGCCTCAGGCTCTGGGTTGTTCCAGGTGGATTCTGGATGAATACCAATTTCACATCCAGTACCGACACTCGACATGGGCTGACATTTGGTGAAGATTTCCGCATAAGGGCCAATGCCCACTTCAAGATATTGTGACCACAACCCTTGCTCAATCAATGCCAGTTTCAACTTCTCAGCATCCGGTGAACCGGGCACTACATTGGCAATATCACCGCCAATGGAATCAAAAATCTTTTTGCGCACTTCATCAGCAGCGCTCGCATCGCCTTTGATCATTTCCTCAATCACCCGCTCAAGCATGGAGCGCACGAAGGTAACCCCAGCAGCTTTCACTGACTGCAAATCAATTGGTGAGATGAACCAGGGATTTCTACCGTCCCGATTGTCGGGGGTAGTATTGGCGAGAACCTCATTAACGGAGCCAATCAGCGTTCCGCCTTTGATGTTTTTCAAAGCATTACCATCATTCAGAAAATCCGCCATGGTGAGCGCTTCGAGCTGATATACGTTGTCATCACGCAAAGTCACAACAACTGGCCCGGCATCCTCACCCGGCAACCAAACCCTGCCAATTAAAGCCCCAGCACAACCATCCACTGGCAATGTATTTTTATCATCCAACCCCGGAAACATCGACCACTCCTAAACCCAATTGAAAATTGAAAACGTTCTATATCACGTTTTGCAAAAACCAACAGCTACCATACCACCTGTTACCCGCTTTTTTGTCGACTCTCGCGCCAGAAGATGAATAACCCGCTTCCCACAACAATTCCCGCACCAGCCAGGCTGGATGGAGTTGGTGTTTCATTCCAGAAAAAATACCCCAATAGCATCGCCCAGATGATTGAGGAGTATTGAAATGGAGCCACCACACTTGCCGGAGAAACCCGAACCGCGTGATTAATCATGAAATGCGCAGAAGTCGCCACCAAACCCAGCAGGCAAAACAGAAGAAATTCAATTCCATTCGGTGTGATCCAGACTACCGGCAATGTGAAAGAGGCAGCAACTGCCATGGCCAAGGTCTGCAATGTTATCAGGCGCACAGGGTCCGCCTCACGCAGTTTTCGAGTAAGGATCATCACAAAGGCAAGTCCAAGACTGCCCGCAACAGCAACGAATGCCGGTAGTGAAAGTGCCGCTTCGCTGGGCGGAAAGATCAACACCACTCCTCCAAATCCGGTCAGAACGGCAAGCCAGCGAAACATCCCTACCTTTTCGCCCAGCATAAATGGTGAAAGCGCCGTCACAAATATTGGCGCAGCAAGATAAATCATAAACGTATCTGCCAGCGGCAAATATCGCACAGCCCAGAAAAAACACGATGCTTCCATCACCACGAAAAACAATCGAATGCAATGCAACATTGGATTGTCAAATTTAAACAGCTTCGTCAGCTCGCCCTTTTTCGCAAGCAGCGGAAACAAAATTACCAATGCCGCCCAACTGCGAATAGCCAACAATTGACCGACCGAAAAATCCGTCACCAGCCATTTCCCAATGGCATCGTTCACCGTAAACATGAACATGCCAATCAGCATAAAATAGATACCGGAGTGATTTGTAGATTCTGTATTCATGCTCAGATTGGTATTTCCGTTCGCAATTTCCCTGCTCACCATTTACAAGCGAATTTAACATTCTGCAAAGCCATAATAGGAAAACCTGCAATGACCGCAAATCCATTCAACCTAGAAGATAATGTTGTTCTTGTTTCTGGTGGCAGTCGCGGCATTGGTTTGGCAATTGCACAATCATTCATCGCCCAGGGTGCCAAAGTTGTCATCACCGGGCGTAGCGAAAAATCGCTGATTGAAACTTGCAAAAACACCCCATCCGGCAAATATGAGATGACCTATAGCGTGTGTGACGTGGCTGATCAGGCATTGATCAAATCATGCGTGGCGGAAGTCGTCGAACGCCATGGTCGCATCGATACCCTGGTAAATTGCGCCGGCATCAATCAACGCAAACCGGCGATTGATTATACGGCAGACGAATTCGACGCGATCATTCATATCAATCTACGTGGTGCATTTTTAATATCACAGGAAGTCGGCAAAGTGATGATTGCGCAAGGGTCTGGCAACCAGATCAACATTGACAGTTTTTCAACCCACTCTCCGCTGACCAATGTCATTCCCTATTCCATGAGCAAGGCAGGCATGGGCGGCATGACTCGCGGCCTCGCGCTCGAATGGGGCAAGCATGGCGTGCGGGTAAATGGGATAGCGCCCGGTTTCATTCTTACCGATCTCAACAAAGAGATGTGGGAGGATGAAAACCTGCAAGCATGGAATAAAGCGGTAACGCCAGCCAAACGCATGGGCACACCTAGCGATCTCGCAGGAACCGCATTGTTTCTTGCCTCCCCGGCCGCAGATTTTATTTCCGGCCAAACCATCCGCGTCGACGGTGGCCTATCCGCTGGATTGAACTGGCCAATCGAAAAAGATTTCAACATCACATTGAACGAATAGACAAATTTACGTTTGTCAGATCGCAAACCTATGCTACCAAAATCCTGCAAGCGTAAAAACTTGCATGTTCTCAGGGCGGGGTGAAATTCCCCACCGGCGGTAAATGGGTCTCCACTAACTGGATTTCCATGCAGCCCGCGAGCGCTTTTAAGATTGTATCTATGATACTTTTAAAGGGTCAGCAGATCTGGTGTAATTCCAGAGCCGACGGTTAAAGTCCGGATGGAAGAGAACAGGAAAGTAACAGGAAAATAGCGCTACTAATGGCGACTATGTTCTGTTATCACCTGTGCGTCCTGAATCTATTGGTAAAAAGATTAAGGAAACACCGATGATTCAGACCTGTTATTCGAATTCGCTTTCTCTCACTTTTGTGGGAGCAAATTAATGCAACAAATTTCAAAAACAAACACCGCTTATGCTGGCGCTGGCTTCATGGTCGCCGCTGGTGCAATTTTTGCCATCGTCAATGTTGGCACTCAATATACAACGTCAATAATGGGCCTTTCGTCATCAAGCATGGCCTTCTGGCAATATTTTGTGGCCCTACTGGCGATGTTGCCATGGCTCTTCAAAACCAGATTATCAATGCTGAAAACTGATCGTTTGGGCCTACACCTTTTCCGGGTTGTGGTTTCGGCCTTTGGTGTTCAGTTCTGGCTCTACGCCCTCTCAAATGGCATCCCCATCTGGCAGGCAATTGCGCTACTAATGACGTCACCGTTTTTCGTAACCATTGGTGCTGCAGTTTTCCTGAAGGAAGAAATTGGTTTCACCCGGCTCGCCGCAACTTTGTCTGGTTTCATCGGGGGCATGATTGTGTTGCAACCATGGTCTGATGATTTCACCACAGTGGCCTGGTTCCCGGTGATTGCTGCTGCCCTTTGGGCAGTCTCATCAATCAACACCAAGCAATTGGCTTCGACCGATTCTCCACAAACAATAACACTTTATCTATTGCTCTTGCTTGCGCCAATCAACGCGATTTTGTGGACTTTGGAAATGCTGGGTTCAGGTGCTGCTGAAAAAACCTTCATGCCGACATCTGATATATGGCTCTACGTTATTGGCATCGGCATTTTGACCGCCATTGCTCAAGGTGCAATTGCGCTGGCTTACAGAACCGCAGATGCAGCCTATATCCAGCCCTTTGATCACATCAAAATGCCACTCAATATTTTGGCAGGTTTCATCGTCTTTGGATATTTTCCTACCGGCAATTTTGCCATTGGCGCATCCATTATCATCCTTGCCTCATTGTTCGTCATGCAGCATGAGGCAAGAAAATTGAGGGCAGAAAACGCCTAACAAATCCCGCCGAACATTTTGAACCTGCTCTAATTTGTTCGGCGGCCATTGCCTCCCTTTTCAATCACCAGATAAACCAACTCGTAGATCCTTCTTTTCAATTGATCTTCTGAAGTGGCGGCTCCCAATTCTATCCATTGTTGGATTAACGCAAATACCCCGCCAAAGACGAACTCTAATTGATGGTCTGTAGCGGTAATTTTGATATCATCCAGTTCTTGCTTGAAGACGCCAAGCATGATCTTCTTAAATCGCGACAGGATAACCTGCCCGGAGATTGAACGGCTGGCAAAGTGATATAGGTCCCTGCTTTCGCCTATGTGATTGACCAACCACGACAGCGTCGTGCTTTCGCCATCCACATGTGGATTTGCTGCAATCAGCTCTCTGATCTCGCTTTCGCTGGAGACAAATACATGATCCAGCAGATCAATTTTGTTTTCAAAATGTGCATAGAATGACGAGCGCGCCACATCGGCCCTGTCGCAAATCATCTGGATTGAGATTTCATCCCAATCGGTTTCATGCAAAAGCCCAACCATGGCCAGCCTCAGGCTCTCGCGAGTTCGCCTGATCCGCCTATCTGGTGTTTTTTCAGTCATCAAGAGCCTTTCCGTCCGATAAACTCCATTCTAATTCCCTTGCGTCCTTCGAAAAATGCGGAAATGGATCATTGTCTGAAATCGTACACATGTCCAGTATTTCACATCGAGGCCTTCATGACGCAAACTGAAATAACACAATCCAAGACATCACCGGCCCGAACATTCATCCGCTGGGGCCTTTACCCCTCCAGCTGGTGCATTGTTCTTTCAGCCTTTTACCTGATTCAAACATCTAACATTGATCCCCGAACCATATGGGGAGCAACAGCCGGCACCTTGGCCGTTCTCTATCTGACAATTGAATTTTCATTCCCCTATGAACAACGCTGGGCCATGTCATTAAAATCATTTATTGCCGATCTGAAATTCATAATCGGAAACAGTCTGGTGGTCGCGGGGATGTCCGCATTGCTGGCATTGTTCGCAATTACAATTTCAGGTGATTTGAGCGGCCCGGCAAGTAGTTGGTCTCTACCAATACAATTGATCGCCTGCTTGCTGATTTTTGAGGCTCTCAATTATACCATTCATCGCGCAATGCATGAGGGCCGAGGCGCGATTGGGCGTTTCTTCTGGCGGGTTCACTCAGCCCACCATCTGCCGCCACGTCTTTATCTGGTGATGCATGCAGTTTTCCATCCAATCAACGGCATCATCATTCAGGGCTTTGTCATCGTTATCCCCATTTGGCTTATGGGATATGATCAGGAGGTTGTGGTGATGTTTCTAATCATCAATGGCATGCACGGCCTGATCAGCCACTTCAATGTTGACGTGAGAATGGGCTGGGCGAACTATCTATTCATCGGACCGGAAACCCACCGCTATCATCACAGCGCTGATTTTGACGAGGCAAAAAATTACGGTGCAACGCTTTCAATCTACGACCAGCTATTCGGCACATTTATCTATCGCCCCGGAATTCCACCCAAAGAGTTGGGCGTTCACTCCGATGCAGGATTGCCAGGTTATGAGAAATATTTCGAAGTGATGACCCTGCCATTTCGCAAGGTTTAAACGCCCACTAAAACACAATCCCATCAAACAGTTTACGCGCCGTGCGCAACATCGCGGCGCGTTTTACGTTTCCATCCTCATCCAAATCAAGAATGGTTGTGGTGGCACCTGTCGGATGTTCAATCTGCAACTCCTTACGAGCGCCTTCTGGGATAGTAGCAAGCTTTGATGCAGGCCCATCTTCCAACAGACACGCGGTCGCCACACTGACGGCACCCAAAACACCAATCGAGGCATGGCAACGATGGGGAATGAATGTCCGCGTGGTAATCGTACCCCCATTTTTGGGTGGCGCGACCAATGTCATTTTCGGAGTGGTTTTCTCGGACACATCGCCAAGGTTCATCATTGGGCCCACCTGCAAGCGGATGGATTCCAGTTTTTGTTTTAGCTCTGTATCTGCATCCAGCGTGTCGCGATCTTCATATCCGGTAATACCAAAATCACTGGCCGCAAGCACCACGACCGGCATCCCGTTATCAATCAATGTGAGCGATATGCCATCGACCACATCTATGCAATTTCCGGTTGGCAATAACGCTCCGCAACTGGAACCTGCCGTATCCTGAAACGCAAGCGGCACTGGCGCAGATGAACCTGGCACACCGTCAATGCGTGCCTCTCCGGAATAGTTCACTTTACCACCAGGTGTCTCAATCGTCGCAATCGCGATCTGTCCGGTATTCTCCATATAGATCGCAACTTCTGTTTCACCATCTTTGGCATCAACCAGCCCGCGTTCAATGGCAAACGGCCCAACGCCTGAAAGAATATTGCCGCAATTTTGAGCATCCGTGACAATTGGTTTATCGACAAATACCTGCAAAAACAGATAGTCCACATCGATCCCCTCACGCTCGGATTTTTTCACCACCGCAACTTTCGAGGTTAAGGGATCGGCCCCGCCCATACCGTCAATTTGACGGTCATCGGGTGAACCCATAATTGCCAGGAGCAAAGCATCTCGCGTAGCCACATCGCTCGGCAATTCATCCGCAAGGAAATAGGCCCCTTTCGAAGTCCCGCCCCTCATCCACATGCATGGTGTACCCTTAGACATATTTTAAACCCTTCGCCTTGAGGTCTTCGCGCATGCCGTAAACATCAAGACCAAGTTCACCTTTTAAGAACTTCGCCCGGTTGATCTCTTCTTTTTCAAGACGAGCCTCTGATGATTTAATGGCAGCAGATACCGTTTCGCGTGGCACGATGCAAACTCCGTCATCATCTGCAATTACAACATCGCCCGGTATGATGTTTTGGCCAGCACAAACCAACGGTAGATTAACATCCCCAAGGCTTGCCTTCACCGTTCCCTGTGCACAAACATATCGTGACCAGACAGGAAATCCCATTTCCTCAAGTTCAACCAGATCTCTGCAACCAGCCTCAATGATCAGGCCGCGCACGCCGCGCCGCTTTAGGGCCGTGGCGAATAGCTCGCCAAAATAACCCGCATTGCTCATTGATGTGGGAGAGACAACCAGAATATCGCCCTCCTGACATTGCTCAACCGCCACATGGATCATGTAATTATCCGCAGGAGGAATGGATACCGTCACCGCATTGCCAGCAATCCGTGCGCCTTTATAAATCGGGCGCATATAGCTTGCGAGCAAGCCCGTTCGCCCTTGCGCCTCATGAACCGTTGCCACGCCAAATTTGGCAAGCCGGTCCACATCTCCAAGCGGGGTGCGCTCAATGTTTTGAACTACAACAGGCATCACAACTCCAATGTGGTTCGAGGATAAACAGATTGAAAGCCTTCCGCATGGGTGACCGAATGGCCTGTGGCCATGCCGCCAGAATTACGGCGGAAGTGATTACCGCGGTTCTCAGCAACATTGGTATAATAATCCCAAAGATGCTCCTGCCCCTGCATGCATTCAATCGCTGCGCGTTTCTTTTCCCAAACCGGCGAGATATCCAAAAACACATCAGGCTTCCACTCCATACGCTCGGTCTGGTGGGGTTCAAAAAGATAAAGCTGCGGCGATCCAAGCACCTTCTCGCCCGGATTATGCCCCCAGGCCTGCGCAATCATGCGCACTTCCATGGCAATCGACGTGGTATACATATGATCCGTATTATACGGGTCAAACTGGGAATGGCTCATCATGAAGGAAGGCTGGATTTTGCGGATTAAATCCACAAGCCGAAACTTGGCTTCCTTATCCAGTTCCAGCGGATAATCACCAAGATCGAAGAACTGGATATCATGAACGTCCAGCGCCTTGGCAGCGTTCTCTGCTTCCTTGCGGCGTTCAGTTTTTACCCGATCGAGCGTCATGCCCTCTTTCTTCCAAAGCTTGGCGCTCTCGCCGCGCTCTCCGTAAGAAAGGCAAACAACGGTTACATCGTAACCCTTCTCCTCGTGCAAAGCGATCGCCCCGCCACAACGCCATACAAAATCAGCAGAATGCGCGCTGATGATTAATGCTGTCTTTTTGCTCATAATAGGAATTCTCCTTGGACCGTTGATTGCAAACTTTATCCCATGGGTTTGATTTTGCTATTTCAAAGGAGTCGAAACATGATAAGTTTTTGATATAGGTAGCTCATGTTTCTGAAGGCGTTTTGTAATGGTTGAATCCTCATTAAATCTACGGCACTTGCGTGCGTTTTATGAGGTTGGAGCCATTGGCAAACTGTCTCATGCAGCCGAAGCAATTCATTTATCAGGGCCAGCAGTCACTCAGGCCATCGCGAAACTGGAACAGCTAGCCAAACAGAAATTATTTTTTCGTCGACCCAGCGGCATGTTTTTAACTGATGCGGGAAAGCTGTTTCATAACCGAACCAAGCGAGCTTTGGCATTTATTGAAACCGGCGCACGAAGAGCATATAGCGAGCGCCAACCGAAAACGCCTGTAAACGATAAATCATTTTACCAGCGAATTACCAGCACCCAACTTCGCGCCCTGATTGCAATCGAGCGATATGGAAGTTATTCGCGAGCTGCCCGCGAGATCGGTACATCACAACCATCCCTTCACCGCTCTGCACGTGATCTGGAGCGGGCCTCGGGTCTGGAACTATTCATTAAAACTCCGCGAGGGATTGAACTCAGCAATTCAGCGTATGTTTTAGCGCGTTATTCCAGACTGGCGTTTTCGGAACTACGTCAGGGATTGCATGAGCTTTTGGCTATGGGCGGCACCGATACGTCTTCCATAATCATTGGCACATTACCCTTGGCCAAGAGCATGATTTTACCAACAGCCATAAACAATATCACCCGGGAAAACCCCAAGCTTACTATCAAGGTGATCGACGGTCCTTATCTTGATTTGTTAAAGGCCCTGCGCCACGGCGAACTCGATTTGATAATCGGTGCGTTGCGCAACCCAGCGCCCTATGAAGATGTGCTGGAAGAAAAGCTCTTTGACGAGGATTTATCTGTTGTCGCCCGCAAGGATCACCCTTTGGCAAAGAGCAAGCAAATATCCCCAAAAGAGCTTCTGAAATTCCCCTGGGTTGTGCCTCGCCCGGGAACGCCTACACGCAATCATTTTGATAAGCTGATAGCCAAATCCAATGATATTGGGAATGTGCAAATTGTTGAATCCAGCTCTCTCATTTTTATCCGGGGCCTATTGCTGGGCAGTGATCGATTGACCTTGCTATCGCGACACCAGATTCAAAGTGAGATTATTCAAGACGTTTTTTGCTGTCTGAACATCACGTTGAAGGATACCGAACGCCCAATAGGTCTGACGACCCGCCGGGACTGGCAGCCAACCAGCATTCAAAAAAGCATCATCAATCTGCTTAAAGCTGCAGTATAGTTGCAAGGCGCTGCCGCAATACGGCAACACCCAAAACTCAGCCTATGGGCATTCGGACTTTTCAAGATATCGGCGCTTAACATATCCGTGCAGGGTAGCGTCGCCATCGTAATAGGCTATCTGACACCATCGGCTGGCTAGAGGCAGCGATATTGGTGCGCAGGCACCTGCCTTGGCGATGATACCGAATTGCTGGGGTGGAATCGTACCAACAATATGTGAGCTAGCTGATCGAGCCGCACGAATATTAAGCGCATCCCAGTTTTCCACATTGCGCACCTTATAGCATACACCGTCGGTGGTAGCGTTGGCGGAGAAGGTGATTGAGCCAAAAACTGCGGCGAGCGCAATGATAATCCATTTATTATTTATCAAAATACCATTCTTTCATTTGCTTCATGGGGACCGGAGAAGTTTTTCATAATTTTAGGAAGACTCGGTCGTCATAATTACGAAATCACGTCCACTTCTGGTGTCTGGATGGGTTGGAAGATCGGTGAAAACTAATGTCATGCCCGGATGCAAATTCTGGTTCATTATCCGAACAACTTTTGGATCGCCCTTTACCCGCTTAATCACGCTTTCTTCCGGATGTGGGAACCCTGTCTTTTTAGTATGGTGATAGCCAACAGCATGCCAGGCCATTCCTTTTTTCCCATTGTGGGAACCGTTGAGTATAAACACATGGGAACCAAGCGGCTTATTGATGTTTTTGATCGTTGCCTTTCCCTGAGCAATAATTTCCCCATTTTTCAATATGATCATGCTTTGGTCTGCACGGCTGATCAGTACTGAAATCGGGGCCGTTGAATTATCCTCGTGAGAGAAACCCGGAAGTTTTTTGTTCTTGAGTGCAGCTTCCACCTCAACAAATTCATCCTCCGCATAGCGCGACAGGACAAGTCCTGGATGGGCCACCTCTTTTGGATCAGAGTTGCCGCTTGCAATAATAACCGGTGTGCCAACATGGGTAACCGTGAACAGCTTTTCAGAAAACTTGAATGGCAGGCGGATGCAACCATGGGAAGCTGGGTAACCGGGAAGATGGCCAGCATGTAAAGCAATGCCACCCCAGGTCAGCCGATTCATATTGGGCATGGACGCATTATTATAAGTGCTTGAATGGTGGTGTTTGTCTTTTTGCAGGATTGTAAAAACCCCCGTCGGCGTGCGATGGCCCTTTTTCCCGGTGGAGCAAGTAGATACGGCAATTCGGATGCCGTTACGATAAACATGCACACGCTGGTCTGTCAGTGAAACAACAATTGAAACGGGCCCTTTTGGCGAATTCTCCGGATGCCAGGAAAACTCTCCCGGCTTCATGTCCATTATTTCCTTTGTTGTTTGGGAAGCCAAAGCAAAATTAATCTGGCTCAGCGTCACGCCTAAGGGAATAGTGGCCATTGCTTTGAGTAAAGTTCGGCGTGAGGAATTTGTGGTCATGTTATGGGTCCCAAAGTTTTATCTGTAGAGGGCAAATATCTGCCCTCTGCGGTTATTTGATGTCTCATTTTAGTGGCATTGGCTTGGGTGATGGCTAATTTATTTTCCCCATCCGCCAACGGCGCCACCTGTAATTGCCGCAACAGCAATATTGGGGAGCGAATAAAAGACTAGGTCAAAAATCTGACAATGTTCAATTTATACTCAACTGAAGATATAGTGATTCTTTTGCATTATCCAAACCCGTAAAGTAGTTACCCAGTTTTAGTCGTATTTCTCCTTATAAATCATAGCCTATCATCTGGGTAGAAACTGGGTAAAGGCTGATGAATTCTAGAATTTTGTTGCGTTGCACCAATTGAAAACGCTAAAAGACACTCAAGAAATCAAAACCGTTTATTCAAATATTCTGTTGTTTGAACTATGACGCCCAGATTGAGGTAACCCGACACATGACCAATTTTTCCAAAATTCTGATTGCCAATCGCGGCGAGATCGCCATTCGCATCATGCGAGCTGCCAATGAATTGGGCAAACAAACGGTTGCCGTCTATGCTGAGGAAGACAAGCTTGGCTTGCATCGCTTCAAGGCAGATGAGGCCTATCTTATTGGCGAAGGCCTGGGGCCGGTCGCGGCCTATCTCAGCATTGAAGAAATCATTCGCGTCGCCAAAATGTGCGGGGCGGATGCCATTCATCCAGGCTATGGATTACTGTCTGAAAATCCAGATTTTGTCGACGCATGTACAGATGCTGGCATTGCCTTTATCGGTCCCAAGGCTGAGACCATGCGTCAATTGGGTGACAAAGCCAGCGCCCGCCATGTGGCGATTAATGCAGGTGTTCCCGTGGTTCCGGCAACTGACGTATTGCCTGATGACATGGAAAAGGTTCACGAAATGGCCAATGAAGTTGGCTATCCTTTCATGTTGAAAGCAAGCTGGGGCGGCGGCGGTCGTGGTATGCGGGCAATTATGTCTGCAGACGAACTGGAAGAAAAAGTTTTAGAAGGTCGACGTGAAGCAGAAGCTGCCTTTGGTAATGGCGAAGGTTTCCTTGAACGGCTGGTGCAACGCGCGCGCCATGTGGAAGTGCAGATTTTGGGCGATAGCCACGGCGATATCTATCACCTTTGGGAGCGTGATTGCTCTGTTCAACGACGCAACCAAAAAGTGGTCGAGCGGGCCCCTGCCCCTTACCTTACTCAGGAACAGCGCGAGAACTTGTGCGAACTGGGTATGAAAATTTGTTCCTTTGTTGGCTATGAATGCGCAGGTACTGTCGAATTCCTGATGGATATGGATACCGAAGAATTCTTCTTCATTGAAGTTAATCCGCGTGTTCAGGTGGAGCATACGGTTACTGAAGAAGTAACAGGCATCGATATCGTGCGGGCACAAATTCGCATTGCGGAAGGTGCAACACTTGCAGAAGCTACCGGTATGGAAAGTCAGGCCGATATCAAGCTGCATGGCCATGCGCTGCAATGCCGGGTCACCACTGAAGATCCGCAAAATAACTTCATTCCTGATTACGGTCGTATCACGGCTTATCGCAGTGCCACCGGCATGGGCATTCGTCTTGATGGCGGCACGGCATATTCAGGCGCGGTTATCACAAGGTTTTATGATTCCTTGTTGGAGAAAGTCACAGCTTGGGCGCCCACCCCTGAAGAGGTGATTGCCCGTATGGATCGCGCATTGCGGGAATTTCGTATTCGCGGGGTTTCGACCAATATCGCATTTGTGGAAAACCTGCTTAAGCACCCAACTTTCCTCAATAACACTTACACAACGAAATTCATCGATACGACACCGGAACTGTTTGAATTCACAAAACGCAGGGACAGGGCAACCAAGGTCTTGACCTATATTGCAGATATCACCGTCAACGGCCACCCGGAAACCCAGGGCCGTGCGACGATACCGGCAAGCGTCAAACCACCAGTACCGCCCGCACCAAAAGTAACCGAACCAGCCTATGGCACACGCAATTTGCTGGATGAAAAAGGTCCTCAAGGCCTTGCGGACTGGATGCTCGAGCAAAAACAATTGCTGATCACCGATACAACCATGCGCGATAGCCACCAATCACTGCTGGCTACCCGTATGCGCTCGGTTGATATGATCAATGTGGCGCAAGCCTACTCACGCAATTTGCCTCAACTCTTTTCCATGGAATGCTGGGGCGGCGCGACCTTCGATGTGGCCTACCGCTTCCTGCAGGAATGCCCATGGCAACGCTTGCGCGAATTGCGCGCGGCCATGCCGAACCTTATGACGCAAATGCTGCTTCGCGCCTCAAATGGCGTGGGGTACACCAATTATCCAGATAATGTGGTGCAGGAATTTGTGCGTCAGGCGGCAGTCACAGGCGTTGATGTGTTCCGTATTTTCGACAGCCTTAACTGGGTAGAAAACATGCGTGTTGCAATGGATGCAGTGCTCGAAAGCGGCAAAGTGTGTGAAGCATCCATTTGCTATACTGGCGACATAATGGACCCGGACCGGGCCAAATATAGTCTGACCTATTACGTTAATATGGCCAAGGAATTGAAGGCAGCTGGTGCCCACATTCTAGGCCTGAAGGATATGGCAGGTCTGTTAAAGCCCGGCGCAGCAGGTATTCTGGTCAAAGCGCTCAAAGAGGAAGTGGGGTTGCCAATCCATTTCCATACCCATGACACATCAGGCATTTCAGCTGCAAGTGTACTTGCGGCCTCAGCAGCGGGCGTTGACGCGGTGGATGCAGCAATGGATGCCTTTTCTGGCGGCACGTCTCAACCTTGCCTGGGTTCTATTGTCGAAGCGCTCAATCATAGTGAGCGCGATACGGGATTGAGCATCAAAAATATCCGGGAGATTTCAGATTATTGGGAAGCGGTTCGCGGCCAGTATCTGGCATTTGAAACCGGCACGGCGGCTCCTGCCTCCGAGGTCTATCTGCACGAAATGCCCGGTGGGCAGTTTACCAATTTGAAAGCTCAAGCGCGCTCAATGGGGTTGGAAAAACGCTGGCACGAAGTGGCCCAGACTTATTCAGACGTCAATGAAATGTTCGGCGATATTGTGAAGGTTACACCATCTTCCAAGGTCGTTGGCGATATGGCTTTGATGATGGTGAGCCAGGGACTTACGCGCGAACAAGTGGAAGACCCTGAAACTGATGTGTCATTCCCGGATTCAGTTATCGAGATGATGCGTGGCAATCTTGGTCAGCCTCCCGGAGGGTTTCCTGAAGATATTCAATCCAAAATTCTCAAAGGCGAAACACCTATTACGACCCGCCCCGGCGCGCATCTGGAAGCGATTGATCTGGAAGCTGCACGCAAGGAAGTGTCCGAGCAGCTTGAAGGTTTTGAAATTGATGACGAAGATTTAAACAGCTATTTGATGTACCCTCAGGTCTTCCTCGATTATATGGGACGGCACCGGATGTATGGGCCGGTTCGTACACTGCCCACGCGTACATTCTTTTACGGGATGGAACCGGGCGAAGAGATTTCAGCTGAGATTGATCCGGGCAAAACTCTTGAGATCCGTCTGCAAGCGATTGGTGAAACCAATGATAAGGGCGATGTTCGGGTATTCTTTGAACTCAATGGCCAGCCCCGTACCATTCGGGTTCCCAACCGCAAATTTGCGGTCACTGAAACAACCAGAATGAAAGCGGATGCAGATAACCCCAATCACGTGGGTGCACCAATGCCTGGTGTTATTGCAACCGTTGCAGTAGCTGCTGGCCAAAAGGTCAAGCAAGGTGACTTATTGATGACCATTGAGGCCATGAAGATGGAAACCGGCATTCATGCGGATCAGGATGGCACAATCAAAGCCGTCCATGCACCAGCTGGCAGTCAGGTAGATGCCAAGGACTTGCTGATCGAATTTGAAGCCTAGAAATGTTTAGGGTCTTTCAAAATATTATTGAAAGACCCCAAGTCATGAACCCATAATCAAGGATTAGTTGATCAAATTGGGCAAGGTCAGTGAAATGGCCGGGATGAATGTGGTTAGCATCAATGCAAAGAGTATTGCTGCATAAAACGGCCAAATGGTTTTGACCGCCCGCTCAATGGGAATTCCACCGACCGCACAACCTACGAACAAGCAAGCACCCACGGGCGGAGTACATAAGCCCAATCCCAAATTCATCATCAGGATCATTCCGAACTGCAATGGATCAACGCCAATCGCGATTGCTACCGGCAAGAAGATCGGTGTGCAGATCAGGATCAGGGCCGCCATATCCATAATCATGCCCAAAATCAGCAACATCAAATTGATCATCAGCAAAATGACGATGGGGTTATCAGATACACCCATCATAAAGCTGATCATCCGTGATGGCACCTGATAGAAGGTCAACATGTATGCAAAGGCTGCAGCACAAGCCACCAAGATCATGACCATTGATGTGGTTTTTACGGAGTTGACGACTGCGAGTTTAAAGTTCTCCCAGGTCAATGCCCGGTAGACAAACACAGCAACCAGAAATGCGTAGATTGTTCCAAATGCACCAGACTCAGTCACTGTGAACACACCCGACAAGACACCGCCAACGATAATCACTGCTGTAAACAGGCCGGGCAATGCGCTGATAAATGAAATCAACAATGCGGTGAAACCCGGAAACACTTCGGATTTGTAACCGCGTTTCACGGCGATGATGTAGGCAGCCAAGGCCAGACAAATACACATCACCACACCGGGCACGACGCCTGCCAGGAACAGTTTTGAGATACTAACCCCGCCACCAGTCGCGACCGCAAAAAGGATCATATTATGGCTTGGAGGGATCATGATCCCGGCAATGGATGAGGTTACGGTTACATTGACAGCGTAGTCGTCATCATAGCCTTTTTCCTTCATTACAGGAATGAGGATAGAACCAAGGGCTGAAATATCGGCCACCGCAGACCCGGAGATGCCGCCAAACAACATGGAAGAAAATACGTTCACTATGCCCAAGCCACCGCGAACGGCACCAACAGCATTTGAAGCAAAACGCACAAGACGGACAGCGATACCGCCATGAAACATCAACTCGCCCGCAAAAATAAAAAATGGGATGGCCATTAAAGAGAAGACATTAATGCCGGATACAATCCGTTGAAAGCC
Source organism: Rhizobiaceae bacterium (assembly GCA_016763155.1). Classification (GTDB taxonomy): domain Bacteria; phylum Pseudomonadota; class Alphaproteobacteria; order Rhizobiales; family Rhizobiaceae. Next base: position 17,029 of record JAESUH010000193.1, read on the forward strand.
GATGATAAGGGGCAGGCCTTCATAAAAGAAGGTGGCTATTGCGGCAAACCCCAATGCAAATGCAACCGGCATGCCAATGACAACACCGATCGCGAAAATACCCATTAAGACGATCAAGCCCATACCAGAAATCCTGTAATTATTCGGTTACGTCATGTATTTCTTCAATGCCCTTGAAGAAATGGATCAGATGACCAACGGAGAAAAGAAGTGTGAAGACGCCGCAGAGCATAATGGGGATAGCCCGTAGCCCTTCGGGGACATGGATGAGCGGAATTAACGTGCTCCATTTGAACAGAACAAGCTGGTAGCTATAGAAAGCCATCGTTCCGCCAAAAACAATCAAGGTGACATGGCTTATAAATTCAAAGACCCGGCGCACGGGGCGTGGTGCAATCTCGCGAAAAAATGAAACCCCTAAATGCGTATTTTTATGAATGCCCACCGATGCACCCAAAAAAGCAATCAGGACAATAAGCAATAGAGAAACTTGTTCTACCCAGGTGGGAGTGGCGTTCAAAACATAGCGTCCATAAACGAGCCAGCCAAATATAACGGTAAGAACAACCAGAGAGACACCGCAAATAACCGTACAGACATAACTTAAGGCGTCCAGAAATTTGTCAAAAGGTGATCTGTACTCTGAGTTTTTCTCTTCAGACATTAGGTCCGCCCCCCGTGAATATTCATTCAAATTCGCATTATAAACAAAAAACGGCCATCGATAAAATCACTATGATGCAATTCTCGATGGCCATTCTTTTTATCGTTTATTTAGTGTTCTGGATCAGTGCAACCAAAGGTTTCAAAGCCGGGTTGGCTTCCAGATATTTTTCATGAACTGGTTTCATTGCTTCCATGAATGCGCTTTTGTCTGGGATGTCGTTGAATTTAACGCCACCAGCCATAACTTTTTCGCGGCTGGCAATAGCACGTTTTTCCCATAATTCGCGCTGAAGAACAGCTGATTCACGAGCTGCTTCTTTTACCAGTTTCTGATCATCGGCGGACAATGCATTGTATGTGTCTGCATTGACGCATACGCACTCAGGAATGATCAAATGCTGAGACAATGAATAGTAACCGGCAACTTCAAAGTGTCCAGTAGACTCATATGAAGGCCAGTTATTTTCAGCACCATCAACCACACCAGTTTTCAACGACTGATAAACCTCAGAAAAAGCCATTGGAGACGGATTACCGCCCAAAGCAGAAATCATGCCGGAATAAAGATCGTTGTTCATCACACGAACTTTCATTCCCTTAACATCTTCAGGCTTCATGATTGGTTTTTTTGAATTGTAGAATGAACGTGCGCCTGAATCGTACCATGCAAGAGCGATCAGACCAATCTTTGCCATGCCTGCACTGATTTGGTCACCAGCAGCGCCATCAAGCGCCCGGTGCATATGGCCCATGTCTTTAAAGATGAACGGCAGGGACACAACATTAGCTTCAGCAGCCATTGGACCGATTGGACCAAGGTTGAAGTTACCAATGGCCAATCCGCCAATACGAACCTGCTCAATGGCATCAGGCTGATTGCCCAAAACACCAGAGTGGAACATTTTCAGAGTAATCTTACCGCCGGTTTTTTCCGCCAAAAGCTCTGCAAACTTATCCATGGCAATCGTATTAGGATAACCGTCCTTATGGATGTTCCAGCCACGCCATTCGGCGGCTTGTGCGGCAACAGACATGCCTGCGACCATTGTTGTCGCGACCACAGTGGACACGAGCAATTTACGTAATGATGATAATTTCATTATATACCCTCCCGGTATTATATTTGATATTCTCAATTATGAGCCAAGAATGCGCCCCGCTCACAGCAATTATACTTGCCCAGAATTTGTTCCACGGCTGGCATAAACTTGTCAACCAGACCGAAAATCCGGTCGGGGAGGCAAAAACGCTGTTTTTCTGCTATAACTGGTATATCAGTTGACCGCACAGACCGAAGAGAAGTCGACCTTATTATACTAAAGACCTAGTCAAAAAACTAAACTCTCTGTGATTTAACACGATGTCTCTAAAAACAATGCGTTGGCTAGCGATGCTTTGCCAAGATCATATCGGCGGCTTTTTCAGCAATCATTACTACCGGAGCATGGGTATTGCCCGAAACGATAGTGGGCATGATAGACGCATCCACCACCCGCAAACCCTCTAGCCCATGCACCTCCAATGTGTCTGATACGACCGCCAAAGCGTCGTCTCCCATTTTGGCTGTGCCTATAGGGTGAAATATTGTGGTTGCCACATCGCCTGCCGCCTCCAGCACTTCGGCGTCACTTTCATAGGCCAAACCGGGTTTGATTTCATTTGGGTTGAATTTTGCCATTGTATTGGTTGCCATTAACCGGCGGGCATGGCGAATGGAATCAACAGCCACCTGCTTATCCGCCTCTGCGCTTAGATAATTCGGGCTAATTAGAGGCGCATCAAAGGGATTGGTTGAGCGAATATGCATGGTGCCCCTGCTTTGTGGGCGCAAATTACAAACCGATACGGTGATTGCCGGAAATGAATGCAATGGCTCGCCAAATTTATCCAGCGACAATGGCTGAACGTGATATTCGATATTTGGCGAAGCGTAGGATGCATCTGACTTTGTAAAAATCCCCAATTGGCTCGGCGCCATCGACATCGGGCCGGAACGCTTGAACGCGTATTCCAGTGCGATCTTTGCCTTGCCCCACAGAGAGGATTGCATTTCATTCAGGGTTTTCGCTCCCTCAATCGTGTAAATCGTACGGATTTGCAGATGATCCTGCAAATTTCCTCCAACCCCTTCCAGCGCGTGGCGAACTTCAATGCCGTGTTCGCCCAGCAGACCCACTGGCCCAATGCCGGAAAGCTGCATGATCTGAGGCGAGCCAATGGAACCGGCAGACAGCAACACTTCTTTGCCTGCAGTTACCTTTGAAGGTTTCCCTGCCACTTGTAATTCCAAACCAGTGACACGTTTTCCCTCAATGGTTATTTTCTCCACATGGGCTTGTTTTAGAATAGTTAGATTGGAGCGCCCTTTGATCGGGTCAAGAAATGCGCGCGCGGAACTCCATCGCCAGCCGTTTTTCTGGTTAACTTCAAAGAAGGCGCTACCCTCATTAATGCCGTCGTTTAAATCATCGGCCTTGGGAATACCAAGTTCGAGAGCAGCGTCGCGTACCGCATCAAGAATATCCCAATGCAATCGCTGATCTTCCACCCGCAATTCACCGCCCTGCCCGTGCAGACTATTTGAGCGGTAGGCGTGATCCTCGGATTTTACGAAATAGGGCAAGACATCATCCCAGCCCCAACCCTTATTGCCCATTTGTCGCCAGCCATCATAATCACCGGATTGGCCGCGCATATAGATCATGCCGTTGATCGACGAACCCCACCGATAATTTTGCCACGAGGATAGGCGAGCTTACGTCCGTTCAAGCCCGGTTCGTTGACGGTTTCAAACCCCCAATCCGTGCGCGGGTTTCCCATGCAATAGAGATAACCAACGGGAATGTGGACCCAATGATAATTATCTGATTTTCCTGCTTCAAGCAGCAGCACTTTATTTGCCGGATCAGCGCTTAACCGATTGGCCAACACGCAACCGGCCGACCCTGCACCAACGATAATATAGTCCCAAATTCCCAGATCTTCGGGTGTGTCCTGCCTTGAAGCCATTTACTCTTTCCCATTAGTACGCCGTTGGTGAATTGATATTATCGTGCTGTATCAAAACCACAACCAGTCATGGGCTCATAAGCACCAAAAGCCCCGGCATGTGCCGGAGCTTCTGGAGAAGTATTAGTGAATTTCAGTAGCTAGGTTTAGCGGCAAACCCGAACTTTTACACGGTAGCTGTAACCATCATAATTTGTGCGCCAGCGACGCTCTGTCCAGCAACTGCGTCTGTAACCATGTCCATAACCATGACGACGGTAGCCATGTCGGTGACCGGAATAATGTCCGTGACCACCGCCCCAAGAACGATACCCAGCCTCTGCCTGATTAGTGGTGGCTGATACGCTGCCGGTTGCGACAACAACCACAGCTAAAGCTGCAAAAACTGATTTTTTGATAATTGCGATGTTCATTTGACTTCTCCGTTCTTTGGGGAAGACCGTCGTGGCCCTTCCTATGAATTAGAGATAGTGAGCATCAAAATTTACGCATGTGCATTCGTACACACAACAAAAAACTAATCTTAGGTCGCCAATATCGCGATGATAACGAGAACCAGAAAAAGCGAGATGGCTTTCCAAAACGTGACCGGATCGCGCTCCATAAGTGGTGGACGAGTCTTGTTTAAAAATTCTTTGCTCGGATGACGCAACTCAAAAACAAATTCTGACAAAGCCTCATAACGCTTAAAGGGATTTGGGTGGACCGCCTTTTTCAAGGTTGCATCGACCCAGGCTGGAATTTCTCGTTCATCATCGAGAACAGAAATGTATTGAAGCTTATCTTGGGCTGCCTTTGTTTTAGATTTTGCGACTTCAGCACCATAGGGGAGTTTTCCCGTCAACATATGGTAGGTGATTACGCCCAGAGAAAACAAGTCGGAGCGCGAAGTCCCGCTTTCTCCCAGGATATATTCTGGAGCGGTATATTGGGCGGTGCCCTGCAAATGGCTTTGTTCAATGGGGCTGGCGATTTCAGTAATACCGGCAACTTTGGTTGAACCGAAATCAATAATTTTCACGGTGCCCGCACTATCAATCATAATATTGGCCGGCCTGAGATCCTGATGCAGCATCTCCAATCGGTGAAACGCTCGTAGGCCCTTGGCAATTTGTTCGACAATGCCTCGCACGGTTTCCAGATCTGGCTTTGGATTATCTATCATCCACTGAGCCAAGGTTTGGCCTTCAATATACTCCGTGGTGATATATAAAAAATTTGGTTTACGGTCTTGTTTGCAGGGTTTCAGCACGTAAGGGCTTTTAATGCGGCGGGCTATCCACTCTTCCATCAAGAAGCGATCCAGATATGCGGCATCGCCCTGAAGATCGATCGAAGGGGTTTTCAGGATGACAACAGTATCTGTCTCATTATCTTTCGCCAGATAAACGTGACTGCGGGAAGATGCATGAACCTCGCGGATGATGGTGTATCCGTCGAATTCATTTCTTGCCTCAAGAATTGGCGGGAATGGCAGCTCCGTCAGTTGTTGATATACTTCGTCAACGTCCTGACTGGGCAATGCTTCAATTTTGATGATTTGAGCTGTTAGGTTATCGTCGCTGTCGCGATCATAGGCTTCTTCCACAATGATCTGTGCAGCTGCATCGAGATCATCTTTATGCTTACCCACGGCATCGATCATAAATTTCGGATCGGCGAATTCGTAAACACCGTCGGTTAGGAATAGAAACACATCGCCGATTTCCAGTCGTGACGCATCATACTCAATTTCAAGCTGTGCATTAATGCCCATACCCCGGCTCAAATAGCTTTGATCCTTGGATATCCAAAGTCGATGATCTGTCGTTAATTGCTCCAGCACATTGTCGCGCAGACGATAAATGCGCGTATCGCCTACATGAAAAATATGTGCCGTGGTAGATTTGATGACCATAGCGCTGAGTGTGCAGACATAGCCCCGGTCTTTATCATAGCGATACTCACTTTGACGGGTTTGAGCATGGAGCCATGAATTGGTGGCGGTCAAAACCTGTTGGGCGGATTTCTTTACCGACCAGGCTTCTGAGGTGCAAAAATAGTCTTCCAGAAAACTTGCGACGGTGGATTCACTGGCGATCTGACTGACACTGCTGCTAGATATCCCATCGGCCAAAGCAATGGCGATGCCTTTTGATGTCAGTTGCGGCTCATTGGGTATGTAGACCCCATGAAAATCCTGATTGATTTCCTTGCGCCCCTTATCGGAGTATTGCCCAACGGATATTCTTAATTGATCGGCCATCTATTTTTTAACCTCGAAAAGCCCCAGCGGCACCGTGCAGCTGGGGCTCCTTGTTTTTGTATTCTATCTTAAGCAATTGGCCGTTTTGGCGCTGTTTTAATGTGGGTTGAATAAAGGGTGAGACCTGTGAAAGCCAGACCACCAACCAGATTGCCAATTACTGTCGGAATTTCATTCCAGATAATGTAATCCATGACCGAGAAGTTTCCGCCCATCATCAGACCTGATGGGAACAAGAACATATTCACGATGGAATGCTCAAACGTCATGGCAAAGAACAACATGATCGGCATCCACATGGCGATCACCTTGCCGCTAACAGTTGTGGAGATCATTGCTCCAACCACGCCGGTGGAAACCATCCAGTTACAAAGCATGCCACGAACGAACAATGTGAGCATTCCAGCCATACCGTGCTCTGCATAACCAAGGGTACGCCCCTCACCGATGGACCCAATTTTTTGACCAACGGCATTGGGTTCAACCGAGAAACCATAGGTTGAGATAATCGCCATCATCACTGCCACGGTGAATGCACCACCGAAGTTTCCAACGAAAACCAGTCCCCAGTTACGAAGGATGCCCTTCACCGTCACCCCAGGGCGCTTGTCGAGCCAAGCCAATGGTGTCAGCACAAATACACCGGTCAGCAGATCAAAGCCAAGCAGGTAAATCATACAAAAGCCAACCGGGAACAAAATAGCTCCAACGATTGGGATGCCGGTTTGAACGGTGACCGTAATGGCGAAGGCTGCGGCAAGGGCAAGGATCGCACCGGCCATAAAGGCCCGGATCAATGTATCCTTGGTTGACATGAAAATTTTGGATTCGCCTGCATCCACCATTTTGGTGACAAATTCTGAAGGAACTAAGTAGGACATGAACTCTTTCTCTTATTAACTTCCGACACAGAGGTCGCATTTGGGAGGCTATTCTGCCCCTCCAGAAGCAATAGAAAAAGGCAAAACAGATGTGATGCCCACCCATAAGGTCTTTTGGTGCGTCGGTCTGCTGCTAATTATTTAGGTGCGTGGTGCAAAAAACGCAACACAGAGTGCTTCCCAAACATTGGTGGTTGGGAGACATTCTTCATTGATTTTGTTGGGAAATTCGCGCGCTATCGAACGAGCAATGATGGAGCGAGGTTGTTCAAGCGGGTATCAAATGCACGCGCTTTATCACGTGCAGAAACAGTTCCAATTGGGTGGCAACCCGTCACTCAACATAGGGTTCAATTTTTACATTTTCCATATGATAGCCAACGTCGGCCAAGATCGTTGCCAGTGGTTTGGCTTTCAATTTACCGGTGATCCAGATCGGGTCATACATATTATCAAGCGTAATGCCCTTGATTTTCGATATGTAGATAATCTGATTGCCCGGAGGTGAAGGAACATGGATGCAGGCGCCTACATAGGGAACGAGCAGAAATTCGACAACTTTTTCTCCGTCTATCTCAAGAGGCGTAATGAAGCCGGGGATGCGGACAGTTTTTCCATTCAAATCTGAGCGTATTGAAACACCTTGAGGCTGCATATATCGCTGGGCTTCATAGACTTCCAACATCTCCTCATACTCATCATCAGTGCCATCATAATCCTCTCTTCTCGGGGTGCCAAGGGTCGGGGCATTGCCGGGTATAGAGAGAACTTCTCCCTTACCTTTTGCCGGTACTAAATCTTCCCAATCGAGGATCAATGTTTCTGCCTGTGCTGGCATTAAAACGAGGGTTGATGAAACCAGTAATGCGAAGAGGCCTGCAAACAATATTCTCATTTTACATTCTCCTTGATCTAAAGAGTGAAATTAAGTTCTAACAGTCAAACCATCAGAAACCGACATTTTGTAGGCACGAAGGGCTGGGATACTACCAGCAACAATTCCGCCGATTATGATGATCAACAGATAAATATATTCTTGTTGTCCGGGGGCAGAAAACTGCAAATATAATCCCGTTGCCTTTTCAATAGAGGCCCAAGTAACTGCTAGCAAACCGTAAAGCAAAGCAATGCCCGTTACCACACCGCATATTGCAAGGGCCGCCGACTCAGCAACAAACAGTCCAAATATCTGCACGGGCCTCGCGCCAATGGCTCGTAATATTGCCATTTCGCGTCTGCGTTCATTTAATGTGCCTAATATGGAAATGATCATCCCTAAAAAGGCTGTAAAAATCACCATGATTGATATGATCATCAGCGCCTTTTCCGCATTCCCTATTATGGCCCATAGTTGCGCAAAGGCAACACCGGGAAGGATGGCGGTTATTGGCTCCTGCCGATAATTATTAATGTAACGCTGTAGCGAGAATATGCCGATTTTTGATTTCAGCCCCACATAAGCAGCCGTTACAACTTTCGGGGTCAGATCCATATCGCGAACCGCATCAGCACTGATACTATCTTCGGCACGCGGCGCAGTTCCAGATTGCCAGCCCACATGGATAGCCTCAATTGCTTCAAGCGAAATATGTACCGTTCGATCTACCGGTGTGCCTGTTCGTTTTAAAATTCCTGAAATGCGGAAGGGTTTGTCATCATGAGATGCACCAAAGGACACATTACCCGTGCCATGAGCCACATTGATTGAACCATTGATGGAATAGCCAAGTTCTGCGGCCACATCTGACCCCACCACCGCATCGAACAAATCATCAAAGGGAACGCCGTCTTCAAAGGCCAAGGGGATATTCCTGCGATATTTATAATGGGTGAAATAATCTGACGATGTTCCCATAACTCTGAAACCGCGGTGGGAATCGCCAAGTGAAATTGGCACCATCCATTCAACTTCTGCGCGGCGGTTGATATCATCAAGGGATTTAACCGAGATATTATTCGTGGCATTACCAATTCTAAACACTGCATAAAGCAAAAGCTGCACATCTCCGGCACGCGCTCCAACGATCAAATCCGTGCCAGATATTGTGTTGATAAAACCCGATCGCGCGCCATGTCGAACTTTCTCAACACCCAAAAACAGCATGACCGATAGGGCAATGGAGAGGATTGTCAGCAATGCGGTTAACCGCCGGTTCAACAAGCTTAGCCACGCGAGGCGAAAAATGATCATGCTGCCTGCCCCGCTTCTGTGATCTGACAAATATCTTCAAGGCTGATGATACGGTCAAACCTATGGGCCAGACGCAGATCATGGCTGACCATTAACAGGCTGGCGCCGGTTTTGTCTTTTTCTGCAAA
>JAESUH010000194.1 GCA_016763155.1 Rhizobiaceae bacterium
ATCGGTGCTGGTTTCAAATAATTTCTGGTCATCCCAGATTTTTTGCCAGCGGGATTCAGTTTCGCGTGGATTATACCGTTCCATTGCCATATCTAATAAAGTCAAATTTCTGATTGAATGCGTTTCGCGAGCTTCACCAGAAATTGGCAATTGGGTCAACAGTATCGGCGCCGAAAGGGCTTAAAATCGATGTCAAATGTAGTTGAACAGCACGAAGAGGTGGCCAGCCGGATAGAAACGGCCTGTAAACGAAGTGGACGCACGGCATCTGATGTGACGCTGATTATTGTTTCAAAGACCTTTGGGCCGGAAGATATCACCCCTTTGTTGGATGATAATTGCCGTGTTTTCGGTGAAAACCGGGTGCAGGAAGCCCAGAGTAAATGGGTGGATTTGAAGGAAAAATATTCCGGTATCGAATTGCACCTGATTGGCCCGCTGCAAAGCAATAAGAGCGAAGATGCGGTGGCGCTGTTTGATGTAATCCAGACCGTGGACCGCGAGAAGATTGCCAAAACAATTAGCAGCGAAATGAAGAAGCAGGGTCGAGAGATAAAGTTGTTTGTTCAGGTGAATACGGGTAGCGAGCCGCAAAAGGCTGGCATCCTTCCAAAGGAAGCTGTGGCTTTCGTCACGAAATGTCAGGAAGAATACGGCTTGATAATCTCCGGCCTGATGTGCATCCCACCCTTTGATGAAAACCCCGGCCCTCACTTTGCGCTGCTGCGTAAATTGGCCGGGGAAGCGGGAGTGAACGAACTTTCCATGGGCATGTCCGGTGATTTTGAAACAGCGGTGGAGTTCGGGGCAACAAGTGTGCGAGTGGGAAGTGCAATATTTGGCGGGCGAGGCTAAGGGCAATTATGAGGTTACGCCATGATAATGATTGAGGATCTCCCAAGTACACAAGCAATTGAAGTTGGCCGTCTTTTTTTGAAACCAAAATCTGTTAACGAAATAATCATGCGCGTTTGTAGAACGCTGCTGCTTGAAGCGAAAGATACTAGCCTTCAATTGGGGAGGGCCGGTTCAGCGACCTTGGTTCGGTACAAAAATAAAAATTTTATTTTGATTACTAGGCATCAACTTGGGTTAGATTCTGGACAATCACCTCCACGGGATATCCTTGAAACACTAAGAATCACTAGTAGTCAAAAAAATTACCTTGGAACCATTCCGATCCAAGAGTGCATTTTTGAAATCTCTAATTCAGAGGAAGAATTTCACGATATACTTGTTTTTGAGGTCGCAACAAACTGGCAAAACCAAAGTATGGATGCGCCGTTTTTCTATCCAATTGAACCGTTTTCAAATTTAGACCGCCACCTTTCTTTCTTGATAGGTTGTCCGATGTCGGCTGAAGTAATGCGGGACTATACCGATGCCCACATTTGTGGTGACGTTGGCGAAATTCATCTTGAAACAGTTCTTTTTAACTGCGAGTTAGATCAAGGTTTTAAATCTAACGCGGCATATTACAAAAGATATACAACCAGCGCGGACCTTCCTACGATGGATGGCTATAGCGGAGGAGCAGTCTTTTCGTTGGTTGGCAATATGAATAATTGGAAAATGATGCTGGATGGCATCGTATTGAGAGGAGGTAATAAGTTTATCCATATTATTGATTCTAATTACCTTTCCAAAATTTTGGAGTGTACAATGAGCAATTGATAAATTCTGTTTCAAATGCTTTGTTGGAACTTAATGAGGCAACTTACCCCCAGATGGGCTGGTTTTCCCTTTATTGCGTGTTCTCAGGCGAAATAGTCCTTTCTGAGTGATGGAGGCAACAAGTGTGCGAGTGGGAAGTGCAATATTTGGCGGGCGAGGCTAAGGGCTGTGTGAAAATATAGTCAATGATTTGTTAATAGAAAAGTTGTAAACAGGAAGTGTATCAAGTCATCTTACTTGCGGTATGATGCCCAAGCTCAATTTTGCAACCCATTTACATGATGATGAATGGAGGTTGTTTTCAGGAGTGAGCATGCCCTTTATCTCATCCGCGAATTCATCTGCAGCGCTGTTGATTTTACAACAAAACAAAATTACTTCGACACCCATTAATGAGACCTCCTCAGCCGCGACTGATTTGGTCGCTACAGCAAATGGGCAGTCCAAACAGACCGAGCAAACAGAAGTTAAGCCTGCCTCGGACTATTGGGATGTTATGCGCGTTGATATAACCCAACTCAAAATCAAACTGATTGAACGATTAGGAGAAGAGTTTGGGTTTAAGCCAGATGATTATGAAACTCAAAGTGCGCTTGGGGGCGCCATCCGTTCCAAAGTAACATCAATGCGGCAGCAAGATCCTATCGCCGCAGCAAAGATGATTTCCGAGATAGAGAAAAACCTCGGTTTGGGCGAACTTGGTATTTCACTTGATACCCTCATCGATGCGGTCATGGAACCTGGCGGCAGTGCTGACGATAAACTGGATGCAGCATTGATGAAGCAGGCTGAGGAAGACGGGCTCGACGAAACGCAATTGGACCTGACGTCTGGTTCAATCGTGTTTGACAGCAACGGCCTTTATAGTCTGTTTGGCTGATTGTTTACCCTCCAGACGGGCTGGTTTTTCCTTTGTTGCGTGTTCTCAGACGAATTAGCCCTTCCTGGGTGACCGAGGCCACCAACACGCCTTCTCTTGTATAAATGCTACCTCTGGTAAAGCCTCTGGATCCTGAACTGTTCGGGCTATCCTGAGTATAAAGATGCCAGTCCTGCATGTTGATGGGGCGGTGGAACCACATGGCGTGGTCGAGGCTTGCTACTTGCAATTCCGGATCGAATACGGCGCGCCCATGGGCAAATAGAGATGTATCGAGCAGGGTCATATCAGATGCATAAGCAAGGACGGCCTGTTGAATGGCATCATTTGCAGGTAATTCTCCGGTGGCACGGAACCAGATTTGTTGTTTTGGCTCCAGCTTTTTTGAACTGACATAATGGGTCAAATCAGTTGGGCGCAATTCAATTGGGCGTTCGCGTTGCCAGTATTTGCGCACATTTTCAGGGGCATGATCGATATATTGTTCGGCCAGCTCTTTTTCGCTGGGTAAATCCTCTGGCCCTGGAATATCAGGCATTGGCATGAAATGTTCCAAACCTACTTCATGGGTCTGAAATGAGGCGGACATGGAAAAAATTGCGTGACCATGCTGGATTGCCACTACCCGTCTGGTGGTAAAAGAGCGTCCGTCTCGGATGCGGTCTACCTCATAAATGATAGGAACCTTTGGATCGCCGGGTCGCATGAAATAGCCATGGAGCGAGTGAACCTTGCGGTCTTCGTCCACGGTTCTTTGGGCAGCCACCAGAGCTTGCCCAATCACCTGTCCGCCAAACACACGCTGCCAGCCCACATCAGGGCTTTGGCCGCGAAAGAGATTTTCCTCAAGAGGTTCGAGGTCAAGGATGTTGAGGAGAGTTTTTACAGCTTCGGACATGAATTTGGTTCCGCTTCAAAATGGCAATTGGCATTGGTAGAATTACACCCTATCTTTATAGGTATCCTTGAATCTTACGAATAATCAGGATTGCTGCAAATGGTAAAAGCGCAAAGCACTAAAAAAACTGACAATTCCAAACAATTAAAATGCGATATTTTAATTGTTGGTGGCAATTACGTGGGTCTATCCACGGCTGTTGCGATTTGCGCCGGTGCGCCGCACCTCTCGATCGTGGTGGTGGAAGCTGCGCCAAAAGTCGCCAATGAAAAAGACGAACGTGCCTTTGCTGTTGCTGCTGCAGCAAGCAGGATGCTTGATCAATTGGGAATTTGGCAGGGAATGGAAGAATATACCCAGCCAATTAACGAGATGGTGATTACTGACAGTCGTTTATCGGATGTCACTCGGCCTGTGTTTTTGACCTTCTCAGATCAGCGCGAAGATGCATCTGCTCCCTTTGCCCATATGTTGCCCAACAGGGTGCTGGTTGAAAAACTGAGAGAAAAAGCGCTCGAAATGGGCATTACGCTGATTAATGGTGACAGTGTGCTGGGATATGAAAAAGGCCCGGCTAATGTTGATATCAAACTCGCTTCCGGTATTTCCTACACTGCGAAATTGCTGGTTGCTGCCGATGGTGTGCGTTCGAAAATGCGAGATCTGGCTGGCATCAAGACCATGCACTGGCCTTATGATCAAAAAGGCATCGTCACGACCATTGCCCATGAACGGCCTCATGAGGGTCGGGCTGAGGAACATTTTCTACCGGCCGGACCCTTCGCTATTTTGCCGTTAAAGGGCAATCGCTCCTCGCTTGTGTGGACGGAAAGCACCCAAAGCGCCGACCGCCTTCTGGCGATGGATGATTTATCCTTTGAACTGGAACTGGAACAAAGGTTTGGCCATAAGTTGGGAGAAATTTCAATTGATGGGCCGGTAAAGGCTTTTCCGCTCGGGCTTACTCTTGCGCGCGAATTCGTTAAAGATCGAATTGCGCTGGTGGGGGATGCAGCCCACGGTATCCATCCAATTTCCGGGCAGGGGCTTAATCTGGGCTTCAAAGATGCAGCCGCCCTTGCTGAAACCATTGTTGAAGCGGACCGGCTTGGCATGGATATTGGCGCGTTAACCACCCTTGAGCGCTACCAGCTGTGGCGGCGATTTGATACGGTTCAAATGGGCATTGTTACCGATGTGCTGAACCGGCTGTTTTCAAACGATAACCCACTGCTGCGCGCTGCAAGGGATTTTGGCCTTGGAATGGTCGACCGGATGCCGGGCCTTAAAACAAGGTTTATTGACCAAGCGTCAGGTAACTCCAAAAGCGAACCTAGATTGCTTCGAGGCGAAGCAATCTAGGGTTAGCTTGTTCTCACGGCGTATCTTCGCTGCGCTCAGGCCTGCGAAGGCGCGGCCTGACTGGCCGGGTTCCCACGCTTTGCCCTTTGGGCACGCATTCTTTTTCCCCGCAAGATATTTCCGGATGGTTCCCTTGTACCATCTCTTTTGTAGCAAACCGCCGAGAGGCGGGAGCGAAGAGCGATCGGCGCTAATGCGCCGCGCCTTCGCAGGCCCGAACGATAGTGAGGAAACGCCGTGAGAACAAACTACAGCGACCCCACCCGTTATTCCTCGTCCAGGCTCCTGGCCTCCGAAGGGATCATAATAGGTATCCCATCACGTATAGAATAAGCCAATCGGGCTGGTCGCGAGATTAGTTCCTGATTTTCTTTGTCATATTCAAGGATGGTTTTGGTCAGGGGACAGACCAGGATTTCCAGCATTTTTGGGTCGGGGAGAACGGGTTTTTTCATGGTGCTAATCCAATTTTATGGGCGCTGCGCCAGAAGCGTATATTCATAAATAGAGCTGCTGCTGCAAGGCCGATGGCCAGGCCCATCCAAATACCCACGCCTGCAAGGTCTGTATGGAGGCCCAGCACGTAAGCAGATGAAATACCAAGGCCCCAATAGCTGACCACGGCAATGACCATGGGAACTTTTGTGTCTTTCATGCCGCGCAACATGCCGGCGGCAACTACCTGTAGGCAGTCGACCAGTTGAAATGCGGCAACGATGAATAACAGAGGCACTGCATAGGCGGCAACCTGGCTTGCCAATGGGTTATTATAGTCCAGGAATAGGTCTACCAATTGAACCGGGAGCACAAGAAAGAGGATGGCTGCCATGGAGGAAAACAAAAGAGCCATGGCGGTTACGGTGACAGCGGCGCGGCGCATATCTTGAACTTCGTTTCGTGCAAGGGTTCTTCCAACCCGCACAGTGGCGGCGCTGGAAAGCCCTAAGGGAATCATGAAAGCAAGGGCTGCAATCTGCATAACGATGCCATGGGCTGCCAATTGTACTGTTCCAAGCCAGCCCATGAATATTGATGCGATGGTAAACATGCCAACTTCGGAAATGATGGCAATTCCAATGGGCCATCCAAGGCGCAAAATTTCGCCAAAGGCCTCCCAATCAGAACGCCACAGACGCACGAAAAGATCGTATTTTTTCAATTGCCTGAGCCAGGTTGTATAGAAAATTAAAATCGCAGATATCAAAACATTGGTGATCAAGGAAGCAATTGCCGCCCCCACGATACCGAGGGCAGGGGCACCAAAATTTCCGAAAATTAATGCATAGTTCAAGAATGCGTTGGTTAGTGTGCCCAATAAAACCGCCCAAAGTACGATTTGCGCCCGCTCCATGGCCGAGAGAAATGAGCGCATGCAGTGGGCAACTAATGCCGGTGCCATGGCCCACATGGCGACCTGCATATAATCTTTGGCAAGGGCAGACACATTCGCATCCTGTCCCAGCATCAGGAGGATATCTTCGATAAACCATAAGGGTGGCAGCGTGATTATGCTGTAGAAAAGGGCAATCCAAATTCCCATGCGGACGGCACGGCGTACGCCTCTTATGTCATTTTGTCCCTCAGCCTGCGCCACAAGCGGCATGACTGCAGTGGCAAAACCGGTGCCAAAAATATAAAGGACGAAAAATATCTGGGTCGCTAAAACACCGGCTGCAAGTTCTTCGGTTCCCAGCCATCCCAACATGACAACATCAGTAGTGTTGATTGCCATTTGCGCCAGCTGGGCGCCGATCAAAGGAAAACCAAGCGATGCGGTTGCAATTAAATGTGCTCGCCATGATTTTACAGATGTTGAATTTGAGCTGAGGGTCATACTTCACCCATAGGCCATCCCGGCATTGCGGGAAAGCATAATCTGACGGTGAGATTTACTGCAATATGCTGTCGGAACCGCCTGAATTTCTGGCCAGATCAATTTCAGTTAATGCGATCAGGGTTTCAGCCCGGCTTTTTAAATCGGGTGCTTCAAGCAAGGCCTGTTTTTCGGCAGAACCATAGGGGCTCATCATGCAAAGAGCGGTAACCAGCGTCTGGTTATCGGTGCTGTCGATGCTCTCCCAATCGGCCTCCATGGCATTGGCTTCAAGATAGTTTTTGAAGGTGTTGATCAAGGCATCCCGGTCGATCAAATCTGCCTGATCATCTTGATCGAGGTCCTCTTCAAAAATATCAATTCGGCAATTGCGGTAACCGTTTAGGCCTTTTTCCTCGTTGAGGATTTTGAACCTGCATATTCCGTACAAGCCAATCAAGACAGTATTATCACCGGCTTCCTGAAAAGCGGTGAGCCTGCCGAGGCAACCAATTTCGCGCAGTTCTGTTTGTTTGGTGTCTCCCGGTTCTAAGGGCTGAACCATACCAATCAGACGATCACCAAGTATCGCGTCATCAACCATTGCCAGATATCGTTTTTCAAAAATATTCAATGGCAAGAGCCCGCCTGGGAGAAGCAAGGCATCTTCCAGCGGGAATATGGGTATTATCGCAGGGATTTCAGCCGCGGATGAATATATGTGATTTCCAGCTTGCAATATTTACTCCAGGCACATGCTGCCAATGTCAGGTAATCTCAACCTAGCTCAAATTACAGATCAGGAAAACAATACTGAAGAAAGTTTTTTCCGGGCTTCAACTGTTGCCGGGTCCATTAAGCCCCAGGCTTCGAAGAATTGTAACAATTGAGCCTTCGCGCCATCGTCATTCCATTTGCGATTTGTTTTGATGATTGCCAGCAAATGATCAGAGGCCTCTTCTCTTCTTTGAGCACCACTTAATGCGATTGCCAGATCAAAGCGGGCCTGATTATCCTTTGGATTGGCGTTCACTGCGGCTTCCAGTTCTGCCAGTTCGCCAAGATCTCCTGCTTGTCCAGCAAGTTCAATGGCAGCTGCAAGGGATTTTGCTGAAGCAGAGTCGCGGCTTTCTTCAGGCACCATTGCCAGCATTTCCTCTGCTTTTTCCATATCGTCGTCTTCGAGATAAATTGATCCGAGGCCGGTAATGGAATCCAAATTATCCGGGAATCGCTGGAGAATTGCGGTGTAAATTTGTGCAGCCTCCATCGGCATGGATTCTTCACGCAACTTTGTTGCCTGTTCCAACGCCATTTCCATTTCAGAGGGGCCGGTTGCACCGCTGACTTTTTGAACAAAGGCGCGGATTTCGCTTTCAGGTTTTACTCCCATGAAAGCTTCAGCCGGGCGACCATCCTTGAATGCGACTACAGCAGGAATGGATTGCACGCCCATTTGGCCAGGAATTTCCGGATGTTCATCAATGTTCATTTTTACAAGTTTTACCGCACCCTGGCTCTCGGCTACGACGCGCTCAAGTATCGGGGCTAATTGCTTGCATGGGCCGCACCAAGGCGCCCAAAAATCAACCAGAACCGTTTGGGTTTTGGAGGCTTCAATCACTTCGGGTCCAAATTCCGCGGTTGAAATATCCTTGACTGGCCCAGCGGCCATGGGAGCGGATGGGGAAGGTGCGCTACCCACATTTCCAAAGCTGATATTTGTCGTTTGAGGCTGACTGGAGGGGGATTGGGTATATTGCATGCCAATACCCTTATTCATTTGATCATCATTGCTCATTAGAGGCTTCCAATTCGTTGTCTTCCAGCGGCACTTGGGTAAATTGCAGGACTTCTGCCGGGTGATTTACGGCTTCTAAAAACCGTAGCAGGTCTTCTCTGGAAATGGTTGTTGTCATGGTATTCTTCAATGGGTGACAGTTTATCTGCTGATAGCGCATCAATGATGCGTCGATAAAAACTTTCACCTGATTATTGGTGTCGTTCATGGGCGCAAAAGCAGTGACGGAGCCTGGTTCAACCCCGAGCATCTCCATTAGCGCGTCGGCACGTCCAAAGGATACCCGCCCGCGGGCCCCGATTAAACGGTGTATCTGTTTTAGATCGATTTGCGCTGTTCCCTCGGCTACCAGCAAAAAATAACTGCCCTTTTTGTCTTTAACAAACAGGTTTTTGGTGTGCCCGCCCGGGATCATATGTTTTACCTTGGCGGATTCCTCCACCGTAAAAACTGCCTCATGCTCATGGGTCTCTGTCTCGATATCCAATTTATTAAGCAAATCAAACAGATCACTCGGTGAAGCTGGCATTGGAATTCTCTCAATCGGTCCGATATTTGCGTTGAATGGGCAAGTTTACGGATAATGGCAAAGACGCTGTTCGGATTTCTATTGTGTCGGGCGTTGGGAATCAAGCAGTGGCGCAAAATTGGCATTAAACTGCTGCCAACCTACCCTAATTGCCGAGGAAATAATCCCTAATTAACCAGTCCGATTAAAATCAATTCAAACAGGTGAAGATTCTAGTTGCATTCCCCCCAACCTTGCGTCATATAAGCATCCGAACAGCAATTGCTGTCACGCCGAGCGGGCGTAGCTCAGGGGTAGAGCACAACCTTGCCAAGGTTGGGGTCGGGCGTTCGAATCGCCTCGCCCGCTCCAGTTTTCTATATATTACGATGGCTTGTAATAGGTCGCCTGAGGGCGGCCTAGCCACCGAAATTTTAGGTCGTTACGCCGATAGAGAGTTTTCCCATTTTATTTGCAAGGAAT
>JAESUH010000195.1 GCA_016763155.1 Rhizobiaceae bacterium
AATGGGCAGAATTATTGACGAATGCTATTGGCCAAAACTATTGGGTAGTGTCGCGCTTCTTGGTCATGGAACACATTCCTTCCAACGGAATGCTGGATGGTTGATCACGCGTACCACCACAATGCTCAACCAGACCTTTTGTGGTTTTCACAAGGCTCACCACCAGATCATTTTCGGAAAGGTCGCAGATATAGTCCAGAAAAAACTGTATCTGTATCTGCCTTAAATCATCACTATCCGTATCAAAGTGTTTAATTTCCAGAAATGTCTGGCGCAATGATTCATCCAAAGCCTGTAGTTTCGATGCCTGTACGTCCTGAGCAATTGCTTGCTCAATTTCAAATACATTCTCTTTAAAACGCTTAATGGATTTTTCTAACAATATTCCTACCCGTCATGCATCGTGGTGCTGCCTACAACGACCCAAAGCTACCCAATTTGCGGACAAGCCCTCCTATCTCAATCATTATCTTTACGCTAAACAATTGCGACAAATACAA
Source organism: Rhizobiaceae bacterium (assembly GCA_016763155.1). Taxonomy (GTDB): domain Bacteria; phylum Pseudomonadota; class Alphaproteobacteria; order Rhizobiales; family Rhizobiaceae. Next base: position 501 of record JAESUH010000195.1, read on the forward strand.
AACGCTCAGTATTCAATTTTGTATCTAAAGAATATTTGACGCAAATACATAGCAAATATCATATTCTTAAAGTTCAAAAATTATTTGAACTTGAAACATCTACTTGATACTGGGAAATTTGCGCCCAGCTCCGCCCGCTTTCTGACACATGTCAAAGACATATTCAGCGTTAGGAAACCAAGAAGACCCACCTCACACTAGGTAAGTTATGGCCCAACGCAGTAGTTATATTGTGCAGGGGGATAACTACAGCGTTGGGCTAAACCCCATAAGAATGGGATAAAGGCATAATACAAGCCTTGGAAAAAAATGCCATAGGCAAAATCTTATCCATATATCATTGGGTTATAAGTGAACGTGTTAAATTCAATTTACCGCAAACGGCGAAGGAATCCCAGTTTCCCGCCGGTTTCTTACCATTTGCAAGAATGCTAACTCGATACCGCGTGTATAACTTTCAATATCAAATAGCGGCGCGGAATGTCTGTTTTGAACCAACCGATTACGCAACTCGGCCAGTTTAGCTGCGTCTGTAGCTAAGTTTAATGCAACTTTCTCATAGTCTTCGATAGTATTCGTTGAAAGTTCTGGAATTTTTATTGCATGCAGAAGACTGCTTGCAACCCTGCTCGCAAATGTTTGGCCCGCGCAACTCAAAACCGGAAGCCCCGCCCATAAAGCATCACTGGCCGTGGTGTGCGCATTATATGGTGAAGAATCAAGAAACAGGTCCGCCAAACGATAGCGCGCCAAATGATCTTCCAGTTTAGGTAATTTGGGTGCAAAAATCAGCCTTGAAGGATCAACACCAAAGGCCAGCGCTTCGCGCCGTAAGTTTTCTTTGCACATTTGGTTAGCTTCAAACAACCAAAGAACGCTACCCTCAACTTGATCAAGCAATCGCATCCAAACAGAAAACATCTCTTCGGTGATTTTATATGCATTATTGAATGAGCAAAATACAAAGCCCGTTTCAGGCAAGCCATGCGCCTGTCTCGTCGGCATCTCGTCAGCAATTTTTCGTTTGGTATCATTTGGCATATAACATTGGGGAAGCTGCACAATCGCCTCATCATAATGGGGCTGGTGCTCCATCGGAGTGACGACCGCATCTCCGATAATATAATCTATAAAATCAGCCCCCATGGTTGAGGGATAACCAAGATAGTTCACCTGCACAGGCGCTGGACGGTGGGTAAGAATTCTGGAGCGCCCATCACGCGTATACCCTTTCAGATCGATCAGGATATCAATCCCGTCCTGGTGAATACGTTTGGCCGCCTGATAGTCACTCATTTGGAGAACCGGGACATATTGATCAAACGCGGATACCACCCGGGCTCTGGTTTCACTCCCATCATCCTTGCTGTAGCAATAGCCAAAAATCTCAAACTTGCTGCGATCATGGCGCTCCAGCAATTCTGCGATAAGAACACTCACCGCATGCTGGTTAAAATCAGATGATAGATAGCCAATGCGCACAGGACGCTCTTTGCCCGCTTCTTCAAAGGCCGGATAATCGCTAAATATCAATGTCTCCGCAACTTTTTGATCCGCAGCAAACAGTCGATTATGCCTCAATTGTTGCACAGGATCGCCGGTCATTGGCAATATTTGAAAAGGCGATATTTTGATGGAGCGCTCATATATGGCCTGCAAACAAGCGGCGTTTTCAGCTTCCAGTCCAGACCAGTCACAAATCGTGCGCCGCAAACCGCACAATTCAAATTTCGATATTAAGAAATCAGGCTGACATGCCAACGCTTTGCGATGGGCGCCAATGGCTTCTTCCAATCTTCCAAGAGCATTCAGCGTACAACCTAAATTGTGATGAGCGTCTGCAAACTCCGGATCAATCTTTATCGCCTGCTCCAATAGCGCCAGCGCTTTATCGCTTTGGTGTAAGCGATGCAAAAGACCACCCAGATTAGAACAAGCCTCGACACAGGCAGGGTCATATTTCAGAGCATTCTTATAAGCCTCAATGGCTTCTTCATGTTGGCCGAGAGATTCTTGTGACACACCCAAATTATGATAGGACGCTGCATTATCCGGGACGTGGCGCAGGATGCGTTTATAACCAGCAATCGCTTCTTCGTAATTACCAGCCTGCATTTTCTGGCCGCACAAGGCAAACAAATTTGCCAATTGTGCCTGATTGCCTTGCGCCTTCTGCGCTGCCCGTCTTTGCTTTCTGTTCATCGCAGTTTTTCCGGCCAATCACCAAACCAACAACCGGACCCTAGCTCCGACGCAATTGCTCATCACGAATTTCTTCTTTTGTCATAAAGTTCAAACGTTGAATCATAACATCGTGGACAATATTTTTACCAAGCTTGGCATTGATGTCGCTAACAATGGTTTCTTGAAATTTGACCAAATCAAACTTTTCGAGCCGATAAATATCAATGTTGGTATTTCCGTAGATTGATCTGTTAATCAGATCCCTCAATATATATTGAATGGGAACGCTCAGACTGGCAGCTTCCTCGGTATCAATGGAATAAACTGATTCAAGAATTATATAGCCCTGCACCGAAGACTGTCGCACAATTGGTACAACAATGGTTTCAAGCTTAACGGTCTCAAGGCTGCCAAAGTAGGCACCTTTATCTTCTTCGGCTCCCTTTATCGGTGCCGGTTGACCAAAAAACCAAACCGACCCGGATAAAACGGCAGCAGCCCAAATCCCTGCCAGAATAGTTTTTATCATTCAGCGTAGTTCCAGTTTGTTTGATTTGCCGAATAGGTCCCATCAGACTGCGATTCCTGTTCAGCGAGCGCCATTGTTCGGGTAACTTCTTTAATCGCAGCCATACGTAACTGGAGCGATTTTTCATTTTTCTCCAGCAATAAAACCGTAGCTTTTACCCGTTGCTGCAATGCATCAGGCAAAACCAGCTCGGAAATTTCCAATGAAGCGCGGTTGAATTGCACAATTAATTGCAGCTTGTCGCGGGCCGTACTGTCTGGAATATGACTGCTCGCGGATTCCAGAAGCTTGTTTTCATCAACCAGCAGGCGGTGCAACGATCCAATCAAATGATCGATGGTCGCGATTTGCCGACCAATCGCCAGATTGCTTGCTATTTGCTCCTGTGGAACCGCGCCCTCATGACCTGCCATTTCTAGATTACTCATTTGGCTAACCTGGCCGCATTGCTATTCATGCCAAGTTCGGCAATCCCAAAACCACCATGTTTGGCAATTTGTTCGCCAAGCGCATCAGCAAACATAGACTTATAAATGTCACCGCTCATGCCCTGCCCAAAAGTATCGCCGGACATGGTTTTTAACATCGTGCCAAATAGTTGCGATGCAACCATAGCTTCAAATTTCTGCATAACCTCTTTAGACGAATCAAGCTCATCGCTCTCCAACGGCTTAGCCACATCGGATGCTGTCGCCATCACAGGTTTCCCCTGCGGAACAGCCATTGCCATCGCTTTGAAACTTGCACCGACTTCAGAGGTTTTTACCGTCAAAGGCTTGGGTGAATTGTACTGAAATGCATCGCTCACAGCTTTGGCAGTAACGTTTTGTATTGCAGTTAGCTCACTCATTTCATTAACCGCCCCATCAAACTGCCCATGATAATTATACTCTAGAAATTATGCTTCCAACCTTATCCGAAACTTGCGTACCCCTGTTCGGAAGACCACAAATCTCGGATTGTCATCCCCGTGAAACAATGCTTGGTAGTTAGCCAAACACACCATCAATCAACCTCGCCAATTCCAGGTTAAAAAACACCAACATGTCGTCCCCCACAATAATTAGCAGGGCGAGGCCAACGGTGATCAAAAATGGCGTGGACACGAAATAAATCGGAATTTGCGGCGTGAGTTTGTTCACCAGTCCCGCAATTAAATTCATCACAATTGAACAAATCAAAATAGGTGCCGCCAAACGAATAACAATCTGGAACGCCTGGGACAAATGCGTCGCAAGGCTTTCCACCATTACACCGACATCCAGCACATCTCCTACCGGGTAAACGGTGTAGGAGACCAGCAACGCCATGATAAAATTCACATGCAAACCAGAAATGAAAAACAACGTGATGGTGGAAATTTCAAACATGGTTGAAAGCGTTGTACTTTGCGTTTCACCTATCGAAATCCCGGGAATGGTGTTCAAACCAATCACCTGAGTGATGATCTCACCAATAAACGAGATCGCCATAATAAAGAACCGCACGGGGATCGCCATGATCGCACCAATCACAATTTCAGCAGCGATCAATGAAAGCATTTGGACGGGTTCGATGTTTTGGGGAAATTCTACCTTTGAGGCAATCAGCGGAAAAATCGCAAAAGAGATTCCAATCGCCGAGTATAGCCTGACCTGATTGGGCACCTGGGTTGAGGAAAAACCAGGCAATAGCATAAGCGTTGTTCCCGTACGCACAAAAACCAGGAACAACCCAATAACGGCTATTTCGCCATTAATCATTCAGCAATAGTCCCAATTGTCTGTACCTCCATACCGCGAGCAATTTCCACGTGGGATAAAACCGGCAGGGTTGGAAACAACCGTTCAATAATCATCCGCACATAGGTCCGAGTTTCAGGCGAGGTAGTAATTGCAAACTGCTCACCTTTATCGATATGGCTCTGAATTGCTGTCTTGGCCTGATTGCCGAATGCCTCCAACTCAGATGGCTGCATATTGAATTCAACAATTTCTCCACGCGCATCTTTTTGCAACGCAGTCCCAAAAGCCCCATCCCATTTATTGCCCAAACGCAATATTTTCAAAACACCATGATCGGCAATATCGCCGCAAATTTGCTGACTGATACGCATTCGCACATGTTCCACAATCTGCTCTGTCCGCTTCACATGCGGCGCAATTTCTGCCACTGCTTCCAGCAAAAGACTAACATTGCGAACAGAAACTCTCTCCGCAAGCAGCAATTTAAACACCGCCTGAAGCCCCGAAATTGAGAGATGTGCTGGGCTAATTTCTTCAACCAGAGAAGCGTATTCCTTTTCCAGACCATCGATCAACTGTTTGATATCTTTGTATGAAAACAGTTGAGATAGATTATTACGCACCACTTCGCTCACATGAGTGAGAATAAGCGACATGGTATCAATGGTGCGATATCCACCTTGTTTCAATTCAGGAATATAAACATCAGAAACCTGCCAGGCCTTGGCACCAAAAGCTGGTTCCTTCACTTCGTCATATGGCATTGGAGGTGGCGGACCGTCATTGGCAATCACCAATACGTCTGTCAACGACACTTCCTCAGATGCCATACAAGTGCCAAAAACCCTGATTTCATAACAACGAGGATTGATCGACAAATCATCTGAAACTTTGATTTCAGGAATAACAAACCCGTATGACTTGGCAAATTTCTTACGCATTCGGCTTACACGGAGGCCCATTTCCCCTTGGCTAACCAATAGCTTCGAGGCAAGTTGCTTACCCAGCACCAGTTCAACTTCAGCAACCTTTAGCGTGTCCTTGATGGAGTCGCTTTTTTCACGAACCTGTTGTTCTGCCTGATGAGCTTCATAATCATTTTTCATCTGCTCACGTTCGGCACGCTTTTTCGGAATAAAATAGGCTGTAATCAACATGAGAGCAGCCAAGGTTGCGAAGGGAAAAAACGGTAAGCCTGGTGTAAATGCAAGCAGGAACATCAATCCGGCAGACACCATCAATGCACGAGGATAATATGCCAACTGATCCAGAACTGCTTTTTCAGTAGCACCACGTGTACCACCTTTTGAAACCAGCAAGCCCGCAGCCAACGAAACAATCAGTGCTGGAATTTGAGATACCAGTCCGTCACCAACGGATAGCTGTGTAAACACATCCGCAGCTTCACCAACTTCCATTCCATGGCGTGTAACGCCGATGATGATACCACCAACCACGTTCACCGCAGTGATAATAAGTCCGGCAATGGCATCACCACGAACGAATTTCGATGCTCCATCCATCGAACCGAAGAAAGAGCTTTCTTCCTCCAGTTCCTTACGTCTTGCCTGTGCTTGTTTGTCGTCCAATAGGCCAGCAGATAAATCCGCATCAATCGCCATTTGCTTGCCGGGAATAGCATCCAGTGTAAAGCGTGCGCCAACCTCCGCGATACGACTTGCACCCTTCGTAATCACCATGAAGTTCACGATAATCAGAATGACGAACACGATAACGCCGATGAAGAAATCGCCACCCATAACGAAATTGGCAAACCCACCAATCACATCACCGGCTGCTCCAGGCCCATCCGCGCCATTGGAAAGAATCAAACGGGTAGTGGAAATATTCAATGATAATCGCAACATCGTTGCAATCAAAAGGACTGTCGGGAATGAGGAGAAATCTAGAGGTTTTTCAATCCACAGTGCCACCATCAAGATAAGCACGGAAAATCCAATGGAAAGTGCCAACCCAATATCAATTAGCCAAGGGGGAATCGGCATAAATAGAACAGCAAGAATGAACAATACGCCAATCGCAAACGCAACATCACGCTTTGAATTGAGTTCTGGCATAGGTGCTATGGCTTGTTGTTGGTTACTCAACTCAAATCCTCTGTATAAATCAGGCATTCATTGCCCTTATCCAACACAGTAGAATCTGAAACTTGCTCCAAAATGGATTCTTCTTCTTTCTCACGGCATATCTTCGCTGCGCTCAGGCCTGCGAAGGCGCGGCGCATTAGCGCCGGTCGCTCTTCGCTCCCGCCTTTCGGCGATCTGATGCGGAGAGAATCGTGCAAGGGAACGATCCGGAAAGAGCTGCTTAAGGAAAAAGAATGCGAGCCCAAAGGGCAAGCGTGGGAACCTGGCGCTAATGCACGAGCCGCTTTTAACTCCCGCTTTTCAGCGATCTGATACGCCAAAATTCGTGCAAGGAAAATGACAACAACTATCAAGGAAAAAGAATGCAAGCCCAAAGGGCAAGCATGGGAACCCGGCGCTAATGTGCCGCCCATCCGGAGGCCTGAGCGCAGCGAAGATACGCCGTGAGACCAAATATGCTTAAATTAGATCCGTCAAAACGGATCAAATTTAAGACCCCGAGGATATTTTTGAAAAAGAAAGCATGGCAAGCGAGTTGATTTGTGCCGCCATGAATGGAGCGGCCATTGAAGCCACTACCAACACCAAAACAATTTTGGGTATGAAAGTTAAGGTCATTTCCTGAATCTGGGTCAGCGCCTGTAACAGCGCAATGAAAGTTCCCACAGCCATCGCTGTCAAAACGATCGGCCCAGATGCAACCAGCAGGGTTTTAAAAGCCACTTGTATTAATTCAAGGGCTTCTGCTTCATTCATTGGAAATTACCACACCTTCATTAATTGGCACTTTTTGACCGTTAACAAGTTGAGCAATCACTGTACCACCTTGTTCAAGGGAAACAGCACTCACCACACCATCCAGGCTACCACCATTATAAGTGATTGTTTTTCCGATCAAATTTGTTGCCTGTCCCAATTGGGAAGCTGTCAAAAGTGCGTCGAGTTTGTTGTTGGTTTGTACCTGCTGTTCAACACCGGAAAACGATGCCAATTGCGATAGAAACTCTGTGGAATCCGTCGGATTTGTCGGGTCCTGTGTTTTAAGCTGGGCCACCAGCAATTTCAAAAACGTATCATAATCAACATTATTGTTATCTGAGGCTGCCGTCGTTTGATTTGCCTGATTGGTCAATAATGTGCTGACTGCCCCTACATTTGCGATTTCACTCATTATCCTGCCCTTTGGATTTCGGGAGTACCCGATTCAAAATACTTCTTATGGAACCCGCCATCTTCCGACTGTGCATCTTGTTCTTTCAAAACACTTTCTTCAAGTTCAAAGCCACTACGGATGGTTTTGAGAGCAGCAAATTCTTTACCGGTTGCCACTTCCACATCTGCGGTTTTCAAAATCTGCACCAATTGCGGACTTTCCAAAACTTCCAGCAGAGAATAGACCATATTCTTGAACAGCTTTTTAGGCTCATCCGTATCTGTTGGATCCATGAACAATAATTGTATCACAAAATACAGCTGCTTGAATGGCGTATTGGCATCTTCACGCTGCATAACGTGATTTTCCAACAAGAATGTTGCATCATTCAGCAATTCGATTGATGCGCGCCGATCAAACTTTAATACAGCACCATTGATAAAAATGCGCTCATTCGCGCGCAAATAAAGACGTATGTTACCCATTTCCTAACCCATCATAGATTGTTTTTGAAACGTCCACTACAGGACCAAACTTTTGGGTCTTGTCCTGCCGCATTTTTTCGATATGTCGCATGATGAATATGCCAATGGATATTAACCCGGCTTTCATTTCATCACTGTTCACATTGTCTGCGGAAACCAGATCATTCAAGAAATGACTCCACAACCTTGTGGTGAAGTATATCGCCTCCACCCTCTTACCATGATGATCCGGAGACGCATCAGCCTCCCGCATCAATCTGATTGAGCTACCGAGGACTTCTCTTTCTTGGGATCTGGCAGTCTCCTGCCCATCTTCCATTGATTCGGTATATGCTTGGTTGAACATGATATTCGACCCATTCTCTAAGCTTTAGTGTTCATCAAACTGTGTTGTTTAGTTTCACAGCCATAGTGGTTAAATGTAATTCATCAGTGATAATTGCTGCAGTTTTGCCGTTGCCCGATATGAGGCTTCAAGACTTATTGAAAGTTGATTCAAGCGGGTAGCCACCTCATATGGATCAACATTTTCATAAGTCATTGCCTGCTCTCTCAATATGTTTCTTTGGTACTCCATCCGCTCATTCGCCTCCTCAATTCGCTTTTCGACCGTGCCAATTTTTGATTGTTCGGCTGCAAGATTATTGACACCTTGCGCCATGCCTTCCAATGCCTTGGTAGCCAACATACTATTTGCAGAATCACTAAATTCTGTTTGAGAAAATTCCTTGATCAAAATTACGGCTGCAGTGATTTCACGGAAAACATTTCCCTGTGCAGTTGTAGGATTTTCGGCCAGTTCCATTGGTGAAATTTTTGAACGCATTCCCCGATCTGAACTGCCACTCCACAGCGCCGGCCAATTGGTGTCATCAAATAAATCAGCAAATGGCCCATCGATAAATGTTTCCAGTTCAGTCGCCGTAATATTCGTAGCCAATGGGCTACTGGGCGCAAATCCAAATTCTGTAGTAAATGCTGCGATCACAGCAGTTTTTGCTGCCGATCCACCGCCATCATCTGGGTCGTATTCATTCAACGCTGCCACATCAGTATTGATGCCGGAGAAAACATACTCACCCTTAAAAGTGGTATTCAGCGTGCTGGTAAAATGGTCAAGCGCGGATGTTCCAATTTGCTCGAGCAAATCCCTATCCAGGGCGCCGTTTACCTCAACCGTCAACTGACCGACAAAATCCTGACCTGAGGTAATAATCGAAGCCATAGAATTTTGCATGATCGCCATGCGATTGGTCACAAAAGACGTTGTCGTTTGAATCCGCTCAATCATCTGGATTTGATTTTCAATACTGACAAGCTGTGAGGTCATTGAGCCCAACTCAAGTCCAATATTAGCTTTCTTGCCGGTGGCAACCTCAAGTTGCGCCTGAGACAGCTGGCTCTGCATCCGCATAGTCTGCGTCCGGATGGAGGCGTTCATCGCATAGGTGCTTACAAATCCGACTCTCATATTACCTCACCACGTTGAGTAGTTCTTTGAAAAGTTGGTCCACCGCTAAAATTATTTTGGCAGTGGCTTGATAGGCTCGCTCAATTTCCAACAATTTCGACATTTCATCATCAAGATTGGGTCCCATCTCATTACGCAAAGATGTTGTGTAACTGTCCTGAAGAGAGGTTTGGTATTCAAAGGCACTGAGGGAAGTTTGGCGGTTTGCCTGCAACCAATCCAAAGAGGTCGAGGCAAAGGTCCGCAAACTAACCGAAGTCATCAGACCCGTTTGCGCATCAAAGCTACTGACCTCATCAAACTTCGCCGAAAGATTTATGAAGTGGTCGGAAAACCCGCTGGAGCCAGCAACATTAACGATGTAATCAGCGTCGCCATTAATGCCTCCATCACGAATTAATGTCATATCGCCACCCTGCGCCGGGTCGACCAGCACATTAATTGTGAGCGTTTGGGCAATGCCCGAAGAAAGCGTTCCAGAAGTTGGAACTGCCGGGCCACCAGACCAAGAAAACAATCCAGTCAGCGCAGGTTTACCGCCGCCGGTCTGGTCAGTTTCTGCAAACAGTTCCACCAGACCCCGTGCAAATTCATCAAGCTGGTTTTGATGCTCCACCAAAACACTGTCACGCATCTGAAAATTGCCAGCGATTTTGCCAGTAGAGATTGGCATAGGAGAACCATCACCGGTGACAACTACGCCATCAATGCTCAGCTGGTTTCCAACCGTTGTGGGGCCATAAACTGCCTGACGAGTATATTCCACACTGCGCGGTTGCTGTTCAAACAGGATCAAACCACTTTCGGTGGTGATGATTACATCGTTGTTTTCTCTGGACCTGACAGAAATACCAATTTCAGTTGATAGCTCCGCAATAAGAGCATCTCGGGTATCCATCGCATCATTTACGTCTTGGTTGGTCATGCTTCCCAAAACAATTTCATCATTGGCAGTTTTAATCTTGCCAAGGATCGAATTGACATTATTCACACTTGAAGAAATCGCTGCATCCGCTTCAGCGCGCATAGTCAACGATTCCTGATAAGCGCTATTTATCGAATTCACAGTGTTTCTGGCTGTTTCAATCACTGATGTGAGAGCACCCACATCAGATGGAGCCGCCGCAGCCAGTTGAAGCGCCTCTTCCAAATCACCAAGCAGTGCGATCGGAGAACCAGAAAATCCATCAACATCAAGCAAAACTGATAATTGCTGAATTCCTCCAGCAAGCACGCCTTGATACTCGGCATTTGATGTTGCCGAGATCGAAGCGCGCATCATTGCCTCGTTGACATAACGCTTAACTTCAAAGTTTTGTAGACCACCAACCCCTGTACTGATGGACGCTTCACGCCGCACATAATTGGGGTTACCAACGCCGGCAATATTTTTCGACAGCAAAGAAACGTGCTGCGAGTTTCCCGCTAGCGATCCTGTTGCAGTTCGAAGGGCACTGGTTAGTGACATTTAAGGTCCATTTGTCTATCTAGCGGCTGAGGTTAACAAGCACTTCCATAAGTTGCGCACCTGTTTGAAATACCTTGGAGTTAGCTGTGTAGCTTCTTTGTGATTCAATCATTATGGTCAGCTCGGTTGCCATATCCACATTGGATTCTTCCAAGGCACCGGATTGGATTCCTCCAAGACCAGCAATATTGGCACGCCCAACTTGCACATCACCAGAATCCAGTGACACTGAAAAAGCTGTGCCGGCAACTTTCCTTAGATTATCAGGACTGGGCACTGTAGCCAAAGCGACCTGGAAAAGCGGCTGAGAATATCCGTTTGCAAAAACACCGTAGACAATCCCGTCATCGTCGATCTCCACCCGCTCTACAGAAGAAGGCGCACTACCGTTTGTCTCTGCATTTACAGAATATGTAGAAGCCAATTGGCTGATGCCTTCCATATCCACGGTCATCGCTACGCCATTTGGCACAGTGAAAGAAAGAGACGGAGCACCACCACCGACAATTTCACCTGTTGTCAAATCAAAGGCTAAAGTTTGGGACGTAAGCGCCGCTGATGAATAAGGAAAACCACCGCCACTGGCTGCATCTGCTGCATTATAAACAGACACTTCCCAATCCGTAGTCGATGTTTTTGCAAAATAGACATCCACCAATTGTTCACCGCCCAAGCTATCATATACAACCAAAGAGGATTTCCCCGAAAATTCTGCAGTCGCAGCATTTGCTGTGGGCAAATTTGCAGCAGCAACAATACTAGATCTTGAATCCAGATTAGGTACGAGTGAGCCGGATGTGGTTGGAATTGCTTCAAGTTTCTGCGAGCCTACATTAATTTGAGACAACCCGCCAAAACCATTTGCTACCGAGCCGGTAGTACCATTGGTGAGATCGTAGCCCATGAGATATCTATCCGAAGAATCCGTCAGATAACCTTCGCTGTCAATATTATATGATCCCGCGCGGGTTAGATAAGTATCTCCACCTTCAGACTGAATAACAAAAAAGCCACTGCCACTGATTGCAAGATCTGTAGGCGACGTCGTTCCACGAATTGGACCCTGACGGCTAATTTCATTGTAAACATGGTTGCCAAGACTGCCGGGTACATAAACGCCGGTATCTGAATCCACAACTTGAGAGAAGAAAGCATTGCCGACTCGCTTGTAACCGGTTGTATTAGCATTCGCGATGTTATCTGCAACTGTAGCAAGTCTACTGGCTTGCCCCGCCATGCCGGATACACCGGTCCGCATCATTCCATTAAGGCTCATTTGATTTCCCCAATTTGGATTTCGTTTCCATATTCTGAATCACCACATTGCAGGATCAAACTTGCGCGAAACGTTTCTGGCAACTTATTGTTGTTACAGAGTTTTTTTCTTTAAATGGATTTATCAGAGGGAGTTTGGTCGTTCGGTTTGCATGAAGTTTCTGGAAAAACATGATCGGCCCAACCGTTTATGTTTTTACCGGTAGACATCACTAGGCCGATAATTTTTCAGGAACCATCCTGGATATGGCAACAGCTTCTGGTTGAAGTCTGTAACCTAGATAACGTTTGGATTCGATTGGGTCATAACCAATGAATTTCCGCAGTTTTTTACGCAATTTCGAGATATGGCTTTCGACAACATTCTCGTCGATATGCTCATCAAATATGCCGTAGATAGCGCCAAAAATCTGTGCCTTGGTAACCCTGCGCCCATTAATGCTGGCAAGATATTCCAGTATGCGTCGCTCGCGTCGAGGAAGCATAATTGGCTCTCCTCTGATCTCTGGATCACGACCATCAAAATAGACCGTAATCGCCTTACCTTCATCTTTAGGTTGAGTGCTCAAAGAGCGTTTTTTGATGCAGGCAATCCTGATCAGCAGCTCGTCAAAATGAACGGGCTTGGAGACCACATCATCCACTCCTTGACGGAAGTACCAGATCAATTGCTCCAACGAACGGTTCTCGAAAAGAGCCACAATTGGAACATTCATATATCTGCGGATGGCTGAAATTTTCTTCTGAGGATCTTCGCATTGGCCAATAAGGAAAGCTTCAACCGACGCGCGCTCGGCCTGACTACAACTTTCAATCCAACCGTCAAACTCGTCTGACGGCATTCGCATCAGGGTTTCGCCTACATTTGTAAACTTAGATTTATACCCATCGACAACTAACGCTCTGTCCTCAACAAAAATAATCATCTGCCCCGTAGCCCCTTGCGAATCACTTGCCCAAAATAAGATATGAACAGTTAATCCACAGGCAAACCGTTAACCAATGGTTATTTTTTATAGATAAAATATTACTAGTCCGAAAGTCGCATTTTTGCGTCCATCAGAGTGTAAATAAGTATTTAAAATAATTTTGGTGAAAAATTTCTAAATTGAACTACAATACAATATTAATTTGAATTTTTTGATTAACATTCAAACTACATTAATATTGATAGATAATTTTCATATTTTTTGTCCAATATTTTTTACATTTTTATTTTGTTTATTCACTTGTTAATTTTTGTATTGTTTCAAAATTTTCCCATTTCAAACGTAGATATGACTGAAGCCAAATCGATCCATCCAAAACGAACCGGTTCTGTTTCTGTTAACTTCACAAATTTTATAGATAGATTCCTTGTCGAGCGATTGTTCCAGAAGCTGCCGCCGCATCATGCGTACCCTGGGCGTCGAAATCATCGATGCTTTCTTGCCCGAACCGCTGGTCCTTTTCGTCATTTGCTGATTGCCACAAAGGGGCATTTGAATTCTGATTTATGTTAGCACCAGACTGCCGGTTGGATTCTTGATCTCCAGAAAGGCTATCTGTTTGTTGGGCCATATGCACACTTCTCTTAATACTGATTTCATCAAGAACCTGGCCTGCCTGTCTGATCGCCCCGGCAATTTTATCCACCTCAGTTCGAATAAGCCGTTCAGCTTCGGCGCTCTGTGTTTCAATCGAAATTGATACCTTTCCGCCAATCGTACGGATGGTAATGCCAACTGCACCTAAATTGCGTGGCATTAATTGCACTTCGATAATTCTGCTCGGTCCACCGGTATTTAATTTGGCATCAGGCGCACTTTGTTCCAACGTGCTAGCGCCTCTCATCCCTATCACTTGAGAAACAACGGTGCGGGATAGTCCAGAAACGGTCAATTGTTGTGGTGAAGCTGGCAGGATGTGGTTTTCCTGTTTGCTCACGGTAATTTTTGTTCCATTGGAAAAGGCGTCAGATGCCTCCATCATGGTAGCCAAACGATTTTCAGCCCCGCGACCTCCAGACAAGCCAAATGTACTATTTCCATTGGCAGAAGCATTCGCACGTCCATTCCCATTTGGAATTTGCGCACTGTCCATGGGCCTTGCTTCTCCGCCAGCGCCCTTATCATTTAGGACAAGCCCCTTCGTGCCCTGACCTGGGGCTCGGGGTGAAACACCTTCCGAAGTTCTTGACAATTTGGGTGCATCGGCTTCATCGCCACCTTCACTATCAGCCAGCGTATTTGTTCCGGGTTTTTCCTGTTCGGCCTTCAGGTTTTCCCTGCGGCCTGTGACGTTGCTATTATTGGCTACCGCAGACTGTGGTGGCAATTGCCCATTCTGTGGCTTCGCCAGAGGATCACCATCAGCCTTCGCCACAGCTGTCTGCCGTCCAATTTCTGCGCCGCTGATTACGACCGGAATTGCAGTTGCAACATCTTTAGAGACCAAGGGCTGTTTCTCAACATTTGGCACTTCAACGGTTGGAGTTTTAACGCCCTCTTCAACATCCACGCCATCGCTCGACACTCCAATTAATTCAACGCCTTCTTCTTCAGCGGGTCCATCAATCTCAACCATTGGTGTGTGGGTGAGTTCTTCCCCTTCAACAGGAGCAAGTTCACCAGCGGCAACTATCTCAGCGCCTTCAAGCAATTTGGAAGTTTCCATATCATCAGCAGGAACCTCAGCAAAATGATCTGCGAACCCACCTCTGTTTTGACCAGTTCCGTTCACCGGCGCATCCGCACCATTTCCGATCTTCGACCCAGCAACTGGCCGCTGATTTGCTGCCGCTTGCTGAACGTTTGCCTTGATTGAAATACTATTCATTTCTATTTTCCCAGAAGTTCATCAGCGCGCGAAAACAGATTTCTTGTTCTCACCAATATTGGATTAGTTGCAGCCAATTTCGTTTCCTGTTCCACATCAAATGGGAGTTCCGGTTCATCACCTGGAAAGCTCTGATTTTCAATTCGCGATAGTTCCTTCAGTCGCTCCACATTGACAGGCTGACTGCCAATCCGGCTAGAAAGTTTCCTTAAAGCAAGATAAAGACGTTTGTCTTGCTTTCCCAGAATATCGGAGGAGAGGTTTTCCAGCTGAACGGCTGCTTCAGCATAAGTCTCCGGGTCCAATATACTGGTAGCTATTTGATAGAGCTCAATACGTGCGTGAAGCTTGTCATCACTATCTACATTGGCCAAAAGCCAGTTGCTCGCCCAACTTCCAAGTTTAATTTTCCCTAATACCACTGCATTTCGCGCTACAATTGCAATTAGAAATACCTGATGTTTCTTGAGGAGTTTTGGAAAGAACGATTTTAAATGGGTAAGTGCCTTAGGCCCCATTTCATCCAACGTTCTAACTACGCTAAATCCGTAGTTTCTTAGAAAGTCAGTTGCATAAATGGATCGGCTGAAATGCCTGAAATAGGCGCTGGCATAACGCAACAACAATTCAGCGCCTTTCTTGGTATCAACCTGCGCTCCGGCAATTCGTATCAATCGCCGCAAAGCCGCTTCTTCTGTGAGAGTTCCCGGTGCAAAACGCCTTGCCTGTTCCAGATGATGCGTAGCTTTTTTCGTTTCGGCCGATGAAGTAACCATTGCTTTGACCAGAGCAAATTGCCCCTTTGCAGTGCTCGGCAAACGTTCCGTAACAATTTCCTCAAGCAGTCTATTTGCACGAATATATCTGCGTTCAACATAGGCAAGTGCTGCCGCCAGAGGTAATTTTTGAGCGGCCGACAAACTGCTTTCCCTAAATGCATGTGCTCCCACTACCGGATTACCACCAATCAACAAATATGTAGCCACGGCTGTCACATTTCGCTCATGAGCCCAGGTTTTTTCGCTATGGTCTGCCAACATGAGTTGGGAAGCCCTCACCAATGCCGCACGGTAATGTTGCAGGGAATTCTCTCCACCTCTGGCAATCTTATCTTGCAGTGACTGGATTTTTCGTATCAAACGCCAAGGCTGATTGCGGCCTTGGGGAAGAGGCTCATAGGAAATTTCGAACATCTCCTTAGGAGCGTGATCTTCTCCCTCTACTTCTTCTCCATCTTCGCTCTTCGCTTCGCCATGTTCAGGCTTGGTTTCCCCGTGCCCCTTTTCGACTTCTCCATGAGATGCTGCAGGCTTGGCTGCTTCTTCACCGTGAGATGAACTGGACGCAAAAACCAGCGAGACGCCACCCAATGTCAAACACCAGCAAGCCAATCCTGCCAGAAAATATTTAATGCCTGTCCTCATAGAGCTTTGAGAAGTATCTCAATCCTTCTATTTGAAGCCGACAAACTATCATCAGGAATTTTCAGCTTGGCATCCGCATGTCCCTCAATGCGTGCAACACGATCCTCATTGAGGCCACCTTTTATCAGCATATAATGGGCCATATGAGCCCGAGCCGTGGAAAGACGCCAATTGTCATACCCTTGCGATCTATACTGACGGCTATCGGTATGGCCACTAATGGCGACTTTTCCGGGTTTTCCCGCAATAAGTTCGCCAATCTTTGCCATCATATTGACCATGTCTTTTGACGGACGAGCAGAGCCGATCTTAAACATGCCATGCTTGGCATCATCCGCAAGCCGGATTAAAACCCCTTCACTGGTGTTTTCTACCGTAACCTCAGGACCGGAATAATCGATCTCCCTAGAATACGCCTTCAACTCATATTGAAGTTCACCCACCAGCTGTTCCGCTAATTTGGCACGCGCCTCTTCCATCTCTTTATCATC
>JAESUH010000196.1 GCA_016763155.1 Rhizobiaceae bacterium
AATAAAGGTTAAAAGCCTCTTAAAAATAGCTCAATAAACCTAAACTCCCAATGACTGCTCTTATCCAAAATTAGGATAAATAATAAACAACAGGCAAAAAAAAAGCCCTCAGCAAGAGGGCCTTTAATATCTATACGACTTCTAAGTCTGGCTTAGAAACGACGTCCAATACCAATACCCCAAACAACAGGATCAATATCTACATCAATTTCTGCACGACCTACTAGTGTTCCTTTAAATTTAGCCGTTGTATCCATATCAATATATTTAACGTCTAGATTCACAAACCAATCATCATTTAATGCAATATCAACACCAGCTTGCACAGCTAAACCCCATGAATCATCCATTTTGATTTTTGCACCAGGAATATCTAAAATGCCTGTTACTTCTTCATCGAAAAAGTAAGTATAGTTCACACCAGCACCCACGTATGGACGAATATTTGAATTAGGTGAAAAATGATATTGCAATGTTAGCGTTGGCGGCAATGCTTTAGCTTCAATAACTTGGCCAAGTAGACTTTTAACTGTTCCAGATGCATCAACATCGTGCTCTGAATAGCCTAAGATAAGCTCAACACCCCAATTAGGTGTAATCATATACGTAATATCTAACTCAGGGATAGTATCATCATCAACTGTTACACCACTTCCCGGAAGTGCTGCTAATGGTGAGCCTACTGACAACAAACCACTGTCATCATTAGGGTTCACATTTACGATACGACCGCGAACTAACCAGTCGCCTGCTTCATATGCCATTACGGGTGTTGCAATTGCTGAAATTCCTGTTGCGGCTAAAAGTGCAATAGCCAATTTTGTTGCTTTCATTATCTTATTCTCCATGAGTAAATATTTAAATCTATAATATTGCAATGATCATACGGAATTATGCAGTCGTTTCCATGATCCACGTCAATTTCTGTGGTAATTATCGTCTTTTTTTGATGATTCCCGCAAGAAAAGCAGGGATATTTGTTTTTTTTTAGCTATGAAAGGCTTTTTTTGTCGCTTTTTAACCACATAATTGTTTCAGTTTCTCGATATTTTGTACTGAAAGCGCTTTGCCCGCAATAGATATCAAGCCTTCTTCTTGGAACCGTGAAAAAAGTCGGCTAATGGTTTCAACCGCTAAGCCTAAGTGGTTCGCAATATCACTTCGTGACATGCTCAATTGGAAATCCGTAGCTGAAAAACCACGCTCTTGAAAACGTTTAGACAGCGATAATAGAAAGGTAGCTAATTTCTCATCTGCTGTTTTTTTACCCAGTAACAACATTAAATTTCTATCACCCGCAAGTTCTTTACTTAAACGCGTTAACATTTGTATCTGTAGCTGTGGCATTTCTTCGCCAATTTCTTGCAACATATCATAAGGCAATTCACACACGCTACTGCTTTCTAGTGCTTTTGCATTAGACTGGTATTCCGATTGGTGTATTGCATCAAGCCCAATAAATTCACCCGGAAAATAGAAGCTCGTTACTTGTTCTCGTCCATCCGAAGCTGAAATTGTCGTTTTAAATGAGCCTGATCGTACAACAAAGAGTGATTTAAACGGTTGTTCATCGGTAAATAAAATGTGACCACGCTTATAATTTTGACTGCGCTTTATAATCGTATCCAAACGTACGAGGTCATTATTATGTAGCCCTAAAGGCAAGCATAATCGATAAAGAGAACATTCCTGACAGGCAACGGTATGGTCACGTTCTATCTTCGCAAGATCGTTAAATAAAGGCGTTACATTCGTTGCTTGTGTCATATTCTCTTATCATACCCCTTCAAACCTGACTCTGAAACAGTTATTATGCTATTTTATTCTGACATTTTTGGAAACGTCATGACTTCTCGTACCGCTTCTGTCTCGCGCAATACGCTTGAAACTCAAATTGAAGTAACGTTAAACCTCGATGGTAGCGGCCAATTTAAGGCTGAAACCGGTGTACCTTTTCTCGACCATATGATGGAGCAAATCGCCCGTCACGGCTTGTTTGATCTGGAAATAAAGGCAAAAGGTGATTTACATATCGATGCCCACCACACGGTTGAAGATACCGGCATAACAATTGGTCAGGCGCTCAAAAAAGCATTAGGCGATAAAAAAGGCATTATTCGTTATGGCCATGCTTATATTCCGCTAGATGAAGCCTTGTCGCGCGTGGTATTAGATTTATCAGGACGGCCTGGTATTGAATTCGACGTCCATTTCACCCGTGACAAAATTGGCGAATTTGATGTTGAACTATTTTATGAGTTCTTTCAAGGTCTGGTTAATCACGCCGGAATGACCTTACACATTGACTCGATAAAAGGGCGCAACGCACATCATATTGCCGAAACAATATTTAAAGCATTTGGGCGCGCCCTACGCATGGCCGTAACGCTCGATCCTCGTGCGCTAGGGCAATTACCCTCAACGAAAGGTTCACTTTAAAGTTTAGAGACTCTTATGCAACATATAGCAGTTATTGATTATGGCATGGGCAATTTGCGCTCAGTCTCAAAAGCATTGGAATCTGTGTCAAACGGTATTCCAGTTGAAGTCACCGCAGATCCCGAGCGCATTCTGAGTGCCAGCCATATTGTTTTTCCAGGTCAAGGTGCAATCCGCGCCTGTCTTGCTGAGGTCCAGCGCCTAGGATTAACCGATGTTATCCACCAAGTTGCAGCTGAAAAACCTTTTCTAGGAATTTGCATTGGTATGCAATTACTAATGACACACAGCGATGAAAATGGTGGTGTAGACGGTTTAAATATTTTTGCTGGCAATGTGCATCATTTTGAAGTTAAGCCCTCACAGCATCTAAAGGTTCCACATATGGGGTGGAATCAAGTTCATCAAACAGCGGCACATCCATTATGGAAAAATATTGAACAAGACAGTCGCTTTTATTTCGTACACAGTTATTATGTTGATCCTAATGATAAGTCCATAAGCGCAGCAACAACTGAATATCCAGCTGAATTTACTTCTGCACTTTATAAAGACAATATCTTTGCTGTGCAATTTCACCCAGAAAAAAGCCATCATGCGGGCCTACAATTATTAAAAAACTTTGTAAACTGGAATGGCCAGCTATGAACTATCAAAATATTAAAAATGGAGAATTATTATGTTGTTAATCCCTGCCATTGACCTAAAAGAAGGTCATTGCGTCCGTTTACGTCAGGGGCGCATGGAAGACAACACCGTTTTTTCAGAAGATCCAATTGCCGTTGCTAAAAAATGGGTTGATGCCGGTGCAAAGCGCTTACATATGGTTGATCTTGATGGCGCATTTGCAGGCAAACCCGTCAACGCAAATATCATTCATGATATCTGCAAAGCATTCCCCGATCTTGATGTACAGATTGGTGGCGGAATTCGGGATGAAGATACCATTCAAACCTATTTAGAAGCCGGCGTTCGTTACGTTATTATTGGTACCAAAGCGGTGAATGCTCCTCACTTTGTAGGCGATGTTTGCGCCGAGTTCCCCGGACATATCATTGTCGGTTTAGATGCTAAAGATGGCAAAGTCGCTATTGATGGCTGGTCAAAGTTATCACACCACGATGTAACCGATATGGCCAAACACTTCGAGCAAGATGGTGTAGAAGCTATTATTTATACTGATATAAGTCGAGACGGTATGATGCAAGGCGTGAACTTAGAATCAACCCGTGATTTAGCACGCGCAATTAACATTCCGGTCATCGCATCGGGCGGTGTAACCGATTACAACGATATTAAAGCCTTGTGCCACTATGAAAGTGAAGGCGTGATGGGGGCTATTGTCGGTCGCGCAATTTATGAAGGCACCATTGATCTGGCCGAAGGCCAAGCACTGGCTGATCGTCTTAATCCTCCTCAGGATTACAGCTAAATGGGCTTAGCCAAACGCATTATTCCCTGCCTCGACGTTGATAATGGCCGCGTAGTGAAAGGCGTGCAGTTTGTTGATATCCGTGATGCAGGTGATCCTGTTGAAGTCGCCAAACGTTATAACGAGCAAGGCGCTGATGAAATTACCTTTTTAGACATTAGAGCAACACATGACAACCGAGACACGATGGAACATCTTGTTGAAGCAGTTGCCAGCCAAGTTTTTATCCCGCTCACTGTTGGTGGCGGTATTCGTACCGTTGATGATATTCGCCGCATGCTTAATGCCGGCGCAGACAAAGTGGGCATTAATTCAGCAGCCGTGACCAATCCTGAATTTGTACGCGAAGCAGCTGAGAAATTTGGCTCACAATGTATCGTTGTAGCCATCGATGCCAAATGTGTTTCAGCAGACGGAGAACCTAAACGTTGGGAAATATTTACCCACGGTGGCCGCAAACCAACCGGCATTGATGCCGTAGAGTGGGCGAAAAAAATGGTTGATTTAGGCGCGGGCGAGCTGCTACTCACCAGCATGGATCGTGATGGTACAAAATCAGGTTTTGACTTAGACCTTACGCGCACAGTCAGTGATGCCGTTCCCGTTCCCGTTATCGCATCTGGAGGTGTCGGTAAATTGCAAGACTTGACCGATGGCGTCAAAATAGGCCGTGCTGATGCAGTACTCGCGGCTAGCATCTTCCACTTTGGCGAACACACCGTTGAAGAAGCCAAACAACAAATGGCAAGCCAAGGCATTGAGGTTAGACTCTAATGAATTGGCTAGAGCAAGTCAAATGGGATGCTAATGGCCTTGCACCCGTTATCACACAAGAATATAAAACGAAGCAAGTGCTCACTTTGGCATGGATGAATAGAGAGGCGTTACGCCTCACCTTAGAAACAGGGCATGCTGTATATTGGTCCCGATCACGCCAAAAAATATGGCACAAAGGTGAACAGTCCGGCAATCAGCAACACATAAAATCCATTCGTTTAGACTGTGATTCTGATGCTTTATTATTAGAAGTCGAACAAAAAGGTGGCATTGCCTGTCATACTGGTCGCCATCATTGTTTTTATAAAAAACTTGTAAACGAAGAATGGCAAACAATTGAGCCCGTATTGAAAGACCCAAAAGAGATATACACATAATATGAGTGACGTATTAAACCGACTTGCTGAAATCCTTGAAGAGCGAAAACAAGCCGATCCTGCTAACTCGTATGTTGCCAGCCTTTATCATGGCGGTACCGACAAAATACTTAAAAAACTGGGCGAAGAAGCAATTGAAACGGTCATCGCAGGCAAGGGTGGCGATCGAGATGAAATTATTTATGAAACGGCAGATTTATGGTTTCATAGCTTAGTCTTGCTTGCACACAATAATATTGAACCACGCATTATTCTTGATGAACTTGATCGTCGCTTCGGCCTATCTGGGCTCGATGAAAAGGCAAATAGGAATAAATAATGTCTAACTGCTTATTTTGCAAAATTGTTGCGGGGGAGATTCCATCATCAAAAGTATATGAAGATGATCAAATCTTTGTTTTTAATGATATCAGCCCAAAAGCAGCTGTGCATTTGTTAGTCATACCTAAAATACATATTGTAAGTCTCGACGACCTTACATCAGAACATCAAGTATTAATAGCCTACATGATGCTAAAGCTTCCAGAATTAGCGCGCGCACAAGGGCTAGATGATGGTTTTCGTACCATTATCAATACCGGCCCCGGTGGCGGTCAAGAAGTAGGACACTTACACTTACACATTTTGGGCGGAAAAGGTATGCCCGGATTTAATTAGGAGAGAAACATGGGATTTGGTGGAATAAGCATTTGGCAGTTATTAATTGTATTAGCTATTATTATTTTATTGTTTGGTACTAAGAAATTACGATCGCTTGGTGGCGATGTAGGTAGCGCCATTAAAAACTTCAAGGAATCGATGCGTGAAGGTGAAATAGAAGGTGGTTCAACTGACGATGATAATGTCATCCACCGCTCAGTAGAAAATGAAAAAGATAAACATTCAAGCTGAAACTAAATAAAATGGCACATTTTTCTTGCTCGCCTTCCTCGCAAAAGTGGGGATATAGTACTTCGGGCTATTTCTGCTTACCCATGAGTTCCCGCTTGCGTGGGAATAACGAAATAGCTAATGTTTGATATTGGCTTCTGGGAGATCTTCCTAATTACCGTCGTGGCTTTAGTTGTCGTGGGACCTGAACGGCTCCCTAAGCTCGTGCGCGTAACAGGCCTATGGATTGGTCGCGCTAATTCTTCCATACAGTCTATTCGAAACGAAATTTCTCAAGAACTGCGTGCCGAGGAACTCAAGCAGGCTTTAGATAAAACCGTTAATTTAGATGAGATCACCTCTATGGAGCCAAAGTCTATTACTCCCAAAGAAGCTGCTGAAACCAAAGCACTAGAAAAGGATACTAATGACAACGGATAATCAACAACCGTTGATTTCGCACCTAATTGAGCTTCGAGATCGTTTATTACGAGGACTATTAGCCGTCGCAATCATTGCTGCATGCTTGCTGCCTTTTTCAAATGACCTCTATCATTTTCTAGCAGAACCACTCTTACGCCATCTGCCCGAATCAAGCACCATGATCGCAACCGAAGTTGCTTCACCCTTTTTGATCCCCTTTAAACTCACTTTGAGTATATCCATTTTATTGGCCATTCCGGTTTTGCTATTTCAGCTTTGGGCATTTATCGCGCCCGGCCGTGGGAAGCCATTAACTGATACATAAGACTTCACCCTGTATATTCCCAAATAATGGAACGGTACGCAAATTTGGACGCTACATGACTTAGGGGTAGCTGAAAAACGCGCTTTTGCTACGGAATACGGGGATATGAACATAATTTCGACAATTGCCAGCGAGAGCCGAATAAAAATACTAGTTTTAGTATTGTCCTTTTCTTCTTTCGCAGCTGCCATATTTTCACTGGATTACATCACCCATCGCCTTTTACAGCGTGAGGCATATTCCGTTGGCATGCATTGGGCCGAGGATATTGAAACCAGATTGGGAAATCTCGATGAAGTGTTCTCCCACAAGACTGAAAAAACACATAGTTTTGAAATCTTGCGGCAATTGAGCTCTGTTGGAAATATCTACCGATACGAGTTGATTGACGCTGAAGGTAACGCGGTATTTGATACCAGCACTCATCAACCTGCAAATACAAAATTTTCCACCTACGCCTCAGCCACAAATCATAAATCATATTCCAGCCACACCGACCACCATCATGGCAAATCGGCACAAGGATCAACCGGAAATTCTCATGAAAACCATCCGCACATTGTGACGCTTGAAACTGGTGATGGTATTTCCAATCCGAAACTATATGCCCATGTGATTCATCCGATTGTCAAAGATGGAACCCAATTAGGAACACTCAAGCTTTATATTGATCAAACCGACGCTCAGGCCCTGATAAGCAGCATTGTTTCAGCGTTTGTCGCAATTCTGTCCTGCATGTTTGTTTTTGCTGTTGGGTTGCCCACATTTCTTTATGTTCGAAGCAAAACTAAAGAAAAGAGCGCGCAACATGAATTTACGCAGCAGCAAAATCATCTTGATGCAGCTCTTTCAATTATGCATCAGGGTTTCTGCATGTACGACAATGATGGCAAGGTCATTTTGTCCAACGATCGCTACGCAACCATATATAAATTGCAGCCTGATCAAATTAGGCCCGGAAAGAGTATCCAACAAATTGTGGAAAGCCGAATTGAAAACGGCTGCTACATCGGCGGGGATGCGAACGAGTACCGCAGTGTTGTAAAAAAACTGGTTGCCGATCACGATAATCACCCCAGAACGTATCAACTCACTGACGGACGGTATGTTGAGATTTGTGATTTCAGAATGACCGAAAACAGATGGTTCACGGTTCATGAAGATATCACCGAACGCGTTGTTGCCAATAACGAACTCAAACACCGCAATGAACGTCTGGATGCAGCTCTCAAGACCATGCTTCAGGGGCTTTGCATGTTTGGTGCCGATGAGAGAATCATCGTCAGCAATGATCAATATGCGGAAATCTATGGTATTTCGCCGGATCAAATCCAACCCGGCACCAAATTATTGGATATTTTGGAACTGCGTATCAAAAATGGAACCTATGCCGGTGCCAACCCAGATTCCTATAGAGAAGAGCGACTTGATTGGCTCAAGAATCAGCAAGAAAGAAACCAAATTCACCATCTAAAAGATGGGCGCTATATAGAAATCCGCGACCATCCCATGCCCAATGGTGGATGGTTATCGATCCATGAGGACGTGACAGAGCGTCACGAGTCAGAAAAGAAAATTAAGTATCTGGCAGATTTTGATGCCCTAACCAGTTTGCCGAATAGAAGCCAAATTCACGCACAACTTGAAAATACCATCCGGCAGACTCTCGAAGAGGGTACAAAAATGGCTCTGCTTTGTATTGATCTAGACGGATTTAAAGACGTCAATGATACGCTTGGCCATCCTGTTGGAGACCGGGTTCTCAAAGAAGTTGGTGCACGGCTGACAAAGACCCTGAGCAAATCAACAATTGCCGGGCGGCTTTCCGGAGACGAGTTCATCGTGATTGTCAAAGAATTTGAAGACGAAACAGAACTCAAGAAAATGGGTGATACCATTTGCTCTTCACTAGCAGCACCCATTCATGTGGGGCATCATGTTATTGATATCTCTGCCAGTATTGGAATTTCAACCGGGCCTCCAGCCGATGGCGAGGTTGAAACATTTATCCAGTTCTCAGATTTGGCGCTTTATCAGGCTAAGGCAGATGGCGGGAATTCATATCGCTTTTTTGAGGAAAAATTGTTTTCTCAGGCAAAAGAACAACAGCGCATGGCTGCTGATCTTCGTACTGCAATCAGCAATAATGAGCTACTATTGCATTATCAGCCACAGGTAGATTTGGCGTCGGGAAGGATCAACGGTTACGAAGCCCTGATCCGGTGGCAACATAGTGAGCTTGGCATGATTTCCCCTCTCCAATTCATTAGCCTTGCTGAAGAAACCGGGCAGATCAATGAAATCGGTGAGTGGGTATTACGGACTGCCTGTAACTATGCTGTAAGCTGGCCAAACCGGGAAAAAGTGTCGGTCAATCTTTCACCAGTGCAATTTAAACGACAAGATATTGTCGGAATGGTTCAAAAGGTACTCAAGGAAACTGGCCTTGCGCCAGAGCGGCTGGAACTTGAAATCACAGAGAGCGTGCTCATACAAAACGCCGACTCTGTTATTGCCACGCTACAAACTCTCAGCGATATGGGTATTTCAATTGCACTGGATGATTTTGGCACCGGCTTCTCAAGCATGAGTTATTTGACAACATTTCCTTTCAATAAAATCAAAATCGACAAATCTTTCATTGATGACCTTGGCAAAGATTCCAGGGTGACGGCAATCGTCAGCATGATCATCAGCCTTGGGCGCAGTCTTGATGCGGTCATTACCGCGGAAGGTATCGAAGAACCGGGCCAGCACGTATTGTTACGGGCTGCCGGGTGCAATCAGGTTCAGGGCTATTTTTACGGCCGACCACTTCCCCAGATACTGGATATTGATCAGCCTGAATCGCTTAAACGCGCATAAATTGTAATGGCGTTTACCCCTGTAATGGTACGATAAAACCTTATTTGCCAGCGCAGATAAAATGAATTTCATTGAACTTTCTTCTCATTTCCGCAACTTCATCCGCAAGAGATTCCTGATTATTCGTCGTAAGTGCACGCGCGATCAGGCTTGCTAACTCATCTGTATGTTCCACTGTTATTCCCCAACGAACCAATTCCGGTGTACCAATACGCAAACCATTCATATCTCCATCAATGGCGGGAATCGGCAACCCAATTCCGCAGGCTAAAAAACCTGATTTGCGGAGTAACTTGGAGGCATTCTGCCCGCCACCAAAATCTGCTGCTTCAATTGCAAATTGGTGGGATTGGGTAAACCCTTCCCCCTTGCCAAATACAGGAAGGCCCTGCGCTTCAAGCTTGCTTGCAAGCGCCCTTGAAACATCAATCATGGTCTTGGCATAGGCATTTCCATGGGTTTTCCAATCAAGCATGGTGATTGCAAGAGCCGCTGATTTTGCGACATCGAAATTTGCTGTCATTCCTGGGAATGCTATGGCATCGAGGCGTTCGGCAATCTGGGCATCATTGGTCACGATGAGCCCGCTGGCAGGGCCGGCCAGGCTTTTATAGGTGCTCATGGTCATCAAATGCGCACCTTCATCAAGAGGGTTTGGCCAAGCGCCTCCAGCAATGATGCCGCACTGGTGCGCCGCATCAAACAGGACTTTTGCTCCGACCTCATCGGCAATATTCCTGACCTCACCAACGGGATGGGGGAACAGGTTTAAGCTACCACCAACGGTGATCAGTTTTGGTTTTACCCTGCGAGCAAGTTCGCGAAGCGCTTCAATGTCCAGAGTGTAACCATCGGCATTAACGGGGGCTTCATGAATTTTTAGCCCATAGAGCCCGGCGCAACCCGCATCATGGTGGGTGACATGACCACCGATTGAAGCAGGTGGCACAATGATATCATCGCCCGGTTTGCAAAGGGCCATGAATCCATAAAGGTTGGAAAGAGCCCCAGAGGCCACACGAATTTCAGCGTATTTGGCGTTGAAAACTTCCGCGCATAGTTCAGCGCAGATGACTTCAATTTCCTCGATTGCTTCGAGACCCATTTCATATTTATCACCCGGATAGCCAAGAGAAGGGCGCGAACCAAGGCCAGCTGATAAGAGCGCTTCCGCGCGCGGGTTCATGGCATTGGTGGCAGGGTTTAGATTAAAGCAATCACACTCATGGATTTCCCTATTACGCTCCGTCAACCATTCGACCCTGGCAGCGATGGCATCCACATCAGTTCGCGAAGTTGATTGCGCCAATTCCTGAATATAGGTTTCGCAATGCTCGGGAACCCAGCTGCGTTTTTCTAATGCGGTCATGTCATCCTCCAAACTTATTCATTTAATTTTACGCGTTTCTTGTCCGAAAACCGGCCACCACTTTTCAGGGTGCGCTTCAGTTAAACAAAGGGGCTTGCGGTCTGCAAATGAGTTTTGTTAAGCTTTAGCCATAGAAAAACTAGGGGTAAAAATGGCCGTATCACCGCCACGTCCGAAAATGCCAGCTCTAAATTCCTTGCGTGCCTTTGAGGCAGCGGCAAGACTGGAGAGTTTTTCAGAGGCAGCAGCGGAGCTTTCCGTCACACCGGGAGCCGTGGCTCAACACGTCAAATCTCTTGAGGCATGGGCTGGTGAAAAACTATTTGTGCGACTGCCCCAGGGCATTGAATTGACATCTCTTGGGACCAGCATTCTTGCCGATTTCATTACTGCCTTTGATCAATTGGGGGGTGCTGTAAACAAGCTTCGCGCAAATGCTGCACCGCGTGAAATCAGGATTGCGGCTTTGCCGTGTGTGGCGCAACTCTGGTTGTCGCCAAAACTTCCAGAAATCCGCACCGCGATGCCAGACATTTCAATTTCAGTTACAGCACTGGAACAGCGCCCGAATTTGAAACGGGAGCCCTATGATTTGTCGGTTTTTTTTGAAGACCATCCAGTTTGCAAGAATTCAGTTGTGATCGCTCGTGATATTATCTTTCCAGTCTGCTCTCCAACAATTTCGGGCAATCTAACGACAGCAGAGACGTTGGAAAATCAGGTGTTGCTTCATGACACAAGCTGGCAAGATGACTGGAAAACCTGGCTCACCAAAACTCTACCGGGAAAAAATATCTGGCGTTCCGGCCCCGCGTTTTCTCTGTACTCACTTGCGGTTGAGGAGGCAAAAAACGGTGCGGGCATTTTGATGGGGCATGAGGCGTTAGTGCGTCGGCAAATCAATTCGGGTTCTCTGGTTGCACCCTTCGACCAAAGTGTCGAGCTTGAGCGATCTTTAACGATTGAGACGGACGGCCCAATTACACCCAACTCATTGCTTAAAAATTTGATTGATCGGTTATCTAGGTGATCCAACCATCAGTTGTAAAAGCACTCTTAACTGAGATTTAAAACGAATGGTGGGCTTCGATCGCTTTTATTAAACGAAACGAAACCCACCAATCAATTTGAATTAGAACTAAGACCTAGAAGTCTTCCCATTCTTCATTGGCAATTGCGGCGTTTCCAAAAGAAGCGTTCGCAGCTGTGAATGGTTTGGTTTCTGAAACTGCTCTAGGCTTCGAACTCGCTTGACGGGAAGAAGGTACAACGCGCGGTCCGGTTCCCACATTAAACTCGTTCAGCAAGTCATCAATTTTCACAACGTCTTCCGCCAGTGTATGGCTGGCAGCTGTAGATTCTTCAGCCATCGCAGCATTTTGCTGGGTTCCCTCGTCAATAGTATTGATCGACAAATTGATTTCTTGCAGGCCAGTCGACTGCTCTCTTGCAGCTCCGACAATCGCTTCGACGTGTTCGTTAATTTCCTGAACTTCGACAACAATTGCCGCTAGCGCCTCACCGGTTTCATTCACCAGGGTAACGCCTTTTTTGACTTCTTCACCAGAAGCATTAATCAGGCTTTTGATTTCTTTTGCAGCAGCAGCAGAACGTTGTGCCAGTTCGCGAACTTCCTGAGCAACAACTGCAAACCCTCGACCAGCATCACCTGCGCGCGCCGCTTCAACACCGGCATTAAGAGCCAGCAGATTTGTCTGGAAGGATATTTCGTCAATAACACCAATGATGTTGGCGATTTCACTGGAAGAACTTTCAATCCGATCCATCGCGGATACTGCGTTCCTTACCACTTCACCAGAATGTTCCGCATTGGCTTTGGTTCTGGAAACGGCATTTCCAGCCTCTTCAGCGCGGGCAGTAGATGTTTTAACAGTTGCCGTGATTTGCTCCACGGCTGCAGCAGTTTGTTCAACGGATGCTGCCTGCTGCTCTGTTCGTTTGGATAAATTATCGGATGAGTTACGAATTTCACCTGCGGCAGATTTAACAGATGAAGATGTTGAACGCAGCCTGTTGATAATGCCAGCGAAGTTATCTGCAACTCTGTTGGTATCATCTTTCAACTTGGCAAAAGCGCCCTGAAAATCACCTTCGACGCGCTGGGTGAGATCAGAATTTGCAAGTGCAGCAAGTACCTTACCGGTCTGACCCAAACCAGCATCCACTGTTGCCACCAGATTGTTTACCGATGCGGCCAGATCGTTTAGCTCATCATCATCAAAATCTGTTGAAACACGCCCACTGAAATCACCGGTGATTGCAGCATCAACTACCCGACCAAAGCTCACGCCCAGATCTTCCATCATTTTGGCACTGGCTTCGTCGCTGTTCTGCTTTTCCTCATTGAGAGCCTGAACCTTGATGCCGTTCTTGCGGAACACCATGATTGCCCGGGCCATTTCACCCAGTTCATCTGTGCGCTTAAGACCCTTCACCTCAACATCATATTCTTTGTTGGCCAATTTGACCGCGGTGGAGGTGAGAATCTTGAGAGGCTTCGTCACTATATAACTCACGGCCATTGCCAGGCCGAGCAATGCAACCCCTGCGATTGCAAAAGCAACCAGAGCTGTTTGCAAGGCCGAATCCATTGCCTGAGCGACGCCGGCAGATTGATCCCAGCCGATAACAAATGCACCGACTGTTGCCTGTTTTTTGCCGAACTTGGCAGGCGAGGCTACCAATAGGACGTCGCCAACCTGCTGTTTCTTGATTTCATCGCTTGCGATGGCTGCACTGGCCAATTCCTTGGCAGTGTCCTCCAGCCCATCAACCACACTGTTTTGGGCAACAGCTACACCATCCAGACGGACAGCTGATGCGAAAGCAAAATTGAATGTTTCATCGGCTGCGAATTCAGTGAAAACGCGATCCAGAATTTTTACTTTATTAAATTTGATATTGCCGGAGTTCTGCTTGGTTAGCAGGCTGGCAATTCTCAGCTGGTAATTTTCGCCTGTCGACGAAAGTTGATTGAGCCCCAGCTTCGTACTCATGACGATTACGGCTACGATGATCAATGCCACGCAGCAGATCACAATCGACATTAGTTTGAAATTGATAGATGGTTTAAACATGGTCATATCCAATAATTCTTAGGGCTCAATCAGTTATTTTCGGTTAAAGCATTTCAACATTTACGCCGAACGTGATGGCACCGATTGGTTTGCCGTCTTTGCCCAATACGGGAATGCTAACCTGGCTTTGGAAAGTCTGTGTTGATTCATCTTCTTCAACATCACTGATGTGAAGTGCATCAGCACCGACAGAATATGTTTTCTGCCATTTGCTTTCATCGCCCTGCCAATAATCTGAAGTGACTGAGCTTTGACCAACATTCAGGCCTTTTGCATCCATTGCAAAAATTTCTGTGTAGAGGCCTTCGCTACCTTCCTGCACCTTCTTAAGGTATGCAGATGTGGCGTTAGCGAGCACGCCACTAATCATTGGTTTGTCATTGGCGTCCACTTCGGCGCGCCATTGTTTATCCAATGCATCAATTTTTCCTTGATCATACGAACTTGATTTGGCGTTCTGGTCCATGATCGCTTTTTTTAAATCGGCATTTCCTGCAATCTCTTGAAGCTTGCTTTTTGCCAATTGGGTCAGCTGGTCAGTATATTCATTTGAAAGGGCCGGTGTTGAGAGCAAGGCAGCAGCTACAGCGACTACTGAAAGCAAATTTCTCATGTGTTATTCCTTGAATTTTTTTCCACTATAATTTCGCATACGAAAACTTGCCGAACTGGCGAGATGAGTGGAAAATTTGAATCACATTCGGAGTGACCGAGACGACAAACTGCATCATGCATGGGAAACAAGGTACTAAACTGAGAGCACACTGCATGAAGCAGTTTGCTTTGAGCGCAGAACGTATGCCCCTTTGTCTACCCTGCAAGGTTGCGCCCTTAAGGTTAAAATAGATTTAATATCAATAAGATGATCTTTTGCCGGCTCCATACCCTGTCTTTCAAGCAACAAAATTTGAATTTTTGACGATCATCAATTGAGTATAAATTTCCCAATTTTTACGGCTTGAAGAACTCAACTGAGGACATGACTATGAATTAAAATCAGCGCCTTCCTGATTCACTTATGCAGTTCACAATAAGCTTATTCGCCAACATCCGAATTTTAGTATAAACTTGACCGGATCAGCCACATTACTATCGGTCCACCTAAAAAATATCGGGAGATACACATGACACAGACACGCCGTCATTTTCTTGCTACATCAGCCGCAGCAATCGGCATCACCACATTTCTTCCATTTGTGGCCCGGGCTGCCAGCAAATCCAGTGATATTTTCAAAACCAAGGGTGGAGATATCATTGTTCATCCCGTTGCTCACGCATCATTTGTCATGGAAACGCCGGTAGGAACAATCTATTGTGATCCGGTTGGGGATGTTGCTTCTTATTCGGATTTTCCACGCCCTGATCTTATTCTCGTTACCCACGAACATGGCGATCACTACAAGGCCGAGACATTGTCCGGGCTCGTTGACGACAACACAAAAATCATCACCAATCCGGCCGTCATGGGCAAATTGCCAGACGAGTTGAAAGCGAGAGCGAGACAGATTGCAAATGGTGGAACAATTTCGTTTAACGACCTGAGCATTAATGCGATCCCCGCCTATAACACGACGGAGGGCCGAGAAAAATTTCACCCAAAAGGCCGTGACAATGGCTATGTGCTGGGTTTTGACGGTTTTCGTATTTATATTTCAGGCGATACCGAGGACATTCCTGAAATGCGTGCACTAGAAAATATCAGCCTCGCATTTATCTGCATGAACCTGCCTTTCACAATGGATGCAAAAGCTGCCGCATCGGCAGTGGCAGAATTTAAACCCGGCTTTGTTTATCCATATCATTACCGTGGCCGCGATGGCGGCACTCAGGACCCTGCCGAATTCGCTAAAATGGTTGGGGAAGCAGCCAAAGTGAAAATGGGCGCATGGTATGGTTAGGGCCTGCGACTAAGTCGTTTTCTTAGCAGGGTTTTATTGGAGTAGTTGGCGGCAAGCCCTTCCATGTTGCCAACTTTTTAAAGCTTGAAAGCCACTTAAATCGAAGCTAATCGGATTTTCGAATAAATACGAACCAGTAAGGCAGGGCCACCATAACCACCCCGCCCACGATATTTCCTGCCGTCACAAAAACTAAGTTCCAGAACAAACCAGATAGGTTCAATTCAACGAAACCGCCCAACATGGCAATTGGAAGAACATACATATTAGCAACGGAGTGCTCGAACCCGACGCCTACAAAAGCTGAAATTGGCAGAATAATTACCGCCACCTTGCCGATAACAGTGCGGGCAGCAAACGCCATCCATACAGCCAGACAAACAAGAATGTTACACAGAATACCCCGGAAAAATGCCTGCATGGGGCTCAACTGTAATTTAGCCAGCGCAATATCTGCAACCTTATCCGTGAGCGCCCCGGACACCATCACCCCGGCGAGCACAACACAAATGGCAATTAGCAGGGCACCAATAAAATTGCCAAAATAAACAATTCCCCAATTTCGCATGACGCTCCAAATGGAAATTTTTCCATCAGCCCAGGCAACAGCCATTAGCGCATTGCCGGTGAAAAGTTCAGCCCCTGCAATCACCACCAGAACCAACCCGAGTGAAAAAGCGATGCCCCCAAGCATCCTTGTGGGGCCAGCGCCAAAGGCGCTGTCCGCAACAACCAGTGTATAAAACAATGCTCCCAGCGCAATAAATACGCCAGCCATTACGGCCAATAATAATAATTTTATGGTTGGAAGGGTTGCCTTCGCAATGCCGCTCTGGCGGACCATATCTGCGACTATTTTGGGCGAACGCGCATTCACCGTGGAGGTTTCGTGTTCCATTGATCCATGCATGAAGTTTGTTATCCCAGCTTTATGTACTGCAATTGATAATCCGGATCGCCATCGTGTCAACAGCGAGAGGAAAATCTGCCCAATCAAAAGGGTTCAAATTTTTGAAACCCTAAAATTGTCGCGCCCAATTACTGATCGCCTATTGGTTAATTTTGCCAGTGTATGAATACATCAAAAATTAATAAATTCACCTTATATTATAGTAGGTTAGCCAAATTTTTTGGGCGTTCATGTGTGAAAGTAATTAACAGAAAATTGAATTTTTACACTGACAATTACAAGTTGTTGAAGAAAAAACGGTGTCAATTCTATGGGTAAAAAATCAAATTCTATGCATTTGGAAGTAGAGAAACTTTCTGGATGGCCATATCAAATAGAATTTGAATCCCCACGGAGGCTTCGTTCCCTGGATGAGGCTGACGACAGCACTGATTTGATAGAAGGCTCTCCTATCTGGCATGTGGATGTTGCAACCGATCTGGAAATGATGGAATCCATTGCTGACCAGTGGCGGGATCTTGAAAGAAAATCTTCGAACTCAGCAACCAGCTTTCAAAGTTACAACTGGTGCCGGGCACATCTTGCCAGCAGCCAGGAACGGTTTGCCATTATCAACGTCTTTCAGAATGACCAACTTGTGTTGGTGTTTCCCCTATCAATTCATAATCGGTTTGGCCTTTCCGTAGCCACTTGGCTCGGTGACCCTTTCACCCAATATGGAGATGTCTTGATAGATAAGGACGCCCCATGCGCAGAAGCGGTGAAACTAGCCTGGCAAGCAATGTTGGAAATTCCAGGCCTTGATGTATTGACCCTTCGCAAGGTGCGCAGTGATGCCGCAATATCCACAGCAACGGAATTGAAGGAAAACAAAACGGACAGCCACGACCTGTCAGCGATATTGGAACTTGGGGAATTCAAATCTATTGAGTGTTATCTGAATTCCTTGAAATCGAAATATCGGAGAAACCGAAAGCGCATAAGGCGTAACCTTGAAAAAGCAGGAGAGGTGCGTTTTGAAATCGTCGAAGATGAAACACGGCGCTCCCAGCTAATTGAAAAAGCCATCGAACTCAAAACCAGTTGGTTGATCCAGCGAGGGCTTATGAGCCGGGCAGCCTTTTCCCACAGCCCATTTGGTATTCTTTCAGCTTTACGGTCAGCTGAAGGCGATAGTTTTCAAACTATTGTTTCACACCTTGAGCTTGATGGACAAACCGCTGCTCTTGAAATCGGTTTTTTGTGGAACAATCGCTACTTCGCCTATCTGGGGTGTTTTGAACCAGATTTTGCATCGATGTCTCCTGGAACCATCCAGATGGAAGATACAATATCCTGGTTGATTTCAAATGGCGTTGAAACCTATGATTTGTTTGCACCACTTGATCCATATAAATCACAATGGTCGAACTCAACTGTTTCTGTGGGTGATTATCAAATCGGAATGACCTGGGCTGGCCAATGTTATGTAAACCAGTTTGAAGGACAGATCGTACCGGTATTGCGCCATATCTATAACGGCATGCCGGATGCTCTTCGCCACTGGGCGGCAAAACTTATTCTGCAATAGACCCATCTCTATCCAGCCAAATACACCTCGCTTACGTATTTCATGTCTGCCCCACCAATCTTGGGGCACAGAAACCCGCGACCTTTTGCAGGGGCGCAACAAAAAATTTCATCATGTGCATGATGGCACACCCATCATTCTTGATGCTCACTATCTCTAGTTCATCGGAAGGGCCACAACGGACTTCCTCATTACTTGGAGAAGTAAAATGAACATCGCAATTATCAAAAAATCAGCCATCGCAGCTTTAACAGTCGCAATCATCGCAACTGGCAGTCTTTCTGCCTCAACCAGCACGGCATCCGCCGGCGGCAAACACTTTGGAGCAGCTTTGCTTGGCGGCCTTGCCATTGGACTTATCGCAAGTTCAGCTCGTGGCCGTAGTCGTAGTTATGCTCGTGAGTGCTGGACTGAGCGTCAGTGGAGAGTGAACCGCTATGGTGAAGAATATTCAGTACGGGTTCGGGTTTGTAACTAAGGTCGGCTTGCCGACATACACCTAAAAACCAGACACTATTTAAATACTAATTACTTCTCCAGAAGCCTCGGTTTTATCGCCGGGGCTTTTGGCGTTTTAGAG
>JAESUH010000197.1 GCA_016763155.1 Rhizobiaceae bacterium
ATAATGGTGTTTGCTGTATTTATGCCCGCGTCACAGGTATTCAACTTGGATCATGTTAGATCAAACTTGCTAAAACTTGATGGATTGGACGAACAAGTCATTTAAATCAACAGGTTATGATGATCCATGTGCTTTATGTGCACACTGATAGATTAAAACTAATCCAATATTTAGGCTATAATGACTGCTAATTTCAATGCTATTTTGAGGCTCGGCATTGGGCTGGTTCCTGAAGGGGGACAGTTTTTCCCAACCTGTCCCTGCGCGAAAAACTGATTGCCACTGCCAGCAATCATTTGGATCTGGCAACCCCCTAGACCATCGAAAAAGTCTATGAGTTGTTTCCCGAACTGGCTACCCGAGAAAGTTCAATGGGTAATTTGCTATCGGGCGGCGAGCAGCAAATGCTGGCAATCGGACGAGCTTTGATGACCAATCCAAAACTGTTGATACTGGATGAAGCAACCGAAGGGCTGGCCCCTTTGGTGCGCCAGAATATCTGGGCCGCGCTGAACCGTATCAAGAGCGAGAATATGTCAATTTTGGTGGTCGACAAGAACCTGAAAGACCTGCTCAAAATTGCAGATATCAATTTTATCATCGAGCGTGGAAAAATTGTCTGGTCCGGCACTTCCGATGAACTGCGCTCGGACCGCGACGCATTGCATCGCTATTTGGGCGTTTGAACCCGGCGAACCTCAAGATCATTTTCAAGTTTGTTGCGAAATTCTGTCGGTGTGATGCCGGTGGTTCGGGTGAAAACACGGGTGAAATAGGCAGGGTCTTTATAGCCAATTCGATAGGCAATTTCGGCAACTGTGAGGCTGGTGTAAGCTAGATTTCGGCGCGCTTCCTGTATTAGCCGACCTTCGATAATCTTGGATATGGGCATGCCTGTATGTTTGTTGGCGAGTCTCGTTAAATGGGTTGGTGACACTGCCGGTGCGTTCGCATATTCAGTCGCGGTCCAATGGTCGCAAAAATGCTGTTCCAACAATAATTCGAATTTTCGGATGAGTGGTGAGCCGGTTTCAATATTTTGCCTTGTCCTTTTTCCGCATTTATTCGTACCAATTGTCCTGCAATTAGTGAGATTAGCGATTGTAGTATATGTGCACGGCCGAAACGACGGCTGGCGTGCTCGCGCGCAATTTCGTCAAACAACGCAGTTAGCCCTGAAGTTGGATCGGTTTCGAATGGCATATCCAGATGTGGGCGCAAATTATCGCCGATACTTTGATCCAGTACTTCCACAGGTATGGTGATCACCCACCCTTGCGTGCCGGTTATGAACGTAAAACCATGCACTATTCGGGGAGGAATATTGAGTATTTGCGGCGGCTTCAATTTACCTTGACGGCCGTCGATATGATATTCACCGCCGCCCGATTGAACCAAAAAAAACTGATAGAGGCGATTGTGTCGATGGGGTTCGATGTTCCAGTCATGCAAGATTGACCGGGTGGATATCGCCTCGCAATGAATGACATCCGGCAGGTCGCCCATCTCGCCATAAAGGTTGTAATTGGGAATTTGACCGTGAATTATGTTGTCCATCATGTTCGATATGTACAAGAGAAGAAGTTCTCCGTCTATTCTTTTATCCGTTGAAAATCGATAGCATCCTTGAAAATGGAGAAGAACATGAAAACGCAAATCGCAATTATTGGTGGTGGTCCGTCCGGATTGTTACTTTCCCAGCTTTTGGATTTAAAGGGCATTGATAACGTTGTTCTGGAAAAGCACAGCAGGGAATATGTTCTTGGGCGCATTCGTGCCGGTGTGCTGGAACACGGGTTTGCCAAGTTGATGCGGGAAGCGCAATGCGGTGAGCGGATGGACAAGGAAGGCGAGATTCATGACGGGTTTGATATCGCCCATGACGGCGTGCGTAACCACATCGATCTCAAGGGTTTAACCGGTGGTGACTCGGTCATTGTATATGGTCAAACCGAACTCACGCGTGATCTCTATGATGCCAGAGAAAAAGCAGGCGGCGCGGTTCTCCATAATGTGCAGGACGTACAACCTCACGATATGACCAGTGATAAACCCTATGTCACTTATCGCGATGGCGATGATATCAAACGCATTGATTGTGACTATATTATCGGGGCCGATGGCTTTCACGGGGTCAGTCGAAAATCCATTCCGAAAGACAAAATAAAAGAATTTGAACGCGTTTATCCGTTCGGCTGGCTCGGCGTTTTGTCGCGTACAAAACCGGTTTCGCCTGAATTGATTTATGCCAAGAGTGAACGCGGTTTTGCCCTTTGTTCGCTTCGCTCGCAAGCTCTGAGCCGCTATTATATTCAGGTGTCGCTTGATGATAATGTTGAGGACTGGTCGGACGATGCGTTCTGGACAGAGCTTAAAAACAGATTGCCCGCTGATGTAGCAGGACAATTGATCACGGGTCCTTCGATTGAAAAAAGCATCGCACCTCTACGCAGTTTCGTTGCCGAACCAATGCGTTATGGCAATATGTTCTTGGCAGGCGATGCTGCTCATATCGTTCCGCCAACAGGTGCACGTGGCCTAAATAGTGCCGCTTCAGATATCTATTATCTGTATCATGCATTGTTGGATCATTATAAAAAGGGCGATGATACCGGCCTTGAGCAATACTCACAAAAAGCACTGGCCCGTGTTTGGAAGGGGCAACGGTTCTCTTGGTGGATGACCAATTTGTTGCATAAATTTCCTGCCAATAGCGATTTTGATAATCATCTGCAGCAGACTGATCTGGAATATCTATTTTCCTCTGAGAGCGCGATGAAGTCATTGGCAGAAAACTACGTTGGGCTACCGTTCTAACCCTTTCCAGTGTTAATTAATCGAGCACGAAAAAATGCGGCCGGGTTGTCATTTACAATCCGGCCGCATCTGATTTTAATTTACGATTTTTCTGCGCTAACCTCCAAGGTTGATTATCTCAACCCGGCGATTCTGTCCGGAATTTGGTGCATCTGGATATTTCAGATATTCCTCTCCATAACCTTCAATTGCGAGGCGGTTAGGAGAAATTCCTGCATAATTGGCCAGAAAATCAGAGACTGACTGAGCCCGTCGGAAGGATAGGTTTTCATTATAGGCATTGCCTCCGGCTGCATCTGTGTGGCCTGCAATCATAATCCGCGAACCATTCAAGGATGCATCCTGTAGCGCTTCACCCAGGGTAATTAGCTGGCGCACAGATTTGGGACTAATTCTGGCAGAATCATATTCAAACAGAATTTCCAAATCAACAGATGCGCCATCAGGATAAGCCGATCCTTGTTCTTCAAAGCGAATTCCGCGTCCGTTTATAGTGCCAGATGTGCTGGCAACTTGATTATTGAAGTGTTGCGGATTGCGATTTGGTGCACGTCGTTTAGCCACCACGTTTCGATCAGGCTGCGGCACTCTGAATTTCAAATGCCCATTATCTGGACGCGGAGCGCGGCGGCGGACAACACGGCTATCGCGCTCTGGTGCACGACGTCGGTTGAGACGACCATCACGGGCAGGTGGGCGACTGTGCAGAATCACATGATTATCGCGTTGAGGAGGACGACGATGAACACGCCTTGGCGGAGCTCTAAACCCTTGAGGGTTGCGACGACGATTATGAGATTGCGACGCACGTTTTTTTGAGACACGGCGCTGGTCGCGCCTCACCTGTCGATGCGCCTTATTTGTCCGATTTCGTTTCTTCAGGCCATCAACAATATTCTGCCTAGACATAAATTTCTCAGCATGGGCAATACCATGCCCTGAAAACATAGTTGGCAATATGATTGTGATCGCAACCAGCATATTCAATGCATTCCGTAAAAACATAGCAATTCCCTCCAATAGTTGGGGTTTCGATATGTAGTATATGGCGGCGAGTATCGCCCGGTGATGTGCGATCTATCACACTAGAGTCGTCATGGGCCTCACAAAATGAGACGGATGCTAATCACTTCGCCTGGCATTGGTATTTATAGATACATTTCCAATCGGATTTCATGCTGGTAATAGACCATCCACGCTTTGGCGCTTCATCAAGGCCGCGGTCTAATTGGCCGATATGTGATTTCCTGTCATAGGCATATTCGCGTTTAGCATCATCGTGATGTACTAGAAGTCCAAACCGCGCACCGCTGGCCGATGTGGTCCACTCCAGCATCTCGAAATCGCCATCTGAATTGCCGAAGGCCATAACAGGGCGTTTTCCAATGTGGTAATGAATGCCAACGGGTTTCCCGGCCTTGTCATCAATAAAATTGATTTCAGGCAATCTGGTTAGTACAGGATTGCCATCCTTCATTTCATATTTGACCTTAACACTGCTGCCAATAACTTGCTCAGGCGGAACGCCGTAGACCCTGTATGTCCATGGCCGCATGAATTCTATGCCGCCACCGGAGACAATATATGTCATGAATCCGTTTTCACGCAGATAACCGAGCAATTCGATCATTGGTTGAAAAACCATTTCTGAATATAGCTTGCCAGTTTTTGGATGCATCGCGCTTGAAATCCAGGCGTCCACAATCTCTGCAAACTGATCCGTTGACATGCCCACATGGCTCGCCATCATCAGCTCCATCAGGCCACGTTTTCCAGATTTGATCAGGGCCTTGGTATCGTTTTCCAGCACAGCCTTGAAGGGCTGAGTATCTTTCCATTCTGGATGTTTAGGTGCCAGCGCTTTGACGCGGTCAAGTGCGAAAGCAAGTTGGAAATATATGGGCTGCTCTGACCACAATGTGCCGTCATTATCGAATACAGCGACGCGATCCGCCGGTTCAATGAAATCCGGACCGCCAATTTTAGTCACTTTATCGACAAAACTAATGATGGAATTTTTTGTTGCACCATCCTGCCAGGATGGCAGAAGATCCGTAGCCATTGCAGCAGCAGAGCTGCTCATTGCCAAGATTGAAGCTGCGAAGAAAATTCTGAGAGGTTTCATATTCTATTCCTTGTCTTTTGACAAAATGGCCTGAACTGCTGGTAATTATAATCGACAAACGTCACTTCTTGGGGTCAGGATTGCTGGAAATACTTGTAGAAGCAAGCACTTATCTTTTAATTATGATTGGCAATGAATGGAAAACGCCGGAAATATTTTGTTTAGTTGGGCGCAAATTTTGTCAATTGATCCAATACTTGCTCAAGAAAGAAGCAGCCTGCTCGAATGGATTTGCACGCAAATCAAACAGTTTCAATCAGGCGGTTAGTAATTTAATTTTGTAAAAATATTTTGAGGATCATTACACAGGTGGAGTTATCCGCCTTTTGAAAAATAATCAAAGTGCAAAATAGCGGAGCCGTGTTCCAACTCGCCAATCTTGCCATCTCCATTTTCTCGCCAAAATCGCAATGCCCCATCAAACCCTGCACTGACCAATTTACCGCCAGAATCTGCGGTAAGGAATTTTGCAGCAGACGCCACATCGCTGTGGGCTGCTATGGAATAAAATGGTGATGTACTTCCAAGGGTCCAGTATTTCAAATTACCATTGACGCCAGCTGTGACAATTGCTGTTCCATCAGGGGTAACATCCACCGATGAAATCCAACCATCATGCCCCTGAATAACGCTAATTCTTCCGGTGGCCAAATTGATGTAGGCGATCTTACCTTTTTCGTGCACCGCGACGATGGTCGTTTTGTTGATGAAGGCAATATCCGTAATTTTCCCACCGGCAAATGTTTGCACCCGTCTTGTCTCTTGGCCGGAGCGAACGTCTGTTGTCACCACGGCGCCATCTTCAGAAGCCGTAACAACTTTATTCCCTAGCGGTAAAATTGGGCTGACAATCCCATCGTGAGCCTGTCGCCGCCAAATTTCCTTTAATGTCGTTTTATCATAGGCGGCCAATAACCCATCACTGCCGCCAACCATTATTGTGCCATCAATCGCCTGAGCCAGCACAGACACTTTGAAGCCTGGGTAAAATGCATTGGTTTTTTTGAACAAAGGCAGGGAATAAGATACCACCGACCCATCTTCCCCAGCCACTAAAAGAGAGCGGCCCTTATCAATCAATTTCAAAGTGGAGAATACTTTTTTCTCGCCATTGAGCTCTGCAATAAGTTTGAAATTATCTGCGTCCCAGACCTTTATGAGGTCTTTTTCTCCAGCAGTAACCACCAGGCTGGGTAGATTGAAATTTGCCTGCAGTGCAGGGACGTTGCGTTCTCCTGAGGGGGAGGTTTCATTATCATCGCCCAGTGCAAGATTGATAATTGGAGTAACCGGTTTTGTTGTTGGTGGTGGGTTTAGATTTTTACTATTTGCTGAATTTTGCGACTGATTCGGGGCGTCCAAAGAAGTAAAATAAAAATCTCCCAATACGGCATCATAATATGCGGGGGTCTGATTATGGGAAACTGAAAGAGCAAGTTTTCTAACCCGTCTTCTGGCTTCGCGTGCCGTATCGACCAGATCAAGCCCCGGTGTTTTCATCAGGGGAATTAAAGTGCGGGTAAAAATGGAATTTGGATTTGCATCATCATCGCCGAGCCGGTCAAGTGCGGCTTCACCCACATCGGCTGAATACATGACAAATGTACCCTGTGGGGCAGAGATGCGTGCCAGTCCTTTACGTCCGCCAAGGCTCCGTCCAGCTGCGCCGCTGAATGGATTGTTTCGGCAGGCATCCAGAATAACCAAGTTCAATCGCGCCTTTTTTGCTCTTAAATCTTGCAGGATTGTATTTAGCCGAATGGTCTCTGCCTTGATAAATTCAAGCTGATCGCTGGTTGCATCAGGCACATCAATCGGCAGCAGATAATTTTCTCCGTCAATTTCCACCCCGTGTCCGGCAAAAAAGAAAAGGACAATATCCCCTTCATCAATTGAATTATTGAAGGTCTGCAAGGTCCTGTTCATTTCCCGGCGTGATGTGTCAGTGGCGACGGTTACGTCAAAACCCAAACTGGTGAGAGTTTCCCCAATCCCCTTTGCGTCATTCGTCGCTTTTTTTAGTTTCGCCACATTTTCATAGGCGTTATTGCCCATCACAAGTGCAAGACGTTTTTGGGCTCGGGCAGGGGTAAGTATCAACAATAAAACGAAAACTGCCAAAATTGGTAGTGCCAAAACCGGCCTTATCGTTGGTGATACGCTTGGGCTAAACATGGTCGCAATTCCCCTATGGGTTTCTTTAGCTGACTGGTTTGCCCCTTAAACAATCCAAAACCTCACAGAAATGGCTGTTTGATATTACCATATGGCCTGATGCGCGCATTTTTCAAGTTTGAGAATGCACATGCACAACCATTTGAAATCATTATGAATGGCGGTCATAGCAATTATTATTATGACAAAACCATGTATCAGGCAAAGACTAGCGCGGTGCGCGTTTAGCCAATATACGCTGTAATGTGCGGCGATGCATGTTCAACCGGCGCGCAGTTTCCGAAACATTGCGATCACAAAGCTCATAGACACGCTGAATATGTTCCCAGCGCACCCTATCGGCAGACATTGGATTCTCAGGCGGCAAAGCCTTATCTTCCGGCTTACGGGTGAGCGCGGTATAGACATCATCGGCATCCGCAGGCTTGGCCAGATAATCAACGGCCCCCATTTTCACAGCGGTAACTGCAGTAGCAATATTGCCGTAACCTGTGAGAATAATGACCTTGCTATCAGGGCGTTTTGAGCGGATTGCTTCGATTACGTCCAGCCCGTTGCCATCATTTAACCGCATGTCTACCACGGCAAAAGCAGGAGGACTGATGC
Organism: Rhizobiaceae bacterium; assembly: GCA_016763155.1. Classification (GTDB taxonomy): domain Bacteria; phylum Pseudomonadota; class Alphaproteobacteria; order Rhizobiales; family Rhizobiaceae. The sequence continues at coordinate 7,724 of JAESUH010000197.1, forward strand.
GAACTTTTGCAATCCCCTCCGTCACGCTTTCTGCCGTATCAACAGTGAAACCACGCGCTTCCATCGCCCGGCCCAATCGGGTCAAAAACGGTCGATCATCATCCACAAGCAGCAGGGTTTTGTCGTCCCCGAGGTCAGTACCTGAAGCTGCATTATCTGACATGATGGCAGTCCTTGTCATAATTTTTTATTCTCTCAAACCTTGTGGAACGTTTGTACGAAAAAGTCAAAAAATGTTGTCTTTTCTGCCCGTTCTTAATCCACAGGCAAGCAGATAAACTTTATGAGGCGCTCAGGAATTCAATTCGATTGCCTCCCGAGGCCAGGTGATGGATACGATCGCTCCTTCACCTTGTCCGGCCTCGACATTTCCAAAAATAATTGTGGCCCCGCTGCGTTCCAGCAGAGTTTTCGCAATGAACAGGCCGAGGCCAAGGCCGCCTCCAGTTTCGATATTGGATCGCTCCCTTGTGGTAACGAAAGGTTCTCCGATCTGGTTTAATACTTCTATGCTGAAACCGTGTCCGTCATCACGAATTTGCAGGGTAATTTCATCTGCATCCCAGCTAGCAGTCAATTTCACCTTTTCCTTGGCAAAGTCGACGGCATTTTCCACCAAATTGCCTAGTCCGTATATAATTGCCGGGTTGCGACGGCAGATCGGTTCGCCAGTCTTGGACGCAGTGGTATCTCCGGTAACGATGAGTGAAAGTTCAACTCCGAAATCACGATGGGGAGCAGATACTTCTTCCAGAATGGAAGAAAATGGCATGCTGCCAAGGTGATTGTCGCCCTCTCCAGAGAGTGATGTCAATTTCTGCAATATCTGGCGGCAACGTTCTGCCTGGCTGCGCAATAGTTTTGCGTCGTCCATCATGGGAGAACCGTCCTTTAACTCGCGGATCATCTCCTTTGAAACCAGCGCAATGGTGGCGAGCGGCGTTCCCAATTCATGTGCCGCTGCTGCTGCCAGTCCATCCAGTGTCGATAAATGTTGCTCGCGCTGGAGCACCAGCTCAGTTGCCGCGAGAGCTTCGGCCAGTTTGCGTGATTCATCCGCCACCCGAAATACATAGATCACCGTAAACATCAGGCTGGAAATGATCGCCACCCAAACACCGGCCACATATAACAACGGAAAATCCAGTGCCTCAACGCCTCGCCACGGCAGAGGTTGCTTGAAAAACACAAGCAGGGAGGTAGCAATCACAACCAGAGCCCCTAGCAACAGGGTTTGTTTAATGGGTTGTATGGTGGCTGAAATAATCACAGGCACTACCAGCAATATGGCAAATGGGTTTTGCAATCCTCCGGTGAGGTACAGCAGCAATGTCAGTTGTAAAATATCATAGGCCAGCAGCGCAATGGCAGCTTTTTCCGAAAGGCGATGGTTTCGCGGAAAACGAAACCGTAACACCACATTCAACCAGGCAGAGCAGGTAATCGCCACAAGACAGAGCGAAAACTGGAAATTGAATTTCAATATAAAGGCAACAAACAACACGGCGATTGTCTGGCCAATCACCGCAAGCCAGCGAATTTTTACCAGCGTTTCAAGCCTGAACGCATGTTGTTCTGGAATTGCGTAACTGTCTTTCATGCGGGCCTTTATGGGTAGTAAGAAATTTAGTTTATGAGTGCATGACCTGAGGTTGAATTCAAGACTTGCGTGGCTTTGCCCTGGATGTTGGCAGCGCTTCAGCAGGGTTTTCTGGCCAAAAATGTTTTGGATAACGCCCGCGCATATCTGAGCGGACATCCCGCCATGAACCCTGCCAAAACCCCGGTAAATCGAGAGTTTTCTGGATGGAACGGTGGGCAGGTGACAGCAAATCTAGCAAAATGGGAGCATTATTTCCGATGGTTGGATGGGTCGTAAGGCCAAACAATTCCTGCACACGGACACTCAGGCTTGCTTGCCCATCTTCGTAATGTATCGGAATTTTTGAACCACTTGGCACGATCAAATGGCTTGGCAACAAGGATGACAATTTTCCGACGCGCTCATGCCCCGCATAAAATTGCAATGCGTTCACGAGAATATCCGTAGAAATTCCGGCAAAGCTACTGACACCACGCAAGAAAGGCTCCAGCCATTGGTCGAGCGTTTCGCCCAATGCCGCATCGCTAACATCGGGCCAATCAAGCCGCGCCATATGGTGAAGAAAATCGAGTTTATTTCGTAGCGTCTTTGCGCCACTGGTCCAGTTAAGCCGGTCCACTCCCAAGGTTTTAATGCCAGTCATCAGTGTTGACCCCACCGGGTCTTCCTGCAATAGCGCGCTGGCCGCGTCATTTAGTGATAGCTTGTCCAATCGCCGATGGGTTTTGGCTTTGACCCGTTTTTCCGCGGCATCAAAAATTACTTCACGTTGTTCGCTAATCCGTTCTCCGTGATACTTTTCCAAATCCTGACGTGAAAGCGCTGCGGCTGACATGATCCTTGCACCAGAAGCTGCACCTTGCAGCTCTGCCACCGCAAGAAAATCTTCTTTGGCCAAAGCCAGATCTTCAGGCAGAATTGCTCCACGACCATTGGCCAGTCGAAAATGTCCGGGCCTGCCACGTGCCTGTGCAATGCGATCAGGAAAAGCCAAGGATAGCAGGACCCCGGTGGAAAGCTCTTTGTCGGTGCTGCGAATTTCAGATTTTCCAACCATTTTCAACATGGAGCGCACCTGATTTCCGACTTGCTTGCCGCCTTTGCGAATGCCCGAAAACCTGCTTTCAATATCAACCGCATTGCCGCCAAGGTTTCGTTCGGTAATCAATACCGCCAGTTCGGCGGCTTTTCTGGCACTGCCATGGCGGGAAGCTTCCAGCACCATATTTGCAAGTTGAGGGCCAAGGCTGAATTGGCTGAGGTTACGCCCCTTTGGTGTGATCGAACCATCTTGGTTGAGAGCTCCAAGGGATATCAGGCGATTGAAAGCCTCTTGCCAGGCAATTTTTGGTGGAGGTGTGAGCCATTTTAACTTAGTAAAATCCGTCACCCCCCATGAGGCAAGGGAAAGCACCAATGATATTAAGTCGGCTTCTAAAATTTGCGGTCGGTCTACGGGTTCTAGTGAATTAGTCTGGTTTTCGTGCCACAAGCGAATGGAGATCCCCGCGGCGGTACGCCCGGCACGGCCGGACCTTTGCGTAATGGACGAACGGGAAGCGCGGATGGTTTCAAGCCGGCTAAGGCCGGTCGCTGCATCATATTTCGGCACTCTGGAAAGGCCGCTATCAATCACGATGCGCACATCTTCGAGGGTCAAGGAGGTTTCAGCGATGCTGGTTGCAAGCACGATTTTGCGTTTGCCTTCAGGTGCTGGCTTGATGGCTGCGTCTTGTTCCGCAAAATTAAGCCCACCATAAAGAGGCGCTAGAAATACGTTGGCTGGCAAGCGCTCTTCAAGCCTGTTGGCGGTTCGGTGAATTTCTCGCTGGCCGGGGAGAAATGCCAAAATACTACCTTGATGGTCGATTAGCGCCTTGCGAATGGCTTTTGCCATTGCATCTTCGATCGGTTCGCCGCCCTGTCTCGGCGAGTGGTGAATTTCAACGGGATAACTCCGCCCCTCGCTTTCAATCACCGGCGCGCCACCCAAATATTCAGCCACACTTGCCCCGTCAAGGGTCGCTGACATGGGAAGTAGGCGCAAATCTTCGCGCAAACCCGATTGCACATCAAGCGCTAAGGCTAATCCAAAATCGCCCTCCAGACTACGCTCATGGAACTCATCAAATAACACGGCACCAATGCCGCTTAATTCCGGATCGTTGAGAATCTGGCGGGTGAACACTCCCTCTGTGACTATTTCAATACGGGTTTTTGCACCAATTTTGGTGTCCATTCGAACCCGGTAACCAACTGTTTCGCCGATTTTTTCTCCCAGCAGAGAGGCCATGTAGCGCGCTGCGGAACGAGCCGCCAGTCTACGCGGTTCAAGCACAATGATTTTTTGATCTTTGCACCAGTCTGCTTCAAGCAGAGCTAGGGGAACGGTGGTGGTTTTACCGGCACCCGGCGGTGCAATCAGCACTGCGCGGTTGGAGTTTTCCAATGCATCCAACAATTCAGGCAAGCATTGATTAACCGGTCGGTCGGGTAATTTATGCTTGGAAAGGCGCTGGCTCATTGTTCCTCTGTATTCTCCAGATTAAACACTTTCCCACCGGCCTCATCGGCATCTATCTCGTCATGAGTCACCAGAAGCACCGGAAGATCACGCTTTCTTGCTTCTTCAAACACAAATTTGCGCGTCTGTGATTTGAGTTTTGCATCCAGCTTGGAAAATGGCTCATCAAGCAGCAAAGCGCCAGGTTCTGCCAGCAACACCCGCATCAAGGCTATACGGGCCTGTTGGCCGCCAGAGAGCGTGGCCGGGTCGCGGTCCTGGTATCCTTGAAGGTCGGCTGTTTCCAGAGCAGATTTCACCCGTAATTTACGTTCCGCCCCACTCTTAACTGAGTGCGGAATGGCAAAAAGTAGATTTTCTTCAACTGACATATGGGGAAAAAGCAGAGGGTCCTGAAACAGCATCCCAACACGTCGCTGCTCGGCAGGTAAATTGGTAAGCACCCTATCTCCAAGAAGCGCTCTTCCGCTGGCTGAAAACGCCGGATCAAGAAAACCTGCAATATAAGCAAGTAGGCTCGATTTTCCTGAACCAGATGGCCCCATAACCGATAAAACATCACCGGGAGCAATTGTCTGATCTATGGAAATTAGCAGTCTGCCTTCCAGATTAATGGCAATATTATCCAGCACCAGCGGTTGTTTTGCAGAAATTTCCATACGCTCAGCTTGAGGCCTTCATGTCTCTTCTATTGGCAAACAATACCGCCGGAATAATCGCGGCGATTGAAAAGCCAATGAATGGTAACGCCATCTGCAAGAATGCATAAACCCCAATCAGTCTTCTGTCACCACCTGATGCAAGAGCTACGGCTTCCGTGGTGATTGTTGGCCACCGTCCGGCTCCAATCAAAACGGTTGGAAGGTACTGGCCAATTGAAACCGCAAACCCCACTGCCGCTGCCACAAGAATGGAGCGAAGCAGCATCGGCGCACGCACCGACCAGAATATGCGATTATCGCCTGCATGCATGGTCTTTGCGGCAAAGCCATATCTCTTGTCCCATGCACGCCAGGGGTCTGCCAAAGATAAAAAGAGATAAGGCAGCACAAACACAATATGTACCAGCACCAAGCCAAACAGGCTCGCATCAATTCCGCTCATTAAAAAGAATAATTGCAGACCAAAGACAAAGGAAGCCTGCGGAATGAGCAATGGTAGATAAAGCAGGAACATGGCCTGGTTACCGCCGGTATTTCCAGTTCGCTGTTCCCGTTCCAGACAGGCAAGAGCAATCACCAATGCAATCAGGGTCGAAGCGACGCCGATGGTAATTGTAATCCAGAATGGGCGCGCCAAAGTGCCAATCTGCCGTGACCAGCTCTTGAGCGAGAACGAAGAGGGAAGCACATCGGGAAAGGGCCAAAGACCCGATACCGACCACATCGCCAAAATTGCTAAGCCGGCAAACACCATGCCGATAGAAAGCGAAATCAAAACTAACACAAAGATACGCATTGGATTGTCATTGGCAAATCGATTGCCCTGACAACGCTTCATCATCAGGAAAAATCCGCCAATTTTCTCCAATGCAATCCAGATAAGCAGGGCAAAAGCGGTTATCAGCAATTGCAAAACCGCACCGGCGGAAGCCTGAAACCGCATGGTCAAATCCGGGTCATTCATCCACCCCACCAATCGAACAGCAAGGGGGGCAGGGTTGGTAGGCCCAAGAATGAGCGCCACATCTACTACGGAACTGGCATAGGCAATCACAGCAAAAACTGCGAGACGGATTTGCGGGTAAATGCGCGGCCAAATGCAATAGATAAAACCTGCCATACGCCCATAGCCAAGGCTGGTTGCCACATGGGCAAAGCGTCTCGGCTTCACCTGAGGCAGAGCGGAAAGCGTTACCAGAAATAGAAAAGGTATTTCCTTCAACACCAGCCCAGCCATCATAGAAAGCCCGGCAGGATCATTGATAATGAGTAAATCGGCAGGCCGGGTTAGCCCTGAAATTTCAGGTGAAATTAACCGGAACAACCAGCCAGAGGGGGTGATCATGAAGGCCAGCCCGAAGGCCGCGGCGGCATGGGGAACCGATAGCAGCGGCGAAATGGTGTGCTGCATGGTTCGAAACCAATTTGTGCCCGACCAGCCGGCCACAAACCCAGCAACAACCAAAAGTGAGATTACCGTCGTTCCAAGTCCAGTCCATAGGCTGATCATCGAGGAGCGATAAATTCCCGGTTCCAAAAGCAAATTGCGGATTGGGTCAAGGGTTAGCGTTTCCCCGCCAAGGGCTGGAAAATATCCAAACGCTGGAATGATTGTTGCCAGTAGTCCAAAAAAAACCGGACCCAGCAATACCAGAAGCGCAAGTGTTGGCGCGATTCTCAGCATGGCATATGGGCCCGGTTCAATGCTTAATTCTTAATTGGCCACGCCGTAGCGCCGGCTCCATTCCTTTTCAAGTCGGGTCATCCAGCTTGCATGGGGTTCATTCAAAGTTGGCCCCAGATCGCCTGGGCTCAAGGTTGCAAGCCCCTGGTCCAGATCATTGAATCCTTTTTGCTGTTCCATGCTCAACGCGCTCATATTCAGCACGGTTGGATCGCCCCAGATTTTAGGATCTTGTTTGCGCAATTGTGCCTCAGCTGAGATGAGGAAATTGGCCAGAACCAAAGCCCCTTCCGAGGAGTTCGCATTATAGGGAATTGCGACAAAATGAGTATTGCCCAGCGTACCTTTGGAAAACACGAAGGAACGAACGCTGTCTGGTAATTCACCATTAGCAATGGCGTTGGAAGCCTCAGCTGGTGAAAATGCAAAGGCAATATCAACTTCATTATCCGCCAGCAATTGGCGCATGGCTTCCTTGTTTTTAGGATAGGTCCTGCCCGAGCGCCAAAGGTTTGGATGCATTTCATCAAGCTTGGCAAAGAGCGGCGCGGTAATGGTTTCAAATTCTGATTCTACAACTGGCATTAAAAGCCTGGCCGGGTCCGCAACTGTTTCGCTCAAAGCCTGTTTAAGGAATGAACTGCCAACGAAATCCGGTGGAGATGGATAGGTGAAGCGACCAGGGTTTTTTCCTGTCCATGCAACAAGCTCAGCAAAAGAATCTGGCATTGTTCCTTTTCGGGCGGTGTCATGGAAGAACACCATTTTCGCCATGCCCCAAGGGGATTCATAGCCTTCGGTAGCGACGGTAAAATCAGTAGTGATGGTCGGTTTGTTTTTCCAGTCCACCAGTTTCCAGTTCGGCAATTTATCTGCCCAGCCTGGAGATAGCATCAGGCCCTGGCGTTTCATGGACGCAAAGTTTTCGCCATTAATCCAGATCAGGTCGATTGAGCCGCCCTTGTCAGTGCCGGCGGCTTTTTCGGCTACCACTTTCGCCACCGCATTTGCGGTATCATCAAGTTTCACATGAATGACGTTAACGCCGTAACGTTCCTTGATGGTGTCGCCAGCCCAACTGATATAATCGTTGATATTTTGCGCGCCACCCCATGCATTAAAATAGACGGTTTGTCCTTTGGCAGCTTTTTCAATCGCTCCCCAGTCGGATAGATCAGCAGCTTGTACAGACCCGGTCAAAAACGTAGCGGCTGACAATGCCAGCAATAATTTTTTAAACATTATAAATCCTCAATTCTTCGCCCCAATTCTCGAGCGGTCAATGACGAACACTCACGCTGATATATCGTGATAAGCGGAGCATCCGTCAAAACAAACATGCGTGATATGGCTTCCCTTTTTAAGCCTGAGTATCAGCCATATCCACAACAACGCGCCCTCGTACCTTGCCATCCATAATGTCATTTGCAGCTTGAATGATGCCATCGAAACCAATGGTTGTGGTTAAAGCGTCTAGCTTGCTCATATCTAGATCAGTGGCAATGCGGCCCCATGCTTCCTGACGAATTGTTTTTGAGGCCATCACGGAATCTACACCAAGCAGACCAATACCGCGAAGGATAAAGGGCATTACGGTTGTTGGGAGGTCGAACCCTTGGGCCAGACCACAAGCAGCAACCGCGCCACCATACTTAGTTTGGGCGATCAAATTGGCAAGGGTATGACTACCCACTGCATCAATCCCGCCAGCCCAGCGCTCCTTGCCGAGTGCACGTCCGGCTTCAGACAATTCAGCCCGATCAATAATTTCCGTGGCGCCTAAAGATTTAAGGAAATCAGCTTCCTCCGTGCGACCAGTAGACGCAATTACCTCAAAACCGAGTTTGGATAGTATCGCAATTGCCACTGTACCAACGCCGCCATTGGCTCCAGTTACAATGATCGGTCCGCGATCAGGAGTAAGCCCATAGCGCTCAAGGGCCATAACGCACAGCATGGCCGTGTACCCCGCCGTGCCAACCCCCATGGCTTGCAGGGCGGTGATGCCCTTTGGCAGTGGAATAAGCCAATCAGATTTTAGCCGGGCATGTCCAGCATATGCACCCCAATGGGCTTCGCCTACGCCAAATCCGTTGAGCAGGACTGAGTCACCTTCAGAGAAATCATCACTTTCCGACTTGATCACGGTTCCCACCAGATCAATTCCCGGAACCATTGGCCAATGGCGCACCACAGGACCTTTGCCGGTGATAGCCAGTCCATCCTTATAGTTGATGGTGGTTGCATCGACCTGGATGGTGACATCGCCTTCCATCAAATCATTGTCGTTTAATTCAACAATGTCGACAGATTGCTTTTTATCTTCGTCGCGGGAAACCAATATGGCTTTAAAACCGTTGGACATGACCAACTCCTGAAATCAATTATTACTGTTTGATTGATTACGGTTTTGCTTTCGGATGTCCAGCACTTCGTCGAAAATTATGATGGAGGCACCAATTGAGATATATGCATCCGCCAGATTGAAAATGGCAAAAGACCATGACTGCGTATGAAATTGGATAAAGTCGATGACATATCCAAGCAACACCCGGTCAATCAGGTTTCCCAATGCACCACTGATGACGAGCGCAAATCCCAGATGTGACAGGGAACGTTTCGGATCAACTTTCGACCAAAGCCAGAATACGAATCCGCAAACAACAAGGGTAAAGGCCACAAGTGCCCAGTCGTTCAAATCAGCAAGAAAAGAAAATGCGACGCCTTCATTATACGTGCGGAAGAATGAGAAAAACGGAATTACCGCCACCCCTTCATGGAATGGCAAATAGTTTTCTACCAGCAATTTGGAAATTTGGTCAGCCAGCACCAGGACGCAAATTAAAATGAATCCGAGTTTCTTATTCATCGGTCCCGCTGACCTTTAATTTGTCTCGCCGAATTTCAAAAAGCATAATGCCGGTGGCAATAGCAAGGTTGAGTGAATCAGCTTTACCATCCATCGGGATTAAAGCCAGATTGCTGCAATTTTCAGCCAGTTCGTCTGGTAACCCCTGCTGTTCATTTCCCATCAATAGCAATGTGGGTTGATCTGCATAATTCAGGCTTCGATAGTCCACAGCGCCTTTCAAATGGGTGGCGACAACAATGCCCGGCCATTCAGATTGAAACTTTTTAAACTCAGCAAGGCTGGCCCTGCTGGTTTTGATATTGAATATTGAACCCATAGTGGCGCGTACGGCTTCGATGGAAAACGGGTCGGTGGTTTCGCCAATAAGGATAACGCCTTTGGCGCCAACCGCATCCACTGTGCGAATGATTGTGCCCAAATTTCCAGGATCGCGCACCCGGTCCAGTGCAACCCAAACGTCATCGCCTTGAACCTTGATATCCCGTAATGGCTCCCAGCGTTGTTTCACCACGGCAACCACCATTTGAGGATTGTCGCGCCGTGTGATCGCGCCAAGTACCTTTTCACTGACTTCCAGAATAGATGCACCACGCGCCCGGGCTATCGCTGCCACTTCCTGCAAATGGGGAGTAGCACGAATATTCTTGGCGTAGATCAACGTCTTGATGTTCCAGCCGATCTGCACCGCATCGGTAATCAGCTTTAGCCCTTCGGCAATGAACAATTGATCCGCATCGCGGTTTTTCTTCAGGTTTAGCGCACGAATAGATTTGATCACAGGGTTCGAAACAGCGGTGATTTCTTTCACCTGTCCGGGGTGGTTTTCCTCAGCCATTAGGCTATCCAACGCGAAAATAGCGAGGTGGATATGGCCCGTGCACTGTCTTCGGTGCGCAGGATCAATTCACCAGATTCAATTTTTCCGCCCAGATCACCAAACGCCTCCTGCATAATTTCATGCATGGCATAAAAAGAGGAGCGGATGGCATAGGATGTCAGCACCACAAATAGTGGGTCTTTGGAAATCAACTCGCGGGTGAGGTCTACCATATGCGGCAAATCATCCAGTAATTGCCAAACTTCGCCCTTTGGGCCTCGGCCATATTTAGGCGGGTCGAGCAGGATGGCGTCATAGGTATTTCCCCGTCGCAATTCCCGCTCACAAAACTTTACTGCGTCATCACAAATCCACCGTATAGGCAAATTCTCCATATCAGCTAATTGTTGGTTCTCGCGCGCCCAGCCAATGGCTTTTTTGGAAGCATCCACATGGGTGACATGAGCGCCAGCACGAGCTGCTGCCAAAGAGGCAAGACCTGTATAGCCAAACAAGTTTAGAACCTTTGGCGGGGTTGAGCGTTTCTTTGCAGCTTCCCGCACCATATCCGAGAGAAAATGCCAATGGCTTGATTGCTCGGGGAACACGCCCACATGACGAAACGATGTGAACCGCCCATGAAAGGTTATTCCATCCCACTCCATAGGCCAGGTTTCACCCAGCTGCCCTGATGGAAACAGCCAACGCCCCATGCCATCTTCTTCGGTATCACCCGTAAAGATCGCATCCACGGCTTTCCATTCTTTGGGCTCCAGCGCCTTTTGCCAGATCGCCTGTGCCTCCGGCCGCACGATCTTCAATGGGCCATAGCGTTCCAGTTTAAGCCCGTCACCACATCAAGAAGCGCGTAATCTTCATTTGCTTTTACTTCAAGAATAAGTGGGATGAGTTCATCTGCACGTTTATCTGAGGGTGGCCGTCTAGCCACGACAGGAGCCGCAGCCTGGGCAGGCTTTTGCGCACCAGTTTCCGGCCTGCTTTTCTTATGGGCTGGCTTGTTTGGATTTTGAGTCGGCCCGTTTTTTTGTTGGGCCGAACTGTTTTTGTGTTGAGATTGTCTGCGGTTCATTTTTATAATCAGTCAATAATCACGCAGCATTTTTAGTGCTGGTTATGGCTGGTAGACCCGGCGCAATTTCCACTGGTGTAACTTCCAGTGATTTTTTCAAGATATCTGTTTCATGGCGCAAAGTTTCACTTGTTGCGCGTTCATCACGCAGTTTTTTACGTACCGCACCTTGTTTAAGCCAAGTGGCGACACTGCCCAAAACCATTCCCGTTAGGGTGGCCAGAAACAGAAAAACGAAAAACGGGAGCTCAAACGAAACCGCCGGAGCTTCCGTATTAAATGGATCGAGGCTGAAGGAAACCAATTGCCGGTTTGCCACAGATAGCACAATCAATACTATGGCAATCGGAATTAGGATTAGAAGCTTAAGCAGCTTGGTCATAGCCACCTCCAAGATTGAAATAATTACATCAAACTGAACTTAATGCTTCTAGCGTCGCCGTTCAACCGCGTAAGCGATTAGGCATTCAATCGTTCACGTAATTCTTTGCCGGTTTTGAAAAACGGCACCCATTTTTCTTCAACCGATACACTTTCACCGGTTCTTGGGTTTCTACCGATACGTGCTGGACGGTGCTTAACTGAAAAGGCACCAAACCCGCGCAACTCAACTCTGTTTCCATCTGCTAGCGCGCCGGAAATTTCATCTAGTATTGCGTTCACTATATTTTCCACATCACGTGGATAAAGGTGTGGATTTTTGTCTGCGATTACTTGAACTAATTCAGATTTTATCATGTTATTCCCCATTTTTTAACTTGATACAATATAACTTATTCTCGCCTTAATAATTGTAGTCTGTCTTTAGTTTATCCATACAGATTGAAGTCCGTCAAGAAACAACCGTCTGGAGATGAAGTTTTGCAACTGGCTTGTATCTCCATTGTCCAGCTTGATGCCAAATTGACTGGCCAGCCACACAATTGCAGCGGGATTACTCAGAATATTTGATCCCGGACGATCTGGCTTCCATTCTATCACCTTCAGCGACGTATCAATGTCTCTAGACGACACCATCCACTTAATTGCCGCCTCTTCGCCACCTACGAAGTCTATCAGGCCATTTTCCACCGCTTGTCCGCCGGTATAAATTGTTCCGTCGGCCAATTTTAAAGCATCTGCCTTGCTCATATTGCGCCGATCAGCAACCAGATCCACAAACCATTGATAGGAATCCTGAACAACCCGGTCGATCGCTGCACGCTCTTCCGGGGTGGTTCTATTAAATGGTGAGGGCTCTGCTTTGAGCGGGGTGGATTTGATAGTTTCGTATTCCACACCAATTTTTTCCATCATGCCGGAAAAATTGGGAAACTGGAACAATACTCCGATGGAGCCAACAAGCGACGAACGGTGCGCCACAATATGATCTGATGCTGTTGCAATCATGTAGCCTGCAGATGCAGCCAATGTGCCAACGCTTGTGGCGACAGGTTTCACTTTTGCCAGCGCCCGTACAGCCTCAAAAATTGTTTCTCCACCAACGGTGGTTCCCCCGGGGGATGAAATATTCAAGACCACTGCTTTGATCTGCTTTTCGTCTTTGACTTTCTTCAACAGCGCAAGCAGAGGTGCATCATTGGTGATAGTGCCTTCAATCTTAATGCGGGCAATGTGATCTGAGTTTTGTTTGTTGAGGCCATCAAACAGACCGCTGGAATAAAACAGGCTGACAATGAGAACGGCAATCAACAAAAACGCTGAAACCCGCCAGAATGAAATTTTCTTGCGAAGGTGTCTGCGGTCAATAATGTCGTCGGTACTTAAGGCCATATCGGTTGCATGTTCCCTGTTTTGGAGGTCCAAAATCTAACCATGAAAGACTTTGTCTTTCGGTTAACAGGAAGTCGCTCAAACCGCAAGAAAACTAGAGCGTGACAATCAAATTAATAAAAAAAGGCCCACATTCGGTTGAATGCAGGCCTTTTGAAATTCAAATTGGCTTTAATGCCTTATTTGTCTTCCTGTTCTTTCAAAGCAGCGCCCAGGATATCTCCTAGTGATGCTCCAGAATCGGTTGAACCGTACTGGGCCACCGCTTCTTTTTCTTCTGCAATTTCCAGCGCTTTGATGGAAACACCAATCCGGCGGGTTTTTCTGTCAAACTGTGTGATGCGAGCATCCACTTTTTGTCCAACAGAGAAACGCTCAGGACGTTGCTCATCACGGTCACGGGAAAGATCAGAGCGACGGATGAAGCTGGTCAGATCTGTATCAGCGATTTTGACCTCTAGGCCGCCATCTTTGATTTCCAGAACTTCACAAGTAACGATTGCATTTCTGCGCAAGCCACCACTTTCAGCCGCAGCACCCATTGGATCGCCATCAAGTTGTTTGATGCCCAATGAAATACGCTCTTTATCCACGTCTACATCAAGAACGATGGCTTTCACCACGTCGCCTTTATTGTAGCCTTCGATGGCTTCTTCACCAGAAATGTTCCAATCGAGATCGGAAAGGTGAACCATGCCGTCAACATCGCCTTCAAGGCCGATAAACAAACCAAATTCAGTTTTGTTTTTCACTTCGCCTTCAACCTGAGTGTTAACAGGGAACAGATCAGCAAATTCATGCCATGGGTTTTCAAGAGTCTGTTTCAGACCCAGTGAAATACGGCGTTTTGCAGGATCAACATCCAGCACAACCACTTCAACTTCCTGAGAAGTTGCAACGATTTTACCCGGATGAATGTTCTTTTTGGTCCATGACATTTCAGACACGTGAATCAGACCTTCAATGCCTGGCTCGATTTCAACAAATGCACCATAATCGGTGATGTTGGTTACGCGGCCAGTAATTTTGGTCCTCAATGGATACTTGGATTCGATTGACTCCCAAGGATCAGCTTCAAGCTGTTTCATGCCAAGGGAAATACGATGTGTTTCCTGATTAACACGAATGATCTGAACGTTAACCGTCTGGCCGATGCTCAGAATTTCACTTGGATGATTAACCCGACGCCATGCCATATCTGTAACATGGAGCAAGCCATCAATGCCGCCAAGATCAACAAACGCACCATAATCGGTTACGTTTTTAACGACACCCTCGACAACTTGGCCTTCTTCAAGGTTCTGAACGATCTCAGGGCGTTGTTCTGCTCTGGTCTCTTCGAGAATTGCACGACGAGAAACAACGATATTACCGCGACGACGATCCATTTTCAAAATCTGGAACGGCTGGGCATTGTTCATCAACGGGGTAACATCGCGAATTGGGCGAATATCAACCTGTGAGCGTGGCAGGAATGCAACCGCACCATCCAGATCAACGGTGAAGCCACCTTTAACCTGATTGAAGATTGTACCTTCAACTTTTTCACCAGCTTCAAATTGTTTTTCAAGCCGGATCCAGCTTTCTTCGCGACGCGCTTTTTCGCGCGAAAGAACAGCTTCGCCCAAGGCGTTTTCAACACGGTCAACAAGTACTTCTACTTCGTCACCGGGCTTCAGGCCGCCATCTTTTGCTGAAAAACCAAATTCTTTTAGGGGTACGCGGCCCTCAACTTTGAGGCCTACATCGATGACTGCAAGGTCTTTTTCAATGGCAACAACGATGCCTTTGACCACGGCACCTTCGATGACGTCGTGGGTTTCAAACGATTCTTCCAGAAGAGCTGCGAAGTCTTCTGTGGTTGGATTTACTGCGTTCATAAAGTCTCCTGACGGATCGGCCTATGCCGAAATCCGCGTGCGCTCCGGGTTGGTGTTTCAAGTAAATGGCATTGCTCCTCCTGAAAACAGGAATTGGAGGCGCATTGAAGCAATGTCATAATTTGCAAATGCCTGATTTTTTGGCAGCCACAGCACTAAATAAGCGCTTGCGACACATTCGCCTTCAAAGCAAGAAAGAGCGCCAGCCTACAGCTTGCACTCTCTAAACCCGGTAAAATTCTGGGTTTCATTTAGTTTCAGTCTGCAACTGCCTGCTCAATGAGGTCAATTGCCTTCTGGAACGCATTTTCTATACTCATTTTTGAGGTATCAAGCAAGTGCGCATCTTCAGCTGGACGAAGCGGACTGTCTTTTCTGCCCATATCGCGCTCATCTCTTTTTAGGATATCAGCAAAAATCTCTTCATAATCAGCGCTCTTGCCATTTTGAATGATTTCATCATAGCGCCGCTTTGCGCGAATTTCAGGGCTTGCTGTCACATAAAATTTGATGGTGGCATCAGGACAAACCACTGTACCGATATCTCGACCATCCATAATGGCCCCCGGTGGGGTCATGGCAAATTTGCGTTGCGCTTCTACCAATATTTGTCGAACGCGGCTCATTACTGCAATTTTAGAGGCTGCAGTCCCAATTTCATGGGCGGACAAAATGTTTCGATCGAGTTTGGAAAGGTCGAGATTTGCCGCAGTTTTCACCGCTAGTTCCTCATCGTCCAGTGGTAGATTGGCTTGCAATAATGCATATGCCACAGCCCGGTAAGTAAGGCCTGTGTCAAAATGAGGTAAATTCAGATGCTCCCCCAATTGGCGCGCCAATGTGCCTTTTCCAGATGCTGCCGGTCCGTCTATGGCTATGACAAGGGGAGAATGGCTCATAAGGGTTTGACTGCGAGATTGGCCCCAAGTCCGTTCATCAGTTCTGGGTAGTTTGGAAAGCTCGTGCCGATAATTTGACCGTCGTCAATGCTCACCGGATTTTCGCAGGCCATGCCCAATACGCTGAAAGCCATTGCAATGCGATGGTCCAAATGGGTCACGACAGTTCCGCCACCATAATTTTTGCCATCAGGATCTCCGATGATTTTCAACCAGTCATCGCCTTCCTCGCAGGCAATGCCGTTGACCTCAAGGCCGCGTGCCACTGCCGCAAGACGGTCAGATTCTTTTACCCGCAATTCGCCAACATCCTGAAACAAGGTTTCCCCTTGCGCAAAAGCTGCTGCAACCGCCAGCACCGGATATTCATCAATCATCGAGGCTGTACGGTTCGCTGGTACTTTGACACCCTTGAGTGTCGAGGAACGCACACGCAAATCAGCAATATTTTCACCACCACTGAGGCGTTCATTGGTGATTTCAATATTGGCACCCATTTCAAGCAGGGTGATAATCAAACCGATGCGGGTGGGATTCATCAAAATATTGGGTAGCAGCAAGTCAGAGCCCGGGACAATCAATGCCGCAACAATTGGAAATGCCGCCGAAGAAGGATCGGCTGGAACCAGAATATCTTGTCCCTTGAGTTCGCCCTGTCCAACCAGGCTAATACGGCGAACCCCATCCTGATCGGTCTCCACAGTTAAATCAGCACCAAAACCTATCAGCATTTTTTCCGTGTGGTCGCGGGTATGTACCCGTTCAATCACCGTGGTAATGCCTGGCGTATTCAATCCGGCCAATAGAACGGCAGATTTCACCTGTGCCGAAGGCATAGGCACTTCATATTCAATTGGTGCCGTTTGCCGTGGCCCTTGCAGGGTAACGGGAAGACGCCCGCCCTCCTCTTCATTCAGCACTTGAGTACCCATCAGCCGAAGCGGATCAAGCACCCGCCCCATAGGACGCGAAGAAAGAGAATCATCCCCAATAAAGGTTGAGGGAAAATTATATGAACCAAGGAGCCCCATGAAAAGACGGCACCCAGTGCCTGCGTTTCCAAAATCCAGAGGTTCTGCTGGTGCTATCAATGCACCATTCCCTGTTCCCGATATAACCCAGGCCGCGCCATCCCGCTCTACTTTTGCACCCAGTGCCGCAATAACCTTGGCTGAGTTGAGAACATCTTCGCCCTCAAGCAACCCTTCAATACGGGTTGTGCCACTGGCAAGGCCGCCTAGCATGACAGAACGGTGGGAAATGGATTTATCACCAGGCACAACAATTTCGCCCGAAATAGCCGACGCCTGACTGGAAATCATAGGTTGTAAGTGTCCGTGAGGGGACATTGAATTTCACTCCGGAATGGGAAACGCATGTCTATGCGCAATATCTGGGCTCGTTTAGCACAGGCACTTCTCCGCGTCACCAGCCACACACCCGCAAAAATGCACTAATTTTGCCCAAAAATAGAAATGAATCTTCCAAATTTCAATTTGGGTTTTGACAGAGGTCGCCAAGCAGTTTATGGAAGCCCAAATTCGCTTTAAATGAGGTGTGATGTGGCTAAAGAAAAACTTGGCACGAAACGGGTATGTCCCGAGACCGAAAAGAAATTCTACGACTTGAATAAGGAACCGATTGTTTCGCCTTATACAGGTAAGGAATATCCAATTTCCTTTTTTGAAGGTGAGCCTGCTAAACCCAAGGCTAGCCAGAAAAAACCTGAGCCTGCTGCTGAGACTAAAGAAGAAGCAGTCAAAGACAAAGAAACTGAAGAAGAAGTTGTTGACGATGGTCCAGAAATCATCAGCCTCGATGATGCTGAAGATGAAGAAAGTGACGACAGTGACGACGACGACGAGGTTCCTGATGATATCCCCGACGTTGATGTAGATCTTGACGACGACGACGACGAGTCGGAAGACGACAACACTTTCTTAGAATCTGACGATGACAATGACGATCTTTCAGACGTTATTGTAACTGACTCTGCAAACAAAAACGAAGATTCCTAAAATTCAGCCAGTGCCGCAGGTGATATTGTTGTCCAACTGCGGTCAAAATTATTAAATGTCTTGATTCTGCTTCCGGCGCTGGCTAAGAACATTTTTGCCGAAACAATCCGCAAGGGTGGTTTCATATAAAGCCATTGGCCAAGCCAATGCATTAGGGGCCATAGCTCAGTTGGGAGAGCGCTTGCATGGCATGCAAGAGGTCGTCGGTTCGATCCCGTCTGGCTCCACCACTGGCTTTTCGCGAAGCGAAACGCCCAAATCATCTGAGCATATGTAATTTGCGGCAGTCGTTTCGCAGAAACGATGAGAGCTTTCAAGGTTCAAATTTACCCCGTTTTGGTCCATCAAAACTTTCAATGATCTATTGAAATATCCAGAATTGTCCTCGAGCGGGGATTGCAGATTAGTTCCCAAAGCAAGAGTTTTTGGTTTTGTTTTTGTGCCGCTAATTTGAATTCCATGAGATCAGGCAATTAATTGCAATGCTGTTTGTGCGAAATCTTCAGTTGCCGCTAAGGTCTTGAACTTATATTTGAAAATTGATTGAAAATCTTCAAGCG
>JAESUH010000198.1 GCA_016763155.1 Rhizobiaceae bacterium
CGTCAACAACAAAGGACCACAAGCGTCAATGACAATGCTCCCTACCAAGGTACAGCCAAACTTTGCAGATAACAGACTGCTGCAATTTTTGCTGGTGGCCTATTTGGGCGTTTGGATCTGGGCGGCAATTAATCCGGTTTACCCGTTTGACTGGTTCCTTGAGAATATTCTGGTAATTGTCGTCATTGTGGTTCTTGTGGCTACCTACCGACATTTTCCCTTGTCCAATGTGTCCTATACAATGATCTTTGTCTTTACGGTTCTCCATACGGTTGGTTCTCATTATACCTATGCCGAAGTTCCGGTTGGAGACTGGGTCAAACAGACGTTCGATCTTGAGCGCAATCATTATGACCGGGTGGTTCATTTCGCCTTTGGCCTTTTGCTTGCCTATCCTTTTCAGGAAGTTGTTTTTCGGGTCGTCACAAGGAAGTACCTTTTTGCGTCACTCTTTGCGTTGACGCTGGTCTTTACTTATTCAGGCGGTTTCGAGATCGTAGAATGGATAGTGGCGAGAATTGTAGACCCCAAAGCAGGCGCTGCATATCTTGGCACTCAAGGGGATGAATTTGATTCTCAAAAAGACATGGCGCTTGCCGCGTGCGGTGCGTTTATCGCGCTTGGGATTGCAGCAGTTTTTCACCGGAATTCCAATAAAAAGATCTGCGTCTAGGAAAGAGTTTATGTAATTCTGAATGAGATGATCTAGATCAATTGAATTTTTGTGCGCTCGAACATATATTTGATATGTTGAATATGTATCCTCCAACGAGGAAATGAACCCCAGCCAAAGGAAAAATGACATGACAATCAGAATCGGCGAAATCGCCCCGAATTTTACTGTCGAGACGACGAATGGAAAAATTGACTTTCATGATTTCATCGGCGACGGCTGGGTATTTTTCTTCAGCCATCCAGCTGATTTTACCCCGGTTTGCACAACAGAAATGGGGCGCACCGCTCAACTCGCGGAGGCATTTGCCAAGCGCAATGTCAAACCACTCGGTCTATCCACAGATACAATCGAAGAGCACTTTAAATGGATAGCAGATGTTGACGATACTCAAAATACAACACTTAAATTTCCAATTGTTGCGGACCCCGATTTGAAGATCGCGAAGCTCTATGGAATGATCCACGAAGCTGAGAGTGCGACCGCTGCAGTACGTTCTGTATTCATCATAGACCCCCATAAGAAGGTGCGTCTGACGATGACCTACCCTATGAATGTGGGTCGAAATTTTGATGAAATTATACGGGTCATTGATGCGTTGCAGCTTGGCGATGAAAAAAGCATAGCAACACCGGCAGATTGGCGCCCTGGGGACGATGTTATAATTCCACCTTCCATTGACAACGCATCGGCTAAAGACCTCTTTCCGCAGGGGTGGAATGAAATTCGCTCTTATTTGAGAACGACCAAAGTCTAAGCACCAAATGCATGCAAGCTTCGATTTGGAGCTTCATTGAAATTGATATCAGACCGCTTTCATAATTATTGGGTGCGGTCTGAACTTTTTGGTCATCCATGTCTGTGAGACGCTTGTCCGCGAACCTAGTTGGATTTGACCCATTGCATTGATGTGTATCAAAGTGTTGCCGTAGTAACGCCATAAGATCAGATTTTGCATTAAACTTGCTACAATGAGGACAAATGGGAAATCACAGCACGCCACCACAAAACTCAGGTCCAACCCCGTTTAACCGCTGGATTGTGCCTCTATTTGTTTTCTTCTCATTCGCATTATTCTTCTCGGTCTTTAATCTCTCAAGTCAAAATACAGCTCAAACTGTGTCCTATAGTGAGATCAAGGACCGCATTCGCAGTGGCGAAGTGCAGCAGGTTGTTTGGTCTGAACATGAGATTGATGCAGAACTTCGATCTGAAAAACCTACGGAGAAAACTCGTCTGCGTGCCGTTGTCCCAATTCAGGGCCAAGCAGAATTGTTGCTATTGCTTGAGAAGCACAAAGTAGAAATTACAGCTGAAGCTCCTTCTGGCAATTCCATGATTGCTTATTTATTGCCCTGGATCGTGATCCTTGGATTTTACTACTGGATGTCACGAAAGATGTCCGGTGGCATGGGAGGAGCTGGGGGAATGCCGGGCGGTCTGAAAGATCTGCTTGGCGGGCGCTTCACCAAACCCAGCAAACAATCCAAGCGCATCACATTTGACGACGTTGCTGGACAGGACAATGCAAAACGGGAAGTATCAGAGCTTGTTGAATTCCTGCGTGACCCTGAACGCTTTGAGAAGCTCGGTGCCGAAGTGCCCCACGGGGTTCTTTTGATGGGACCACCTGGAACCGGAAAGACCTTGCTTGCACGTGCCTTGGCCGGGGAAGCAGATGTGCCGTTTTTCTCAACATCAGGCTCTGAGTTCATCGAGGTATTTGTAGGAGTGGGCGCAGGACGGGTACGCCGTATGTTTGAAGCTGCCCGAAAGCAAGCTCCATCGATTATATTCATTGATGAACTCGATAGCATCGGCAGGACCAGAGGCACAGGATTGGGCGGTGGGCACGATGAGCGGGAACAAACTTTAAATCAAATACTGGCCGAACTCGATGGGTTTTCACCACGCGAGGCCGTGGTTGTGCTGGCTGCAACCAACCGGCCCGATGTGCTTGACCCGGCGCTGTTGCGACCGGGGCGCTTTGACCGGCATGTTACCCTCTCATTGCCGGACAAACTGGCGCGGGAGGCCATCCTCAAAATTCACGTGAAGGGTTTGCCGTTGGGGGAAAGCGTTGATCTTGGTATTGTTGCTGCAGGCACGCCGGGATTTTCCGGCGCAGATTTGAAGAACCTTTTGAACGAATCTGCCATCACCGCTGCCCGCAGAGAAGCAGCTAAAATCACCATGGATGATGTAGATGAGGCGCGTGATAAAATAGTAATGGGCACAGTGCGTACTCTGGCGATTTTGCCAGAGGAAAAGCATCGTCTCGCAGTGCATGAATGCGGACATACTGCGGCGGCTTTCTTCTCCGAAAATGCCGATCCTATTTATAAGGTGACGATCATTCCGCGCGGTCGCAGCCTCGGCGGAACTCATATGTTGCCCGAAAAAGAACGCCACACATTATCGGAAGAATATCTTCGTACTCAATTAGTGATTTTGCTGGCTGGTCGTGCAGCGGAGAAGGTATTCTTGGATTCCGTCAGTTCCGGTGCCGACGATGACATTAAACGGGCAACTGATATGGCCCGTTCGATGGTGGCTAGATGGGGAATGGATGCAGAGATTGGACCAATAAACCTACGCGAAAGCGAAGACCATCCTTTCCTTGGACAGACTATTTCCCAACCACGCTCCTTTGCCGATGAAACAGCCGCTCGGGTGGATGAAGCAGTAATTGCTTTGTTAAAAAATGCCGATAAAACTGCAGCTCAAATAATTAAGGCAAACCGCCGAAAAATTGAACAACTTGTGGCTCAGCTTGAGGCCGAAGAAACTCTTGATGCAGAACAAATTCGAGCATGTTTCAACCCGACTAAAACATCCAAACTGGCATCAAAAAAAGCGACTACTAAGTGATGAGCAAACCTGCTCGCTGAAGGCACCCACGTTCTGCCCGATGTAAAACTCTGACAGTTTTAAAATTAGAAATGACAGATGAAACT
The DNA here is from genome assembly GCA_016763155.1 of Rhizobiaceae bacterium. Classification (GTDB taxonomy): domain Bacteria; phylum Pseudomonadota; class Alphaproteobacteria; order Rhizobiales; family Rhizobiaceae. The sequence continues at coordinate 3,631 of JAESUH010000198.1, forward strand.
AAACGA
>JAESUH010000199.1 GCA_016763155.1 Rhizobiaceae bacterium
ATTTCCACATTGTGCCCTATCTGGACCTGATTATCGATCTTTGTTCCATCGCCAACAACTGTGTTCTTCAAAGTTCCACGATCAATCGTCGTGCAGGCACCAACCTCTACATCATCTCCCAAGGTCACAGCACCAAGGGAACTAATGCGGGAAAACGCTGTATTCTGGGTCTGGACGGTGGAATCGATGGAAGCTTTGGCTGCTTCAAGTGAACCCACATCAGGGGTTACAAAAGAAAAACCATCGGCACCAATGACAGCGTTTTGGTGTATGATCACACCAGTTCCAATGCTTACATTGAAACCGATACTCACCCCATTAAGCAGCAGGGCATTTTCACCAATCCTGACATTTTCTCCGATATTGCAATGGCTGAATATTTTTGAATTATCACCGATTACTGCGTTTTCACCAATGACAACAAACGGCCCGATTGAAACATTTTCCCCGATTTTTGCACTTGGATCAACCAAGGCAGTCGGGTTAATTCCTACGGGCAGAGCGGGCGTATGGCTGAACAGCTTTGTAATTGAGGACAAGGCATAGCGGGGACGTTGAACAAATATTGCAGATTTCAAGCCAAGCGCCTGCCAATCGGTTCCAATCGGCAATACTGCCGCTTGCACATCAACCTTGGCCAATTGGGCAATAAACTCAGGAGCGGTTGCAATTGCAATTGCACCCTCGCCCTCAGCTTCTAACGGATGCGCCGGGCGCGTCACGTAGACATCAGGATCTCCGGCGAATTCAGCATCAAGAAGCGCGGCCAGTTTTTTAATTGTAAGAGACGCCAAAAATAGTTCCTATTTATCCACCTGATGACAAATCAGATAACGCTGCTAAATGCTCGTATCGCCTACCATTAAGAATACGCGATAACGATCGAATTTGCTATCCAATACTCACAACGGTTCAGCAACTGACATTCCAATTGCAAGAACGTTACCAAATACACAGAGCATCCGACTATATCAAGGACTAAACCGCACATACGGCGCATCTGACACGGCTGCTGGAACCATAATTAATAAAGGATCACCACCGGTCCAACCCTCTGGAGCGAGAGAGTTGTGGAACTTCTAAATTATAGCCAGTGTCGCCATCCACAAATCAAACAAAAATGGCTCAGTTATTGCGGAGCTGAAACAGCCAACTTTAGCATTGGGTCAGCTTGATAAATTCGTGAAATAATCTGATTTGCGTCGTTCGGGTACCGATATAATTTTAGGAGCTTATGCTCAAATTGCTGACCTGGCCAGAAATGGCCCAATATCGTGACAAGTTCCTTGGCTTTTTTTCTATTACCAATTTCAAAGTAGGATGCGGCAAGAATCGATGTAACCAGCGCACTTGCATGCCCGGTTTTTGCGGCGGCCTGTTCAACGTAACGGATCGCCTCCGAATATGCCCCAACATGAAAATTGGCCCCTGCCAGAATGAATGGATGGTAGACTTTTTCCAGATCCCCCCCGAGGCTAGGCATTCCCTTATTGCTCAACACTTTGCTGGAATCGCCGTTGAAAACGGCCATCATCGCATAATAATTCCATGCCATTTTATTGGAGGTGTTCAGCAAGACAGCGCGTTTTCCTGTTTCGATAGCAGCCTCAAAATCACCGTTAACAAACATAATCCAAGCGTGCGCGGATTGGGCATTTGCGCGAGTAGGATCAATTTTGACACCACGCTCAGCAAGTACACCAGCTTTTGTAATCAGATTATTTCTAGCTAATCCGTCATCTGCAAGAAATGCCAAAAATCCAATTGCACGAGCCGAACAGGAATACCCTCCATAATAGTTTGGAGCCAATTTAATTGCCAATTTGCAAAGCTCGACTGCTGCTTTCAAGCGAACAGCATTGAGAGGCGGAAAAATAAGGTTGCGCGCTTCGACGACCAATGAACTTGCTTGTAATGCAGCAGGCGATTGTTCAAACACGGCCAATCGCTCAATTTCATTAAGATTACTGGAAGGTGGCGCAGCTTCAACGGCGTCTACCTGCTCCATATCAGTCGAAAATTGGTACCACATCGCAGCGAAAAATATCAAGAAACAAATGGTGCCAAAAGAAACAAGAAGACGTGCCGAAAACACCTTTGGTTTATTGGAAACTTGTGGCGGTTCATCATTTTGTACATTTACAAATGTAGGAAAATATCCGCCGCTCTTTACATATATTTGCAGTGTTTCCGCTCGGCCTTCATCTGAATAATACAGCTTTAACCTGCGGCGCAATCGTCCTGCATCCACACGGACAAGCGAGTTTTTTTCAACACTTTCTGAAACTGATAAATTGTACACATCAGAAGCAATACGTTTAGCTCGTATCTGATCGCCACGACCAGCAAGTTGTTCCTCAACGATATAGGCAAGGAATGACTTTAATCGTTCAGCACCCGCAAATGATTTACTGTGTAATACTAGATCAAGCGAACTTTTAATCTGTTCAGCGGATGCTGCTACACACTGATGTTCATCATCGCCAAGTTTCATTACATCAACCAAATCACTGTCTAAACAAGCATTTAGCAAATTAATACAGTGTAAACCCAGACGTATCAAGCGGGCATGATACGGTAACATACCTACACACCCAGTAAAATCTATGAAGTAATTGGTTAGATATCAATTGAGTTCATGGCGTTGCCAGATGGAAAACACAAACAATTCACTTAAAGAATATTTCCCTGAAAAACACGGGTTGATTGTCAGATATTGCACCACTGACTGCGACTTGAATGAAATGTGCAGGGACTTCGAGGAACTAGCACAGCTATTGCGGAAAAATTCTGGACCCAATTCATCAGAAAGGACAGCTGAATATCAGGCGCTTGCACGCACCTTTGAATTACTTCGATTAGAGATTTGCGTGCACTTGGAAAAATTAAAATAGAAGATTTTCACTTTTACACTGGGAGGAAATAATGAATAAAATTTTGAAACACCTAAAAACCGTGATCAGCGGGTTAGGCTTTGTGGCGGTTGCAACGCAACTAGCGCTAGCCGAGCCCCCAGCCGTCCAAAAACCGTCTTCAGCTGAGGAGGTTAAAGCGGCATTATTTGGCGGCGTGCCTGGCGACAAATGGAAGGAAGGCCTGTTATTTGAAGGCATCAAACCTTCACCATGGATGGCAAGCGCTTCGAACTGGTTTCCTAGAACCGAGAAGGTTCAACCAAATGAAATGCGTATCATATTTATGGGCTCCGCTCCGTTCATTCGCCCTGGCCAAATGAACACGGCAATATTAGTTGAGCTTGGTAACGGTGATATTTTCATGTTTGATATCGGCGAAGGATCGCCTGCAAACATTATCGCGTCTGGTTATGCATTAAATGAAATCAGTGATGTGTTTATCACCCACCTTCATGTGGATCATTTTGGTGGTTTACCTTACTTATGGATGTTTGGCACATGGGCCGGTGGTTGGCATAACAACCTAACAGTTCACGGTCCCTCAGGGCGAACTCCTGAATATGGCACCAACACAATGGTTGACGGCATGAAAATGATGACCGGTTGGCACCGTGATGCATTCAGCGTGTTCCCGGTTGGTAAAGGCTGGGATATTGAGGTCAACGAATTTGATTTCCGTGACAATGGCGGTGTCGTTTATGAAAAAAACGGCGTAAAAATCACTCACTGGCAACGCTCGCACGCCAAGGATGGTGCTTCCGGTTATCGTCTAGACTGGAATGATCTATGTTTTGTTTGGACCGGCGATGGTCGCCCAAACATGAATGACATCCCATATGTTAAGGACTGCGACGTGTTTGTTACTGAACAGCAGCCAGAGCTCGTGGAAATCAGTTCTGGCGTGCAGGGCGTGCCGCCATTCCTCGCTCGTTATACAATCGACACCCACCATACACCTGGTTACGCTGCGGGTTATGTGGCAAATTTGGTACAACCTCGCTTGTTCATGACAACACACATGCCATTTGATCCTTATATCAATGAGGAATCTGTTGCGGAAATCCGCGAACATTGGAAGGGCCCATTCCATTTTGGCGCTCCTGACGGAATTGTTGTCAACGTAACGAAAGAACAAATTTGGGTGCGCGAAGGCATTCTCCCTGATTTCCCCAATAGCCGTGCGCCACAGTTCGATTTCAGCAATGGCCAATTGGTTGTTCCCCATCCTACAACCAGCCGGGAGGAAATTCAGGAGCCATTCATCCGTGAATCTGAAATTGATCCTAAGAAGTACTACCCAAAAGGTTATCATCCGGATTTACTGACGGATTGGCCAGTTAAGGGTGATTTGGTTGTTCCCTTGGACCAACTACCAGAGAGCCTCAAGAACAGCATGGGCGCTGCATGGCGACACCGTGTGGAGAACCAGAAAGTACTGGACGCTCAGAGTAAAAATTAGTTTGCAGTAGCAAAAACTCAATAAACGGCGGGGTAAACAACCTCGCCGTTTTTCATTCCTATCTATCTTAGATCAAAATCACCAAATTTCTTTCACATTACGGGTTTCCCCAACACAAGGTTTGGAAAGCCGCATTCCAAAATTAGAATGAGACTTGTTGCTTTAGATGCTGCAAACTCCCTACCCTTTTAAGTTCAATTAGCCGACCAATTCAGGATGCTCATATGCTTCTGGGTATGTCATCGGTTGAAGCGGCCCCAGTGGCACCACATTATTCCACGAGCGGCCAAAATACCCCTGACGGCAATGCACAAGGGAATTGCTCGATGCAACGCCCGGTAGAGCATATACCCTGCAAAGCCAACGCCAGAGATGCGGGAAATCCAGAATTTTGGCACCATTCAATTTCATCCGCACATAGTACACAGGGTCATGTCGATAGAGCGTCGGGAACAAGCGTAAATCAGCTTCAGTGAAAGCATCGCCGGTCAGAAAATTGCGATTGTCAGCTGCGAGGCTCTTCTCTAATTCACCAAGCATACCGAAATAATTATCAAAGGCCGTTGCATACACTTTTTGGTCGGAAGAGAACCCAGCCTTGTATGCACCATTATTGATGTTGATATAGATTTGACCGTTCAATGTGTCGATATCTTCGCGCAACTGTCGATTATCATCACTCTCTGGATACAAATCAGGTCGGTCCTGATCCGAATAAACACTGCCCAGCGCACTTGCCTGCCGGTTCAACATTCGAATGATCTCAGCACTTTCGTTTGCAACAATCCGCTTGCTTTTCTTATCATATAAAATTGGCACGCTAACTTCTTCAGATCCCTCAGCCTCATAAATTTGTTTAACCAAACGAAACTGTTTTCCGGTTGCGGTATCGCTCGTGCATTCGAGCAAAGCTGCTCCGGTAAGAGTTGCGATCCGCTGCGGATTAAACTCCCACAGGCTGGCCGCTATGGGATCATCATCAGTCGTGCGATTGGGGAAGGCTACATCCAAGGAAATGCTGTCTTGCAGCCCCAGAATATTCCTTGCAAGCGTCACCCGGTGGCACCAAGGACAATTCAACGCCGCAAAAAGGTGGTAACGATTAGGTTCTGCGGGGAAATTCGGATCTTCACCCAAAACACTGCGAAAACCACTGACACCTCGCACAAACTCACCTTTCGCCCTGCGATAAGCGGCGTTTGTTTGAGTTTCCTCGACGGAGGTATTGATCGAGCTCTTCTTATGGTCAGACATCTAAAAAATCCTCTAACATAATTGCAGACTCTCATAGCCGACGAAGCCATCTGAATGCAATAAGAACACTTTCGGCCTCCAAATTACCGTTGAGTTATTATACACTTACTGAAGAAAGCCATCGTTGGAGTGATACTATTCCTGTTGCACATCCTAAACCAGACCTGTTATGATTTGCTCGGGTGAAGTGTGTCCAAATCATCGTTTTTCTCAATACTTATCACAAAGTTCGGAGAGCATAATTTAGCGACAGCTAAATGGATTTTTTGAACTGATCCTAAAAAACAATACAACTAATTCTCCTTTTAGTTGAAAATAGTTGGGGGCGACAATGGCATTAAAAATACTACCAACATTTTCTGTGACAGGATTATTAGTTGGAACGGTGGTTTTTGCACTTTCCTTAACGCCATCCCTCGTACCGAGGGTAGCCCCATTGCAGGGCGTTCTATCAGGTGTTTCATTTGCGTTTGGGTATGGATTGGGGGTACTTGGCGTTTGGCTTTGGGACTATCTGGAACTGCCCAGACCAAAGACATTAATGGAAGATCGACTTAAATGGACGATGGCATCAATTTGTTCCGTTTTTGCTCTATATTTCTTGTGGCAGGCCAAATCCTGGCAGAACAGTATTCGCCAGCTCATGCAGCTAGATCCAGTCGATTCTGCGCAACCATTTCAAGTTGCGGCAATTGCGTTTTTGGTGTTTTTTCTCGTGCTTTTACTAGGGCGTCTGTTCAACTTCACTTTAATGAAGATCTCAACTTTGATTAAACGAATTGCGCCTCGACGAGTGGCAAATGTTGTCGGTTTTATCGTGGTCGCTTTTATCGCGGCTTCCCTTGTTGACGGGTTGATTTTCAAACAAACGCTTCGTGTGGCGGATTCCATCTATGCCGATCTGGACAAATTTAGAGAACCCAAATTCACCAGACCGGCTGACTCTTTAAAAACCGGCTCTTCATCCTCACTTGTGGGTTGGGAGAGTTTGGGCAGGATGGGTCGTAGCTTTATTTCGAGCGGCCCAAATGCGCACGCGATACAGGAACATTTTGAAGCTCATGTGCGAAACCCCATTAGGGTTTATGTTGGACTTCGCTCGGAAGAAACCCCCGCTGATCGCGCAAAGCTTGCGCTTAACGAACTAATTCGTGTCGGTGGATTTGAACGCTCTATTTTGATTGTGGCAACGCCAACGGGCACCGGTTGGCTTGATCCATCAGGCGTTGACACTATCGAGTATCTGCATGGTGGAGATACAGCAATCGTCGGCGTGCAATACTCATATCTTGCAAGCTGGCTGTCTCTATTGGTCGAACCTGAATATGGCGAACAAACTGCCCGCGCACTCTTTCGGGAGGTCTTTCAGTACTGGACAAAACTGCCGAAGCATTCACGCCCAAAACTCTACCTTCATGGACTAAGCCTTGGTTCCCTACATTCTGAATTTTCTATGGATTTACCCGAGATAATTGCCGACCCATATCATGGCGCGCTTTGGGCTGGACCACCATTTTCAAGCAAACGCTGGCGCTCGATTACTAATGAACGTGATCCAGATACCCCAGCCTGGCTCCCAAGATATTCTGATGGTTCTTATGTGCGCTTTACCAGCCAGAAAAATTACCTAGATATTCCTGGCGCAAACTGGGGGCCAGTCCGAATTGTGTATCTTCAATATGCCAGCGATGCGATTACATTTTTTGAACCAGCATCATTCTACCGTATTCCCGACTGGATGAATGGAGAGCGCGGTCCCGATGTTTCACCACAATTACGCTGGTATCCACTGGTCACATTTCTGCAATTGCTGGTAGACCTCATGACTTCAACCATACCTCCAATAGGATACGGCCATACCTATGCGCCTGAACATTATATCGATGCCTGGTTGGAAGTGACTAAACCGCAAAACTGGACCAAAGAGCGGATCAACAAACTCAAGGTTCAATTCGCGTTGGTTAGATAGTTTCAATATTCGCAAAATTTATTGGTACTCACAAATTAGTTTCACTCAAAACGACTAAAAGAGAAACGACATGGTAGAAATTGAAATTCCCGCATTCATTGCCGTCACCATGGGATTTATTGTCTATTTTCTTGGTGTTTTTTTGACACGTCGAGTAAATTTTTTGAGAAATTACAACATACCTGAGCCAGTTTCAGGCGGCATTACGGTCGCTATTGGTACGTGGGTATTCTACCTGCTAACTGATAAACAGATCGTATTTGATCTGGTCGTCCGCGACTATCTCTTGGTGGTGTTCTTTGCAACCATTGGGCTGAACGCAAAATTTTCAGACCTCTTTAAGGGCGGCAAATTACTGATAATCCTGCTTGTGCTGACCATAATTTTTATGCTGTTACAAAATATTGTCGCACTGTTTGGAACCATGATATTTGATCTACCAACATCCATTGCAGTCCTACTTGGTTCGGCATCCTTGATTGGTGGTCATGGTACCGCGATTGCCTGGGGCCCCCAGATTCAAGAGGCAAGCGGATTTTCTGCAGCCGCAGAGATTGGCATTGCATCAGCTACTCTGGGATTGATATGTGCCGCACTCATTGGTGGCCCAATTGCCAAATATTTGATTGATCGCAACAAGCTGCAAAGCGATCCAAATGCAACCCCAATTGCTGGTCTTAAGTTCACCCAAAAAGGTGAGGCTGAAGAAGCGGTCAACCATATCAACCTCATGCGAGGGATGCTCACAGTCCATATCGCCATTCTATTGGGTTATTTAGTACATCAGGAAACTGAGAATATAGGCCTTAAACTGCCATTATTTGTGCCATGCCTTCTGGTTGGAATCGTAATGTCGAATACCATTCCTTACCTGTTCAAAAACTTGATATGGCCCGCAGGCACAAGGGGACTTGCCGTTATTTCCGATTATTGCCTTTCTGTATTTCTGGCAATGTCGCTGATGAGTATGAAGCTTTGGTCTCTGGCCGAGTTGGGAGCACCACTGATTTCTGTGCTTGCGTTACAGGTAATTATGACAGTGTGCTTCATACTGTTCATTGTGTATCCATTAATTGGAAAGAATTATCAGGCGGCAGTTCTCAGTGCTGGTTTTGCAGGCTTTGCACTTGGAGCAACACCGACCGCCATTGCCAACATGTCGTCAGTGACCAAACGTTATGGTGCCGCACCTCTGGCATTTATTGTGTTACCACTTGTATCAGCTTTCTTTGTCGACCTAGCTAACGCATTCATCATCAAATTTTTCGTTGGAATAGCCCCCTCGCTTTAAATATTCAGTGCCTGCTGATGGCACGTCCCTCTCTGCGGGTCGAGCTTAGAATGCATATAGCAATTTGGTTGTCTCAGGGTCCATGAAGCCTGCGATGGTCGCTTCGGTTTCAAGAGCTAACGCGCGACCCAAATCCGTGCTGGCTGATGCATTCAGAACGCGTTTCATAGCGCGGACGGATAAGATCGGCATGTCTGCCAGCTTTTCAGCGGTTCGTCGCGCCTCATCAAGAAGCTGTTCGTCGGGTACAACTTTCCATGCAACGCCTGATGCCAAAAGGTCGGTGCTCAGCTTGCGAAACGCGAAGCTGGGACTTATCGGACAAAGGCAATTCAGGCAGATCACGCAGATATTTGGGGGGCTGTTTTCCGCCCCAAAGCTGTTTGAAGAAATCCGAATTATCAGCGACGTAGCGGCTCTGGTTTTCCCAGGCCGTCTGGTTGTGCTTTTGCAATTTATCGGGAGAAATAGTTTCGGCATTCTGCAGCAGCGTCATGTTTCCATTCCCCGCTCCCAAAGCAAGTTGAGTGTATCAATAACAGCCTCCCGATCTTGAGAGAACGGCTCCATGTTTAGGTCTTTGTCGATTAGAAGCCCTGCAAGATACTGATCGATCATACCGCCAAGCGCATAGGCTCGCCGCATCAGTTCATCATGATCGAATGAACGGCCAGATTTTCGCAAACGGTTCTCCGTCGAGGCGACGACAGTTTCCAGCCATTCGCGATTCAGATTTTGAAATACAATCTGAGCTTCAGGAAAACCGTCCAAATGACGGAGAAGGCATTTCATCAAACCCAAATTCTGCTCGAACAGATACATATAGGCAGATGTCGCTGCGCGCGTTGGTCTGCCGGGTTCACCTGTTGACGCCTGCCGCATCTTTGCTTGAACAAACTCAGAAAACCGCAACAGCACTTCGGCAACCAGCACAGTCCGGTTTGAAAAGTAGATGTAGAACGTCCCGTGAGAAACATTGGCGCGGTCGCAAATATTCGCGATGGTCAGGTCAGCCAACGAAACCCTCTCCAAACATTTGCACACTGCAATTTGTATTGCGGCTTTTGTTTTCTCGCCTTTTTTGGATGTCTTTGCCATGGTTGCGAGTTCGGCACTGAAGTTGAAACCTGCGCTGAGTATCGGAGTTGTATTCTGTGTTTGTTGGTGAGGCATCGTTCGACTCCATAAACATGACATCATATTCATATTTCGCAAAAGCTATGTCAAGATTGGGGCTGCGATTGGTTGAAGTTGTTTGAATTTCCTATAGCTGCGGCATGATAGGGCGCGTTGATCGCCCTCGCAGGATACTTCAAGCTTAGGCTCAAGGTATCAAATGATCCACACTATGAATTGTCAGCAATGTGTCGATAGTACGGAATGGAGGGGTCGTATGACTACCCCTGCCCTTCCCGTTATCATTCCACCATGCAGGCTTAGAACTAAAATCAGCGCATAAGTTTTGGCACCCAGCACAGCAAGCGAGTTGAGCCTCAGGTTAATTGCCTCTAACCATTATACCCAAGTAGTCGCGGCAGCCATAAGACGACGCTTGGTACAAATGTCATCACCATAAGGGCTACGATCAAAGCCAGCATGAAGGGCCAGATTTCTTTTATCATGTCCTTCATCGGCGCGCCGGTTGTGGCATTGATAACAAACAACAATATTCCATAGGGCGGCGTAATCAGCCCAATCATGGTGTTCACCACCACAACCACGCCAAAGTGCACCAGATCAATTCCCAATTCCCGTGCGGCGGGTAAGAATAGCGGAATAATCACCAGCAAAATTGTAGTC
>JAESUH010000200.1 GCA_016763155.1 Rhizobiaceae bacterium
CATGCCTTGAAGATAAGACATTGATTGGCACTTCTCTGGATGTGTTTGAGTCCGAGCCCCTGCCACAGAACAGCCCATTATGGAATTTTGAAAATACCTACCTCACACCCCACGCGGCGGCAGTGAGCGACGTTAATGCGCTGGGTTCTCACCTGCTCCGCCAAATAGAGCGTTATGAACAAGGCTTACCTCTGGAACATTTGGTTGATCGAACCATCGGGTATTAAGGTCCTGATTTAAGTCGTTTGAAAGCAATCGGTCGCTCATAAATATAAGCAATGCGTTCAATTGCTTCTTTTAATAGCTCGCTCGTGACCGTCATCGAATGACCACTTGCATGCACCATCAATCCATCGCCTTGTGCAATGGCAGCATGGCCACGCCAGAATATCAGATCGCCCCTTTGGAGGTTTTCAAAACTCTCTCCCGGCTCGATAGGACTCCCAAGGGTCGCGGTTTGCATATCGGAATCGCGCAAGACTTTTTGTTCACACATCATCATTGCGATTTGAATCAGACCTGAACAATCAATGCCAAAACCAGAATTGCCACCCCAAAGATAGGGCGTGCCAATCAGTCTTTCTGCAACCGATACATAATCGGTTTCATACTCATCAATCGGGCAAAGGTGACTGGCGATCATTCCCTCGCCAGAGGCCAATACGGCATATTGTGTGCCTCTGGTTTCGGCCTCACCGGCAACCTTTACCAATGATCCCATGGACAGGGTTTTGGCACGAGGAAACCGCAGGTCTGGTCCAGGATAAACAAAACTTCGTCCGACCAGAACACGGTGGGTGAATATAGAGATATCGTCGCTGAGACATTTCTCTTCAACCCAGCCCACATAACCATCAAGTTTTGCTTGCACCCAGGCAAAACCATCTCTTCGCTCAAAAACCTGCACGCTTTGGCCGAGCAACAATTGAGTATCAATTCCAGTTTTTAAATCAGGCACACGGCGCATATCGACACAAGGGGCAACAATTTGCGCTGGCAAACCATCTACATACTTTGCCGATTTCACGTCTTTCCTAAGTCGGCTATCGGCAATATTTTCGTTGAAGGCGTTCAGCCTTTTATCAAGCGGGTCAATAACCGGCAGGTTCATTTCAATACCTCTTGGGAGAAATTTGAAATTAGTTCAGCCAGCTTTTCCAAATAGAGCGAACCATCCACTGTGCGTTGAACAATTACGTTTCGCCGGTCTTCAGGGTCACGGCGGCGCGCAACCAGTTTCATGCGCCCCATCGTATCCAGCGCTCTGGTGATGACCGGTTTGGTGACATGCAATTTCGCAGCAAGACCACGCACCGTATGCGGCGGCGGATCAAGATAGATGGTCAATAAGACGCTCATCTGGCGCGTGGTCAAATCTGGACTTTCGTCATGAACCAACGCCATGGAAACATCGCGCCACAAATTCAACAATTGTCCGGAATTCAGCTCCGTCACAAATTTCCACCCAAATATATCGTTTCGTATCCGTTATATTCTAGCGCCTGAAATAGCCAATAATCAAGCGCCAGATTTCGGCAGGACATTTTGGCTTAATCGTAGCGTTGTTTGATCACGGCAAACAATGCCCGAATACCCTGCGCTTCCCCGCCCACATTGGCCCATGGTTTGGCATTTGGAACCCAGCCAAAAACATCCAGATGAACCCAGGAATTTGCCTTTTCTACAAATCTTGAAAGGAACAATGCAGCTGTAATCGAACCGGCAAACCCACCAGCGGTAATGTGATTAACATCAGCAATTTTGGAGCTGAGCATGCTTTGGTAGGGCGACCATAAAGGCATGCGCCAAAGCGGATCAAACTGATCCACCGACGCCTGCGCCAATTCGCTGGCAAGAGCATCATCATCACTATAAAATGGTGGCAAATCAGGCCCCAACGCCACACGCGCTGCTCCCGTAAGGGTGGCCATATCAACCATCAGATCAGGCGTTTCCTCATCTCCCAATGCCAGTGCATCCCCAAGCACCAATCGGCCTTCTGCATCCGTATTACCAATTTCAACACTAATCCCTTTGCGACTAGACAACACATCGCCAGGGCGAAATGCATTCCCTGAAATCGAATTTTCTACTGCGGGAATAAGCACTCGCAGGCGAACATTAAGTTTTGCCGTCATAATCATTTGTGCCAATGCCAGCACATTGGCAGCGCCGCCCATGTCTTTTTTCATCAAAGCCATAGAGCCCCCGGGTTTAATATTTAACCCGCCCGTATCAAAAGTGACGCCCTTGCCTACCAATGTTAGTTTTGGCGCTTTGGCTGCACCCCATTTTATATCAATCAATCGCGGCGCATCCACGCTGGCTCGACCAACCGCATGGATCATCGGGAAGTTTTTCTTCAGCAGATCATCCCCTTTGATCACTGAAATTTTTGCTGAATGGCTACGAGCAAGTTTTCGGGCAGCCTTCTCAAGTTCATCCGGCCCCATATCATTGGCAGGCGTATTGATTAAATCACGAGCCAGATAACTTGCCTCCGCTTCACGGGTCAGCGCCTCGCGGTCTACTTCCTTATTCAAAATCAACTTTGCCTTTTGCGGGCTCTGTTTCTTGTAAAGGTCGAACCGATAAGCACCAAGCATCCAGCCAAGAGCTCTCAGATGATCATCATCAGCACTTCCCTCAAAGCGGTAATCACCGCCCGGCAATTGCCTGGCTAGCCTGCCCGAATCAAATGGCGTTCCGCTCTCTCCCAGCCCAAACAGGACACAACCAAGCTTATCGCCTGCGCCCGGTACCAAACAAATTTCGCCCTTTTTAGCGCCAAATCCACAACTTTTAGCCCAGTTGGCAGCTTCGGAAGAAACCATTTTTCCAAGATTTTTCAACTCGTTAGGATGCACCGACCAGATCGGAATTCCCCCGCTCTTTTTGGTACTAATTGCCAACACACCCATTACAGTTTCTCCATTCCGACTCAGCTTTGTTAACCTTCCATTAGGGTTAACAGATTATTGATTTAAGTATGAGTCCCCGCCTTTTTCGGGGGAAATTTAATTGGATATCGGGAAAATGACGATCAGGATCGCAGGGCCTAGTAAATTCAAAACACTCACATCCATGCTGCCATCGACATTAGCATTGGCGGCGGCACTGATGCTCTCGGCCTGTGCAACAGATCCCACCCATACCGGCTCCACCAGTCACAGAGGCAGCAAGTCTCTTGACCAAATGTCCGTTTCTGAGCTTAGCGGCGCTGTACGCCGATTCGGAAATCAATATACCAAAAACCCCAAGGACAAGCTGGCAGGGCTGAATTACGCCAGCAGCTTGCGCATGGTAGGCCGCGATGATCAGGCACTGGCTGTAATGCAGCAAGTGGTAATCCATCATCCAAAAGATAATAACGTTCTAGCAGCCTATGGTAAGGCACTCGCTTCAAGCGGAGACCTGCCGAAAGCGCTGAGTGTGATAGAGCGGGCTCAACGCCCCGATCATCCAGACTGGAGACTGATGTCTGCCCAGGGAGCCATTCTCGATCAATTAGAGCGCCCCCAACCGGCCCGCGCCATGTATCGAAAAGCGCTTGATATCAAACCCGGCGAACCATCAATCCTGTCAAACCTTGGCATGTCATACCTATTGACCGGAGATCCTCGCTCCTCAGAAACCTATTTGAGAAAAGCAATCGCCAAGCCGGGTGCAGACAGTCGCGTAAGGCAAAATCTGGCCCTTGTGGTCGGTCTTCAAGGGCGCTTCAAAGAAGCAGAAGTCATTGCTCGGGGAGAGCTTCCAGAAGAAGAAGCCCGCGAAAACATAGCCTATCTGCGCAAAATGCTTTCCCAACAAAATGCCTGGTCGCAGTTGAAGAAATCTGACAAAAAATAATATTGGGCCTCAGCCCAATATTGCCTTCATCAGCGCTTCACAATACCAATTACAAATAAGAGTATTACCGCTCCGATCGTTGCGTGAATGATAGAACCAACGATCCCGCTTCCAATCGAAACTCCAAGTATTGGCAGCACGAAGCCCGCAACAAATGCGCCGATAATACCAACAACGACATTCCCGATCAGGCCAAAGCCGAAGCCTTTCATGATCTGGCCTGCAAGCCAGCCAGCAACTCCCCCAACTAATAGAAAAATCAATAGACCTTCGATACCCATTTTATCCCCTAATCTGGCTCAACGCCACTTCTCTAAGTTAATAAACATTTATGATATACTCACAGATTACCAATAGAGCATATTTATAAATATGCCAAACGTGAGTTATGCAGAGAATTATTATTAGGTTACGAAAATTTTCATTTGATAAGCTTTGCATCCTTCAGAGTGGTTCGAGAGTGCGCAAATTTTTCTGGTTCTGTGTTCTGTGCATCCATTGCAAATGACAGCAAACAGGCTTTCCATCAAACATGAAAACAAGTTTTCAAGAAGGTAGATTGCGAAGAACAGCCAAATGCTTGCTATGAAAAGACGTTAAAATTTTCAACGCTTTTAATGGTCGGCTACATTTCGGAAATACGGATGATCGACGGCCCAAGAATTACCGCGAACAGAACCGGCAGGAAAAACACAATCATTGGAACCGTAAGTTTCGGCGGCAAAGAAGCAGCTTTCTTTTCAGCTTCCTGCATCCGCATGTCACGGTTTTCTTGAGCAAGAACACGAAGCGCTGTACCCAAAGGTGTACCATATCGCTCTGCCTGGATCAGCGCCATGGTTACAGATTTCACGCCATCAAGATTTGTGCGGATTGCCAAATTATCATATGCGACCCGGCGTTCTGGCAGATAGGAAAGTTCTGCCGTTGTCAGCATCATTTCTTCCGCCAGTTCCGCCGATTGAGCACCAATTTCAATCGCAACTTTTTTCATTGCCATTTCAATGGACATTCCAGATTCAACGCAGATCAACAACAAATCCAGCGCATCAGGCCATGCTCTGCGTATGGAGAGTTGCCGTTTTTTGATCTGGCTGTTTACAAACATATTTGGCGCATAAAACCCGGCATAGCCGACCACCATCACGATCAAAATTTTGATCATGAACGGACGCTCCATATCGGAGATACCAAATACGTAAGTACCTGCCACAATCAACATGATGAGTGGTAAAACAATCCGGAAAAACAAAAACACATAAATGTGTGATTGCTTGCGATAGCCGGCAACAACAAGATTGGAAAATGTATTCTCATCTGCCAGCGCCTTACGCAAATTCAGTTTATCAACAATGTCTTTGATGAGGCCAGGATTCTCGTGTTTTAGCTGCCCTCTTTTCTTCTCGTTGATCAACCGCGCTCGTTCCCGGGCACGGATTTTATCACGTTCGATTGCTGCAGTTTTCATTCGCGAAGAAAGCTCATCGCGTTGCAACAGAGGCATGGCAATCGTGATGGTCGTCGCAAACACCGCAAGAGCAGCCAACATGGCCAACAAATTTGTTGGGTCAGTTACAATTATTGCAAATTGAGAAATCACTGTTCACAGCCTCCTTGCATTATTCTTAAAAATCGAAATTGATCATGGATCGCATGGTCATAATGCCCATACTCATCCAGATTGCAGATCCCCCAAGGATCATATGCCCAGTCGGGTGTACAAACAGGATGGTTAGATAATCCGGTGTCGTCAGATAAACCAGCAAAGCCACAATGATCGGCAGCGCCCCAATGATACCGCCAGAAGCTTTGGCTTCAGCTGACATTGCCTGAATTTTAGCTTTCATCGCCTTGCGCTGCCGCAATACATTGGAAAGGTTGCCCAGTGCTTCAGATAAATTGCCGCCGGCAGATTGCTGAATAGCCACCACAATGCCAAAAAAATTCGCCTCGGTGAGAGGAACATTCTGGTAAAGTTTCAATACAGCTTCCGTCATTGGAATACCCATTTTTTGGGTATCGAGAATTTTCCGAAATTCGCTGGCTACCGGCTCTTTGGATTCATTGGCAACAATTCCAAGACAGTCATTTAGAGGCAAACCTGACTTAATACCGCGCACAATCACATCGACAGAATTTGGAAATTCTTCAAGAAATTTATTCATACGCCGTTTGATGGAAAAGCCCACAAACCAACGAGGCATACCAAGCCCACCAAATACCAAAGCGGCCAATACCAGATAAAGCGGCGCTCCAGCAAGAAATGATCCCGCCATGAATACAACACCCACGAAGGCGCTGGTGATATAAAATCGACTGATAGTAATGGACCAACCAGCCTGCTTGAATTGCTGTTTGAGTGTAAGTTTTTTGCTGGTCTGATGGCCTTTTGCTTCAAGTTCCTGCAAAGATTTTTGCATTACCTGACGGCGTTTGGCCACATCTGCAGCCTTAGAAAGGCCGATATCACGGGTGCGGTTTTCTTCAACACCTCTTATGCTCTGAATGCGTTTAGCCTGAGTTGCCTCATTTGAAACCCGGTCATATAAAAACGTATAGGCAACCGCTCCGGCTGACAAAACGATAAGACCAACAAAGGCAATAATATTTATATCGATACCAAACATATCTATTATTCCACCAATTGTTTATCTGGGTCGGCTGCATCAAGAGCCTCGGCCAACCGCACTTCTTCGTTGAAATAACGAGCGCGTTCCCAAAACTTTGGACGCCCAATACCGGTCGAAACGTGGGTGCCAACTATGTTACCTGCAGCATCTTCGCCTTCGATGTTATAGACAAAGAGATCCTGGGTAGTGATCACATCACCTTCCATGCCCAACACTTCGGTAATGTGGGTGATGCGCCTTGAGCCATCACGCAAACGCGCTGCCTGTATAATGATGTCAATGGATCCCACAATGATTTCGCGAACAGTTTGAGCTGGCAGATTAAATCCACCCATGGCGATCATGGCTTCAATACGGTTTAGACACTCCCGTGGTGAGTTGGAGTGGATGGTTCCCATGGATCCATCATGGCCTGTATTCATTGCCTGCAGCAAATCGAACACTTCCGGTCCACGCACCTCGCCCACAATAATGCGTTCGGGACGCATTCTGAGGCAGTTTTTTACCAAATCCGTCATAGTAATCTGGCCTTCACCCTCAAGATTGGGCGGGCGGGTTTCAAGACGAACCACATGGGGTTGCTGGAGTTGCAGTTCAGCAGAATCTTCGCAGGTAATGATACGCTCTTCCATACCTGCATAAGCACTCAGGCAATTGAGAAGGGTGGTTTTTCCCGAACCCGTGCCTCCAGAAATCACAACATTACAGCGAACTTTGCCGATAATTTGCAGTATTTCTGCACCTTCAGGGCTAATCGCGCCAAAACTCACCAATTGATCGAGGGTGAGTTTGTCTTTTTTAAATTTACGAATGGTCAATGCAGGCCCGTCAATGGCCAGTGGTGGCACAATAACATTTACCCGAGACCCATCAGGCAGTCGCGCATCACAAATGGGGCTGGATTCATCTACCCGACGCCCAACCTGACTAACTATCCTCTGACAGATATTCATCAACTGCGTATTATCTCTAAAGCGTACAGGCGCCTGTTCAATTTTGCCGTTCACCTCAATAAAGGAACTTTGCGCGCCATTGATCATGATGTCTGAGATGTCATCTCGCGCCAGTAAAGGTTCAAGCGGGCCATAACCCAGCACATCATTACAAATATCGTCGAGCAGATCTTCCTGCTCGGCAATCGTCATAGCCAGATTTTTGATTGAGATAATATCGTTGACAATATCGCGAATTTCTTCCCGTGCGACATCACTCTCCATCTGAGCCAATTGACCAATATCGATGGTATCGATCAGCGCAGAAAAAACGCTTGTCTTTGTGTCGTAATATTCTTCAGATTTCTCATTCCCCCCAGACGGGCTGGTCATCGGAGGAGGAGTAACTTTTTTATCGGCTTCCTGCGTCACAGGGGCCTGTGGCGCAACCGGACTGGAAGACGCCTGCACTTGTGCCGTTTTCTGAACCTGTGTGCCTACTGGGGTCGGCGGCTCCGCGATAATTGGCTTAGAGACAATCGAACCATCGGCACCATTTCCACCGCTACGTTTTCCAAACATTTCTTACCTCAATACTCTCTATCAACAGTCAAAGGTGGGGTTAGCCACGTTTCAGGCCCAATCTTGAAAGGAAACCAAGAGCGCTGCTTTTTTCCTGCTTCAGCTCTGCTTTCCCAGTCAATATTTGTGCCAGGACATCAAATGATTCCGCAACGGGGTGTTTTGCATCGACCTCTGAGATCATCTGCCCGTTATTGGATGCGTTTCCAAATAGTGCAGGGTCAAATGGAATTACTACCGCAGGTTCTACATTCAATGGGCCCACAAAATCGGGAATTGCAATTTCCGGCCGTTTGGGAACCCCAACCTGGTTCATCACCAAACGCGGAATATCGTCATTTGGTCGTAGATCTGAAATCGTATCGATCAGGTTCTTCGTATTACGCAAATTCGCCAGTTCGGGGCAGGCAACAATAACCACTTCATCAGCGGTTGAAAGAACTTCCCTAACCCAGCCATTCCACTGGTGAGGTAAATCTACCGCCACGTAAGGGGTGCTGCGTTGCGCAATTTCCAAAACATTATTAAATGCAGATGGATCGAAATCATAGGTCCGTTCCAGAGTGGATGGCGCTGCCAGCAGACTCAAATGCTCAGCACATTTGGCAAGCAAACGATCCAACAAAATATCATCCACCCGATCAGGTGAAAATACAGCTTCGGCAATACCCTGTGTCGGGTCTTGATCCAGATTAATATTTGCTGTGCCAAATGGCAGATCAAGATCAGCCAATACCACATCGTTTTTGAAACTGTTGGATATGGCCCAAGCTACATTATGACATATGGTCGAGGAACCCACACCGCCCTTGGCGCCAATAAAGGCAATAACCTTGCCCAAGGCACCTTTTTCCGGGTTAACAAAAATATCCGAGACAGTATTCATTATATCGGCCATAGAAAGCGGCGCCATCAGATATTCAGAAACACCGTTGGAAATCAGTTCCCGATACATCGCGATGTCATTTTTATGACCGACGACCACAACCTTTGTTTCGCCATCACAATTATTCGCCAACCGGGCTAGATCGGCCATAAGTTCATCGCCGCTCAACAGAGATTCAACAACGATCAAATTTGGCGTCGGTGCAATTTCATAGAATTCTGCAGCAGCAGGAATTCCACCCATATTGACCTTCACGTGCGCCTTGACCATTCGGCGATCATTAGCAGCAGCATTCAACACCTGCGCCACCTGTTCGGTTTCACAAAATGCCTGTAGCGTTATGCGGGGAACCGGACGGATATTGCTAATATCTCCGCGCGATAGGTTTTCGTTTTCAAATCCATTTTCAGAACTATCAACGGCCATCTCTTCATGGTGAACCAAATTAGACATTACAATGTTCCTGCGGCGTTTTAATTATTGTTTCAATTAGTTAGTCAACAGTTTTGGCAATTCTTGAGAACCGTTTTCGCGCCAATCCGAGATTACCGCATCCCGTCTTGTGGCATCGATCTCAGACTCGCCTCTTGGTCCAAGCAAATCAGCAGGGTTTGCAACCATCATCGCCAGATTGTTTTGTGTGGCACACCCGAAATTGCCATAATTTCTGTTCTCTGGCGTGTAACCAATATCCTTGGCCCAAACACCACATTCACTGGCAACTGCTGCTGTCATCGAGCTGTAAACGATGCGTATCGATGCGGCGTCCCCATGGCCAGAAGCCTGGTAACTGGAAGAAGATATTTGCGTTGGTCTAATTCCTACTTCGCGAAATTCTGCGGAAATTTGTTTTGAGATCCGTCGTGCTGTTCTTTCATTTCGAGAACCAACAGGCAGAACAATTCTAATCGTTCTTGCTCCAGAGCGTCGGAAGCGCATCGCAAAGTTCCGCGCAACATTGCGATCTCGCAAGGACAGTCTTCGAGTGCTCGCAGAAATTGAAATATCTTCAAACACTTCATTATCTGAGACAATGATAGGGTGTCTGAGACGATAATCAGATGAAGTTGATCCGACCGTAATATGGTCCTTGTTATAGGACGCACACCCACCAACCATCAGCGCGGCCATCAACCAGGAGAGCTTGAATGCTCGTACGGCAGTTTGTCTGGCCAATAGCTGCGGCTTAAATTCCGCTTCCCCGATCGTATTTGCCAAAGAATGGCAATTGAGGGCTTTGTTCTCTACGCTTGACATTTTACTTCTCCATTTGCCCTTGATCACTTGAATATAAAACCAACATTGCCATGGTATCGGCCGTCAGGAATATCTCCCCCGACCATTCCATAGACTCTGTTTAAACGGCCCAGAAAATTGCCTGCACCATCACTTGCCGCATTGAAATTGTCGTCCGGGCGGGCAATTTTCGACCGAGATATTGGACGCACCAGATATGGGGTAGCAATGATGACGAGTTCCGTTTCATAGCGTTGGAATTCCCGACTGCGAAACAATGCTCCCAAAATTGGAATGTTGCGCAATCCCGGAAATCCTGAAGAAACCTGACGCACATCATCCTTGAGCAGTCCGGCAATAACCATGGATCCACCTGATGGTAGTTCAACTGTTGTTTCAGCCTCGCGGCGGCGAATACCAGGAATAGTCGTCGAGCCGG
>JAESUH010000022.1 GCA_016763155.1 Rhizobiaceae bacterium
ATGCCAACCGACTTGGCAATGATTTTGGATAATTCCTTATCCATAGCAAGCGATGAGGCCAGCACACCGGAATGGGTGTAAGGGATTTGCAGAAACTCCAACACGCCCTGAATTAAGCCATCTTCACCATAGGGGCCATGCAGCGCATTAAAGGCCACATCGGGGTTCAATTCCTTGAGTACATTGGAGATATCACGCGTCACGTCAACTTCGGTCACTTTGTAACCAGCGTTTCGCAAACCCTGAGCACAGTCTTTGCCTGAAGACAAAGAAACTTCACGTTCTGAGGAAAAACCTCCAAGTAGAACCGCAACATGTTTTGCAGCCATAAAGCATCCTTTCAAAGACAGTAAAGCATCCCTTTCCAATTCCAAAAGAATCACGAAAAGACTGCCGTGGAATTTCTTCCACTACGATAACGCTGCTTACCTGCCTGTAACTGGATACTCAAAAACGCATGTTATTTGCAAAAAATACTCACAACACGCGCCGGAAACACTCGATTTTATTACCGATGTTTTGTTTCCCTGATTTGCAATACAACGCAAATCAAATGGCAAAATTATGTTTTGCCAATATTATCTTCAACAACGCGACCGGTTTCAAATCGACCGATGCGCTTGATTTCCCACTGTAACGATATCCCGGAATTTTCCAAGACTTTTGCACGCACAATTTCACCTAATTTCTCAAGATCATAGGCCGTGGCATTATCTGCATTGATCATGAAATTACAGTGCAATTCGCTCATCATGGCCCCGCCATAACGATACCCGCGCAAACCGGCTTCATCGATCAATTTCCATGAACTATGCCCGTCCGGATTTTTAAATGTCGATCCGCCCGTTTTCTCACGAACCGGCTGCACCGTTTCGCGGTGATGCTGAACTTCATCCATTGCCTTTTGGATCAAAGCTTGCTCCCGCAACTCACCTTCCACCACGCAGGAGGTAAATATCAAACTCCCGTCAGCTTCAGAGTGGCGATAGCTATATCCCATATCCTCATGGCTCAGCCGGTGCTTTACCCCCCGCCGATCAATCGCAGCAACTTCTTTCACACGATTGGTGGTCTCTGTTCCATTTGCCCCCGCATTCATGCGCAACGCGCCACCAATCGAGCCCGGAATTCCATGATAAAACTCAAACCCGCCTATTCCCAGCTCCAGCGCCTTTGCGGCAAAGCGCTTATCTGAAATCGCAGCCCCCACCAAAAGGGTCGTTGGACTTTGTGCTTCAACAAATCCAAAGCCTTTGGCAGAGAGGCGAATAACTACCCCTACAATTCCACCGTCCCGCACCAGTAAATTTGAGCCTACCCCGATGATTGTAACGGGTATCTCCGTAGGCAAATTACGCAGGAATAGAGCAAGATCATCTTCATCTGCCGGCTGAAACAAAACTTCTGCAGGGCCACCGACCCGAAACCATGTAATACCACTCATCGATGCATCGGCACTAAGGCGTCCACGCACTTCCTTCATTAAAGGAGAGATATCGGCCAACAGTTTTTCGCCTGGGCTCATTTAGCAAGCTCATCCGGCAGGTCATAAGCCCATTGGGTGATATCGCCCGCACCCAGAAAAATCACGATGTCCCCGGGTTTGGCAATGTCAGCGACAATGCCTGCAATTTCTTCAGGTCCGCTGATCAAACGAACATCCCGATGCCCGCCAGAGCGTAGACCCGCTACCAATGCAGCAGAATCAGCACCTTCAATTAATTGTTCGCCACCCGCATATACCGGCGCAACCAGCACCGTATCTGCATCGTTAAAACAGGCACAAAAATCGTCAAACAAGCTTTCCAAACGCGTATAGCGGTGGGGTTGTTTAATCGCAATAACCCTACCTGATGCCGCTTCACGAGCAGCCGATAATACGGCCTTTATCTCAACTGGATGGTGCGCATAATCATCATAGATATCAACGCCATTCCAATTACCCGTATGGGTAAAGCGACGTCTAACCCCGCTAAAAGCTGCAATGCCTTCGCGGATTTGGTCGCCACTTAAACCAAGCTCATGGGCAATGGCGATTGCAGCACTTGCATTGGAAACATTGTGCAATCCGGGCATTGGCAGCACCAGATCTTCAATAGTGGTCGTTTCCCCGGTTTTTCTATCGTGTATATCCACGTTGAAATGGCTATTTGCCCCTTTGGTTTCCACATCACGGAAACGAATATCCGCTTGCGGATTGGCACCATAGGTAATTACGCGGCGGTCACTAACCTTTGAAACCAGCGCTTGCACTTCCGGATGGTCAAGACAAACCACACCAAATCCGTAAAACGGTACATTATGGAGGAATTGGGAAAACGCATCACGCACCGCATCAAACGTGCCGTAATGGTCCAGATGTTCAGGATCGATATTGGTAATTACCGCCACATCGGCCGGTAGCTTAAGGAACGTGCCATCGGATTCATCCGCTTCCACAACCATCCATTCACCATTACCCATGCGCGCATTGGTGCCAATCGCGTTGATAATACCACCATTGATAACTGTCGGGTCCAGCCCACCAGCCTCAAGCAGAGTAGCAACCATGGATGTGGTTGTCGTTTTTCCGTGAGTACCGCCAATGGCAATTGATTTCTTGAACCTCATCAATTCAGCCAGCATTTCTGCCCGCCTCACCAATGGGATACGGCGTTCATAAGCCGCAAGTCTTTCCGGGTTATCGGCTTTGATGGCGCTGGACGCGACCACCACGGCAGCATCTCCAAGGTTTTCGGCCTTGTGTCCAATATGAACAGGAATGCCCTTTTTGCGCAGTCGCTGAACATTGGCACCATCGGCCATATCCGAGCCTTGCACATCATAGCCAAGATTATGCAGCACTTCGGCAATTCCGCTCATACCAATGCCGCCAATGCCAATAAAATGGACCAGCCCAATGGTTTCTGGCATTTTCATTTGTTTATTCCCTAATCTTTACTGGCAAGCTGTTCAACGCAATCGGCCAGCATGACCATCGCATCCGGATTCCCGCTTGTTTTGGCCTTTTTGGCGGCAAGTGCAAGTTTTTTCGGGTTTGCTATCATAGATTGAAGTTTCTCAGCCAGCAATTGAGGAGATAATTCTGCCTGAACAATGACATCCGCACCACCGGCTTTTGCCATTGCTACCGCATTCCATGCCTGATCCCCATCAAGTGCTGTTGGGTAAGGAATTAGGACCGCAGGACGACCAATCACCGCCAGTTCTGTGACTGTGGAAGCACCGGCTCTGGAGATTACCAGATGGGCCTTCGAAATCTCTTCCGGCATATTGTCAAAAAACGGAGAGATGCGGGCTTTAACGCCTAGCTTATCATAGGCCTGTTTCAAACCATCTTCATCTTCAGGCCTTGCCTGTTGCACAATATCCAGCCGACCAAGTTCTTCCGCTGTCAGCAATTCAAGGGCAGCAGGCATTACTTCACTGAAAAAACGTGCGCCCTGCGAGCCGCCAAATACCACCAGTTTGAAAACATCCTCCACTTGGCGGATCGGATAGGCAGTATCGCAAACTTTTAATACCATCGGGCGAACCGGATTGCCCGTATGAACCATATTCTTGAGCGGCTCGCCGTGAGCCTGTTCAAAACCGATGGCAATTTTATCCACCGCATCGCTCAGCATTTTATTGGCCCTGCCCAATACAGCATTTTGCTCATGCAATAATGTAGAAATCCCAATTCGGGTTGCCGCATAAAGCGGAGGCACCGTAGGGTATCCACCAAAGCCAACCACCACATCTGGTTGCAGTTCTTTCAGCAATTTCTGGCTTTGCCGATAACCATTAAATAGGGTCCACATCGCGTGGATGAGTTTCACCGGGTTTTTACCTGAAAATGTAGCTGACCGAATAATATGGGTTTGTGTAGCTGGAAAACTCTTGGCAAATCTCTCAGCCCGCTCATCGGTTGCCAGATGGATATCCCAGCCGCGCGAGACAAGTTCATGAGCCAGTGCTTCAGCCGGAAACAAATGCCCGCCAGTACCACCAGCGCACAGTAAGATAATACCCTTGTTCGAGTTAGATTTACTCAAATTCCTACTCCGCCGGTTCAAATTTTGCAGGCGTGAATCGCATCAAATCGCTCCCTCGCGATTCAGGCCTCTTACGGGTCAGTGCCAGTACAAACCCCATACATATCGCCATGGATAGCATAGAAGAGCCCCCATAAGAGATAAACGGAAGCGTCATGCCTTTGGCCGGGATCAGTTGTAAATTAACAGAAATATTGATCATAGACTGCATTCCAAACAAGATAAGCAGGCCAGAGGAAGCAAGCCTCACATAGGCATCCCGCTCGCGCATGGCATGGCTTAATCCGCGCAACACAATGAACGCAAAAACCGCCACAAGGCCGATACATACCAAAATACCATATTCTTCCGCAGCCACAGCAAATGGAAAATCCGCATGTCCATCGGGGATGATGTTTTTCACTGTCCCCTCACCGGGGCCCTTGCCCATCCAGCCACCGCTGATAATGGCTTCACGCCCGGCATCGACCTGAAAATTATCCCCTTCACCGGTTACAAACCGATTAACGCGGCCAGCCACATAAGGAAACATAGTATAGGCAGCACCCATTCCCAAAACGGCTAAACCGCCCAAAGCAGCAATCCATATCCATGTCATCCCGGCCATAAAGAACAGCGCACCCCAGACAATGGCCAACAGCATGGTTTGGCCAAAATCTGGCTGGGATACCAATAAAGCCGCAACAATGGCGAACAGAATAATTGAAAACAGATTACCGGGAATATCCGCCCTTCTGGAGTTTTCCGCAAACAACCATGCAGATATAATGACAAAGGCGGGTTTGACAAATTCCGATGGCTGCACCGAGAAACTACCCAGTTGAATCCAGCGCCTCGAACCCTTTACGTCGCTACCAACAAACATGGTAATCAACATCAGGATAATCCCTAGAGAAAAGATAATGAATGCTGCCCTGCGCACCTGTTTGGGCGTCAACATTGATCCGGCGATCAAAAGGAATATTGCCGGAATCAAGAATACCGCATGGCGTTTCACGAAATGAAGGCTCGGAGCCCCGATGCGTTCAGCAACAGGAGGGCTTGCCGCGAAGGATAAGACCAAGCCAAACAGCATGAGAAACAAAATCGCGCCCAATAACGGCTTGTCGATCGTGCGCCACCATTCCGCCATTTGCGTTCTATCGGTCCTGCTTACCATCTCATGATACCTCCGTGAATTCATTTTCACACCCAACCGGGCCAACCGCATCGATTACGGCTTCACGGAAGGCTTCACCACGCAATTCAAAATTTGCAAATTGATCAAAACTAGCACACGCTGGCGACAATAATATTGCCCGCTCTGTACCATCATCGCCGTTTTTTGCATCGGCAAATGCCCGATGAACAGCAATATCCAACGTTCCTGAAATCTCAAATGCCACACCATCACTTAATACAGCAGCAAATTCAGGCGCGGCTTCTCCAATCAAATAGGCTTTTTCAATTTTTGGGAAAAACTGGCGCAGGGAGCTAATGCCACCCTCTTTTGCCAGCCCACCAGCAATCCAATAGATGTGATCATAACTTGCCAGCGCCATGGAAGCGGCATCCGCATTGGTTGCTTTGGAATCGTTGACAAAGACGATATTTCCAACGGCTAGAACCGGCTCCATGCGATGGGCAAGCCCTGGAAAACTGGAAAAACCTGCTTGAATTTCAGCTTCACTCAGCCCCGCCAAAGCGCAAGCCAACCAGCAGGCAGCCGCATTTTGCCCATTATGGGCACCGCGGAGTGATGGAATACCTTCAAGATCGGCCACCTGATGGTGAAGCCCACCCTTTGAGCGCTCCAGACAATGGCCGTCTAAATAAACTCCTTCGTCAACCGCAGAGACATTTGAAATGCGGTGAATACGGTGCTCATTGCCCCCATAATAGGCGGCAATTGCAGCGGAATAATCATCATCAACCCCAATTATCGCCTCATCGCTTGCCGCGACAAGCCGTTCTTTGATGGAGGCATAATGGTCCATATCCCCATGACGCTCCAGATGATCTGGCGCAAGATTGAGCAGGATACCGATGGTAGGATCAAGGGTTGGGGCAAGATCAATTTGGTAAGATGAGCATTCAATCACATAAATTGAATTCACATTGAGTGGATCGAGAGACAATACCGCCCGACCAATATTCCCGCCCATTTGCACATCGCGCCCGGCGCTTTCCAGCACATGGGAAATCAACGCCGTAGTGGTGGATTTGCCGTTTGTACCGGTGATTGCGATGAATGTTGCATTGGGTGAAACCACCCGGCGCTCGCCCGCAAAAAGTTCCACATCACCAATGATCGGCACATCGTGGGATTTGGCAAGTTCGACAGTCCAGTGGGGTTTGGGATGGGTAAGTGGCACACCGGGTGCCAGCACAAGTGCTTCTAAAGTAGAGAAATCCACTTCACGCAGATTTTGCGTATCTATTCCAGCCTCTTTGGCAGCAGCTACCCTTTCAGGATTATCATCATAGGCAATCACTTCCGCACCACCGGCGATCAGCGCCAAGGCAGTGGCCATACCAGAGCCGCCAAGCCCGAACAGCGCAACTTTTTTGCCCTTATATGTGGTAACCGCAATCAAATCCTTTTCCTATCGCAGTTTGAGAGTTGCAAGGCCTATCAGCGCAAACACAATTGAAATAATCCAGAACCGAATAACCACCTGGCTTTCCGTCCATCCCTTTTTTTCAAAATGGTGATGAATGGGTGCCATGCGAAAAACACGCTTTCCGGTCAGTTTGAACGAGACAACCTGAATGATCACAGAAAGCGCCTCCATAACAAACAGACCGCCGATAATGCCCAATACGATCTCGTGTTTTGTTGCCACAGCAGTGACACCGATCATGCCGCCAAGTGATAGTGATCCGGTATCACCCATGAAAATCGCCGCTGGTGGTGCATTAAACCACAAGAACCCGAGACCAGCACCAATAATTGAACCACAAATAACCGCGATCTCACCAGTACCAAACACAAAATGGATCTGCAAATAATCAGAGAAAATGGCATTTCCTGAGAGATAGGCAATCATTCCGAAAGAGGCCGTTGCAATCATCACCGGCACAATCGCCAGCCCATCCAACCCGTCAGTCAAATTCACAGCATTACCTGCGCCAACAATGACGAAAGCCCCGAATGGAATGAAAAAGATTCCCAGATTTACAACGAATTCTTTAAAAAACGGAAAGGTGAGCGTTGTAGCAAATGAACCATCGCCAGCCTGCACAAGGACATAACACGCGATGGATGCTATCAAAAACTCCAGTAATAACCGTATCCTGCCAGGAAACCCCTTATCGCTTTGTCTGGAAACTTTCAGATAATCATCATAAAATCCGATAGCACCAAACCCCAGTGTCACAGCCAAAACAACCTGAACATAAGTGTTGCTCAAATTGGCCCATAACAGTGATGAAATGATAACCCCCGCCAGAATCATCAACCCGCCCATGGTGGGGGTGCCCACCTTGGCAAAATGAGATTCAGGACCATCAGCACGAATGGGTTGCCCCTTTCCCTGACGGATTTTGAGCGCCCGTATCATCATCGGCCCAAACAAAAACACAATAAAAGCAGACGTGATTAATGCACCGCCGGAGCGAAAAGTAATATAACGAAAGATATTGAAGACGGAAATATCTGACGAAAGTTCCTGCCCCAGGTAAAACAGCATAAAATTCCCCTATGTCGACTTTTTGTTAAAAGCCACGACCATGTTTTTTACAACCGGTATAAACTTCATTCCCAAAGATGCTTTGAAAATGACTATATCCCCGCCGTGTAATTTCTTTAACAGTTGAGTTTCTAATTCATCAACTGAGTCAAAGTGTCCTCCGATGCGCTCTGGTGGAAGCGCCTCTTTCAAAGCCAGCATCTCGGAGCCGACTAAAAACACCAGATCTATGTCATTTGCAACGATTGGATCGGCCAATTTCTTATGCAAATCTTCTGAAAACCCGCCAAGCTCCAGCATATCACCAAGAACAGCAATACGCCTCCCACCTTTCCCGGGCTTGGATTCCCCGAGCACTGAAAAAGCAGCCTCCATAGAACTGCTATTGGCGTTATAGGCTTCATCAATAATGGTGAGCGTTCCCTCGGGCAAATCAAAACTGTGCCGTTCGCCCCTGCCCTGAACTGCTGACACCGTTTCAATCGCCTCGGCAGATTTCGGCATGTCTGCTCCAACGACCAAAGCAACGCCCATAACGCCAAGCGCATTTGAAACCATATGTTGCCCGCTTACATTCAGGCAAAACGACAAGGTTTCACCGAGAATATCAGCTTCAACTTCACTGCGATCAGACATACGCGCAGTGGAGCGAGCCCGGAAATTGGCATCCTTATTTGCACCGAATGAAAGGACTTTCTCAATACCAGCCTTTTTTGCGAGCCTCTTCAAAGTCTTGTAGTGCTCGTTGTCATGGTTGAGAATTGCCGTACCGCCCTCCACCAGACCAGAAAAAATTTCAGCCTTTGCCTTGGCAATCTCGCCTACATTTTTAAATGAACCCAGATGCGCTTCTGCAACATTGGTAATCAGCGCCACATGTGGGCGCACCATATCGACCAAGGGCGTAATTTCATTTGGATGGTTCATGCCGATTTCAAAAATCGCAAATTGAACGTTCTCAGGCATACGCGCCAAAGTCAGCGGCACGCCCCAATGATTGTTAAACGAGGCAACTGATGCATGCACTGATCCGCTGGCAGCTAATACCGTGCGCATCATTTCCTTGGTGGTGGTTTTTCCCACGCTGCCAGTAATTGCAATAATTTTGCCTTTGGCTCGGGCACGCGATGCGCGGCCAAGTAAAACCATTGCCTCAAGTACATCATGAACGACAATCAATGGCAGGTTTACAGCCCCTAAGGATGCCAGTTTTCTTTCAGCAACGATTGCTACAACAGCACCAGCACGCTCTGCCGCTCCCACAAATTTATGACCGTCGAAATTATCACCCTTGATGGCAAAAAACGCATCTCCCGGTGCAACTGAGCGACTGTCGATCGAAATCCCGGTAATTACTGGAGGCATATCCCCCAATGGCCTGCCATGAATTGCCGATACTAATTTTTCTTGTGTCCATAATGCGTCTGTCATATGCCCTCTCCAAGAACTTCCTGAAGTAATTTTTTATCGGAAAACGGCAGGGTTTTTGAACCAACAATCTGCCCTTCCTCGTGTCCTTTTCCAGCCACTATGAGGCAATCCCCTTCGTGTAATAAAGAAGTGCCATAGCGAATGGCTTCACCTCGGTCTGCAATTTCCTTGGCGCTCGGATTGGCCACAAGAATTTCAGAACGAATATCGGAACCAGTTTCGCTGCGGGGATTGTCATCGGTAACAATTGCAACATCGGCAAGCCGTTCAGCGATCTCGCCCATTATTGGGCGCTTTCCTCTATCTCGGTCGCCACCGCAACCATATACCAAAACCAGTTTGCCGCTTGTGAAAGGACGAAGAGAGGTCAAAACTTTTTCAAGCGCATCAGGCTTATGGGCATAATCCACATAGAGCGGCGCTGAATTTCCAAGCCGCCCAATCAGTTCGAGCCTTCCAGGAGCACCTTCCAGAGTTTCGAGCGCCTTCAGCGCAATGACAGGTTCTATCCCGGTTGCAATTGCAAGACCTGCCGCCACCAAACCATTGGCAATTTGAAAATCTCCAGCAAGCGGAAATTCTATGCGGTAGAGATCATCGCCATGGGTAATTTCCACATTCTGGCTAAAGCGTTCATGCTCAACCCGCTTGAGAGTAAGAAACTTTCCCCGACGTCCAACGCTCATAACCTTTAGGCCAGCCTCTTCCGCTACGCTGATTGCTTTGTCGCTGAAAGCGTCATCCGCATAAATCACAGCAGGAGTTCCTGCCTTCACCAGATTGCGAAACAGGCGCATTTTCGCGTCGAAATAATCTTCAATGGTTGAATGATAATCCATATGATCGCGGCCAAGATTGGTAAAACCAACTGCCGCAAGCTTCACTCCGTCCAGCCTGTGTTGATCCAGACCGTGGGAAGATGCTTCCATTGCTGCATGGGTTAGCCCGCTCTTAGCCAATTCATCGAGTAATTTATGCAAGGTTACAGGATCGGGCGTGGTCAAATTTCCATAGTCAGCCCTGCCCGGCGCAACCACGCCAGTTGTGCCAATGGAAGCGGCCTGCAATCCTGAACCAGCCCAAATTTGACGGATAAAAGCTGCAACAGATGTTTTCCCCGCAGTGCCAGTTACTGCAATGATGGTTTCCGGCTGCCCTGGAAACATTCGCGCAGCCATTTTCGCAAGCGCAATCCTTGGATCATCACATCTAAGAATAGAAACTGAAGAGTCACCGATTACCACGTCATTTTGAACAACTATGGCAACCGCCCCTTTATTGAGGGCATCAGCGATAAAATCGGCACCATTTGCCTTGCTTCCCGCGAGAGCAAAGAAAACGCTTCCCTGTTCTACCTCACGGGAATCAGCTGTGAGATTTTTAACCGGAATTTCGTTTTCTGCAGCAGATAATTTAAACTCTGTTCCAGCCAAACTTCCCAAATTCATGCAAAACCCGCCTATGATTTCCGGCCTTATTTAAAAAAAATCTGGCCACATTGGTCTCTGTTTCACTCAACCATTAGCCGAATCGCTCTGTCCCCCGGTGCGTTTGTGCCCGTTCAATTACGCACATACAAGGGCAACTCCTTACTACCAAACTTTGGTTGAATCCCCAGTATCGGTGCGGACCTGCGAATGATATTGCGGACAATCGGGGCTGCATTAAGGCCAGCGGTAGCACTCTTTTTGCCAGCCTCCGGCTTTGGTTCATCAATAATCGATAATACAATATATTGCGGGTCATCCATTGGGAATGCGGCAACAAATGAGTTAAATCTCACTTTTGATGAATATCGGCCATTCACCACTTTTTCTGCTGTTCCCGTTTTGCCACCA
>JAESUH010000201.1 GCA_016763155.1 Rhizobiaceae bacterium
ACAAGTTCCTGCACCATTCGCAGCGCAATCCATGCGCCCATGGAGGAGCCAACCAGAATTTGTGGTCCGCTGGTTTTTGCGTCAAACACGGCAAGGCTTTCTTCTAGCCAGAGAGAAATTGTGCCGTCAGCGAATTCACCACTAGAGGCCCCATGCCCGGAATAATCGTGTCTGCAACATGCCCTGCCATTTTTGGCTGCCCATTGATCGAGCATCAATGCTTTGGTGCCGGACATGTCAGAACGATACCCACCAAGCCAAACAACGCCGGGATTTGTGCCATCCCTTGATTCAATTGAAATATTTCTCGCGCTTTGGCCACTTCCGACGGATATCTGGTCCTTATTACTAGGCTGCATAGTGGGATTTCTCCGTTTGATGGCGGTAAATGTTGGTTGTTATTGATTTTTTGCCTGATTCCACATGATTTTTAAAATGAATCATGTTAATGGACAAGTTGAGTTGAGCTGATTCAAGTGATCAGTTTTGAAAAATCGTAAAAATTTGCAGGAGCAAACGACCATTCGCCGACCACATAGAGCCCAAGCGCCTAAAAAACACGGACCTCGCGCCAATAAAGAGATATCCGTTTCCGAAGTCCAACTGATTGATGCAGAAGGTGAAAATCGCGGTGTAACCAACATCGACGAAGCGATGTCGCTGGCTGCTGATGCTGGTCTTGATTTGGTGGAAATTTCACCAAATAACAAGCCGCCAATCTGTAAAATTCTGGACCTGGGCAAGTATAAATATGAGGCTCAGAAAAAAGCGGCTGAAAAACGTAAGCGGCAAAAGACGCAGGACGTTAAAGAAATCAAGATGCGTCCTAATATTGATACCCATGATTACGATGTAAAAATGCGGGCCGTTCGCAAGTTTCTTGGCGAAGGCGACAAGGTAAAAGTTACCCTTAGATTTAGGGGCCGTGAAATGGCTCACCAAAACCTTGGCATGGAATTGTTGGAGAAGGTTCGCGACGATATCGCAGAGATTTCAAAAGTTGAGGCCGAGCCTAAACTTGAAGGCCGTCAAATGATGATGGTTGTATCGCCAGCCAAATAAGATTTGGCGGCTAATTCTTGATTAATGCACAAATTCGAACCTACCAAATGGCGCATTGCCATTGGTGGGTTTCGGTTGCGTTGAGTGCAAAGGGTTTTATTTGCGCTCAATATTGTTATCAGGTTTTGAAAAGCTGCTCTAAATAGAGCCTGCTTCGACCATGTAGTTACAGGCTGTGCACATGGCAGCATCATCGGATGCCAGAAAGACCACCATTCTTGCAACGTAAACTGGTTCGATCATATCGGGCAGGCACTGGCGGGCGCGGTGGCCTTCAACGGCTTCAGGTGTAACCCAAAGTTCCTTCTGTCGATCGGTCATAATCCAGCCTGGAACAACCGTATTTACGCGAATTCGGTGGTCGCCAAGGTCTCGGGCCATGGTTCGGGTGAGGCCGTGAACAGCGGCTTTGGCTGTGGCATATGCAGGAAACCCGCCGCCGGCTTCCCACCAGGAATTTGAGCCCATGTTGATGATTGAGCCACCACCAGCTTCTATCATGCCGGGAGCCACTGCCTGAATTGCGAAAAACTGATGCCGTAAATTGGTGGCAAAACGGTCATCGAAATATTCAGGGGTGACATCTTTCCAGTCATGGCGATCATCGCGAGCTGCATTGTTGACCAATATGGTCGCGGTGCCGAGCTTTTCAGTCAGGTTTTTGAAGGCTGTTCTCAAAGCGTCAATGTCGCGCAAATCGCAAATTTCATAGGCAATGTCGACGCCCAGTTTTGAGATTTCATCGGCAACTTTCTGGCTGTTTTCTTTATCCAGATCGACGAATCCTATCCGGGCATTTTGGGCTGCGAAAGCGCGCACTATTTCGGCACCAATGCCGGATGCCCCGCCGGTGATGATTACGGTTTTGCCTTCAAGGCTTGGGTAGGTGGCAAATTTTGATGTCATAATTGAATGTCTTTCTTATGGATTGACGCAATATGTGACGCAAAAACGAGTCGTCATTCGAGCGACTGTCTTTAAAGTCGAAGTATATGATTTGTGGATGATTGATTCTTAGTCTGGCTTGACTGAACCTGCAACTAAATGTTTTCGAAGATTTGGGAACAGCCGTGGTTACACTTCATTCCATCTGCCAAGTGTGAAACGTTTTTCGTGTTCAATATCGAAAGTAATAGCGGCATTTTCATTCTCAACACCAATGGAATTACCCGTATAGCCCAGTGCTTCCATAATGACTTTCACGCCGGATTCCGGACTTTGTTGTTCAACATATTCGGAATTACACCAAACAAGTTCACCCTGAATTATGTGTGCATAGATATCGGCGCTTGATTGATCGGCAAAAATAATTTCCGAAACCTTATCGGCACATCGTTTCAGATAATCAATATTGTTTGAGGCAGCCATTTGCGAGGGATCAAAAATCTCGTCTGGTGTTTTGGCCTCAACATTGGTTTTGCGATAACGTTCAATATCGATCATCACCTTAACATCCAGAATTGTCATCTTGTCGTTCCAGCCAAATGCAGACGTTTTGGGCAGCTCTCCCTCCGCCACATCATTGTCCAAAAATTCGAAATGTAAGCTCTTGTCGACTGAAGTCACCCAGGAAAAAAACAGCTCTGGTATACCGGTGAATGCTTCGACATTATGGTACAATAAATCGTCGACGGCCTTGTAGCGTCCTGTTTTAATTCCCCGTTGCCAAGCGCGTTCAACTGTCTCGCGGGGTGGGGTCACCATGAAAAACATAAATATGCGATCGCCGAAACGCGAGAGCAATTTACTGCCATCGCTATCAAGGGAAAAACTGTCGAAGCGAAATCTGTCGATCAGCAGATGGGACATTAATCCGCGAGACGCTTTTTGCGCCATATAGCGGTCCAGTTTTTTGTCTATGAGTTCCAGTTCCTGGCCTGTAAGCATGGCTGCATATTTGAAATTTTTGCCAAGTGAATCATAATCCAAAAGATGCTTGCGCCAATAGTCTGGGCTGATCAGGGCGAAATCCTCCCAGGCTACGCCAAACTTTTCCGCGAGCAATCGTTGTTGTGGGCGGATGGTACTTTTTCCCGATGCTGATGCACCTTTAACATTTAGAACCACGGGTTTTTCTTGAGGGGGCAGGGTCCGGTATTTCTCTGCGGCAACGGCCTTCTTCACCATCGGTTCAAGGGCTTCGCCGATTTTTTCACTGCCATAAGAATTGCAAACGATGTTTGTTGCGAGGCGGGTGATTAATTCCTGATCCGCAATTATACGTCCTCTGTGCCCGACAATTGAACCCACAATTTTAATCAGGCTGGAAAAACAGGCTTTCTCCAATGGCGTATCGCAAGCTGCTAATTGTGCTTGCCAGAACGTAATTGCTTCGATTTCGGGCAGTTTTGTAGTGGTGTTCGTTTTAGGTTTTTTGGTATTTCCACCAAATAACCTGCTCAGAAAAGACGTGGCTTTTCTGGCTTCCGGCTCTTTTTTTGACTGTTCAAAAATATGAAACGCTAATTGCTGATTGATAAATGTTTTGGCTTCATTGCGGGCGGTATCATAGGCATCGTCAATCACAGCCATTTCTGGTTTGACGTAGGTTTCAAAAATGGTGGCTACCATGGAACGAAGGTTGATACCAAGGTCTTCGTAATTTGGGCCGTCAGGAATTGAAAGGTTGGCGGTCACTTCAATCAGCAACTCATGGACCACCAGCCGTTCTGTGCGAAACAAGATCAAGTCAGCTTCGTTCAGGCCGCAAATCTGTTTCAGTTCTTTGGCCTCGGCAAGGCCTATGTGAGAATTTTCAGGGCGAAACAGGGTTACCAGCGGCAGAAGCTCACCGGGAATTTCAGATTCAAGTCCCGGATGCCAGGCATCATAGGCTGGATCCTGTTTTCCCATCGATTACCTACGCATCTTGTTTTTTCATTCCGCGATATTTATCCCGAATGAATTTGAACAATGGCAACAAAATCAAGATAAGTGCGATGACGGTAATTGGACCAGCAATCGGACGGGTGAAGAATATGCTGAAATCACCATCGGAAAACAATAATGACTGGCGCAATTTGGGTTCTGCAATTGGCCCAAGAACGATCGCCAACACGGCGGGAGCCAAAGGATAATCCAGGATGCGCAGGAAGAATGCCGCGACGCCGACAATCACCATTAGCCAGACATCAAATATATCCAGATATGCCGCATAAATGCCGACCAGAGATAGAACAAAGATTACCGGGGCAAGGATGGTAAATGGCATCCGTAGCATCCAAAGGAATACCGGAATAAAGGCCAGATTAACCAGCACGGCGATTACGTTCGAGATGTAGAATGAACCGATGAGGGGCCAGACGAAATCAGGTTGGTTTACGAACAGTAGCGGTCCTGGTTGTAGCCCCCAGATCACCATGCCCGCCAGCAATACAGCCGTGGTAGGAGATCCTGGAATACCCAATGTCATCATTGGCAGCATGGCGCCGGTAGATGCTGAGTTATTGGCGGATTCTGGTGCTGCGATGCCATCAATTGCACCCTTGCCAAATTCTTCAGGGTTCTTCGACACTAGTTTGGTAACGCCATATGACATTAGCGCGCCGGGGGTGGCTCCTGCAGCAGGCAGAATGCCCACGAAAAATCCAAGGGCTGAACCAATGGCGGTTCCCCTCCAGGCTGTTTTAAATTCTTTGATAGCGCTCCAAATACTTTTCGCGCTCACGTCAACATTTGTCATGGTGGAACCATAGCGGGAAGTGTTGATGGTCCAGATCATTTCCCCAATACCGTAAACGCCAATTGCCAAAACAAGGAAGCGAATGCCATGGGAGAAGCCTGTGATATCGAAGAATATCAACCGGGGTTCGCCGGAAATAATGTCGAAGCCAACCGTTGCCAACACTAGTCCGATACAGATCGAGAAAATTGTTTTGGGAATATCGTCCCCGCCCAGACCAACAAAGGTTGCAAAGGCCAATAGCATCAGCGCGAAAATTTCCGGATCGCCGAAATCCAGTGCAACAGATGCAAGTGCTGGCGCGAATAGTGTGAAAATGACGGTGGAAAATGTGCCGCCCACAAAGGAGGCCAGTGCCGCTGTCACAAGCGCCACATGGGCCTTGCCTGCCAACGCCATTGGTCGTCCGTCAAAGGTGGTTGCAACCGCCGTTGACGCCCCCGGGATTCCCAGCGTTATCGATGATATCGCCCCCCCATACATCGCGCCATAATAAATGGCTGCGAGGAAAATCATCGGAGACGTGGCGCTGCCAGTCATGCTTTGAATAACAAATGTAAAAGGTAGCAGGATGGCTACGCCATTAACGGAACCCAGCCCCGGCATAGCGCCAACAAACAACCCAACCACCACACCTAATAAGGCAAGGCCCAGATTGATTGGCTGCAATGCAACCAGAATGCCATCGAATAGTGATGCCAATACATCCATTTTGTGTCTCCTTCAACTCGCTAATGGTCATCGCCAGGCGAGGTCGTCTGTGTCAGAAAAATTAAAGAAAAATATCGTAAAGCGGGATGAACAATGGTTCGAGATATCCCTTCGGCAAGACGATCCGCATCGCAATGTCGAAAAAGAAAAAGCTGACTACCGGTATGAGTACAGCAACCGACATTGTGAGCTTGAGCGAGTGACGCCCCAAAAACCGTAAATAATAAAAAAGGAACAGGAATATCGCGCCATAGAAGCCCGCAAAATGGATCATTATAAGGAAGCCGAACAATCCACCACCCACAAGTAGAAACATCTTCTTGGCATAGTCGTCGAGAAAAGGTTCTTCAGATACGGATGCTGGAGAGGTTTTCCGAAACCAGTTTATTGCTATCCAGATACTGCAGACCAACATGATGGCTGAGAGCCAGAACGGCCAGAAGCCACTGCCTGGACCTTCGCCATCAATCAGGCCGATATTATCAAATCGTGCAATGTCGGGGTTCCATGCTGGAGCCTCGCCACTTTTCCACATTAAATAGGCCGAGAGGATTCCAAGAATCACCGCTGTTACTATTTCAGCTCTACGCATTTCTATTATTTCCTCTCGGTCTGCTTTTTATAGGGCGCTTATTTGATTGCGCCGGATGCTTTTAGGATCTTCGTGTGACGATCCCTCTGGGTGGTCCAATAACTTTTCAGTTCATCACCTGCCATGAAATCGCCCATGAGGGATTTCTTGGATTTGTAATCCTGCCAGTCTTTGGAGGCGTACACCTTCTTGAAGAGATCGGTGTAAAACGCGGCTGCATCATCAGACATGCCTGGAGCGCCAACAACGGCACGCTGCATGAAGTATGAGAAGTCGGCACCTTTTTCTTTCAAGGTTGGGACGTCAGGGAACATTGGTAAACGTTCGTCAGTGAAAGCTACCAGTGGAATCATGTCGCCTGATTCATAAAAACCAAGTGCCTCGGATGGATTGTTCACCGAAGAGTTCAGCTGTTTACCAGCAACCTGTTTGGCCACTGCTCCACCGCCTTTGTAAGGGATGTACTTCATGGACAGGCCGAATTTACCATTCAGGTAATCGGTGATGATGTTGTCTTCGGAATTTTTTCCGGTTCCGCCCATCACCCATTTTTTGCCCTGTTCCTTGGCAACTTTCAGATATTCTTCGAAAGTTTTAATGCCTGAATCCTTGTGCACCCAAAGAAGAAAAGTATCTTCAGCCATGCGTCCAACAGGGGAAAATTTCATGATGTCTACATCAAGGCCGGGCTGGCGCAATGGAGTGGTGAAGAACGAATTCAACGTCACCATGATTGTGTGGTCTGGATCGCTTGCACCTTTTGCTGCAATCAGGGCTTCAGCTCCTGAGCCGCCAGATTTGTTGGTTGGAACCAACGGGCGTGGTGAAAGTTTTTCTTTTTCAATAATGGCTTGCATCAGGCGCGCCATCTTGTCGGCGCCTCCACCCTTACCGGCCATGATGATGAAATTGACAGGCTTGCTTGGTTCAAACGCCTGCGCAATTGTGGTGAGTGATGTTGTGGCTAATGCCGCGGCACCCACCATTGTTAACAACATTCTTTTGGTAATACGCATAATTATCCTCCCAAGGTAATTGCTGTATTATGCGTGAAAGCGTCACGCGTCGCATTCTAAACCGAAGGTTCGGCCTAATTTCTCCTACTCGTATTCCTCCTCCAAAAAACTGATGCCTAGTGCACCAGAATGATGGGTATATCTGCGTTATCGACTATGTGTTGGGTGTTTCCACCAAATACAGATTCGTGTTCGTGGCTGTCTCCATAGGCACCCATGATCATCAGATCAGCGCCTGCAGCTTTACTTCTTTCAAGCAGTTCAACACCGATTTTCCTCTTCGCTGTGAAACGCTCGATTTTAGCTTCTATTCCCCGGTCAGAAAAATAGGTCAAAAGGTCCTCAGCATTTGCCCCATGGACTTCTGTTCCGGATGATAAAATTGTAATTTCGCTGGCTTTTTCAATAATTCCGATACACAGGGCAACCGCACGGGCAGCTTCTGTGGAACCGTTCCATGCAATTGTTATCTTGTCGCCCAATGTTTGTGGCGGGGTATCCTTTGCAGGGCACATCATCACCGGGCGTCCGGTGTGAAACAATGCAGCCTTCAAGGTGTTGGTTCCTAAATTGCGATCTCTGTCAGGTTTTGCGACACAAATCACATCAGCCAACCTGCCGTGATGTTTGATTACATCCACCTGACGGCCCGCTTCCTCAACCCATGAGGTGAATGCAGCGTCTGTCAAATGTTCTTCGGTCATTTTCAGACCAAGCTGTTCGGCAAGTTCTTCGAATTCGCCTTCCAGACCCTTTTCCTCCAGGTCTGCAAGTTTGCGTGCTTGTTCGATTAACTGCTCTTTCATGAAAGCCGGGATGGGAACACCAAATGGCAACAAGTCCTCGGCTCTGGCCCGACAATGGGTCACAACCACATGCGCGTTGAATCGTTTTGCCAGCGCAGCAGCATGGGCGAAGACGTTGTTGCCTTTACCATCTCCTCTTACGGGCAATATTATTTTACGAATCAATTTAACACTCCTTTAGAACTGACCAACTATTCGGCTTAAAATAGGCCGTCGATCTCGCCTTTTTCATTCAACATAATTGCTTCAGAGGAAGGGACCCTTGGCAGACCTGGCATGGTCATGATCTCTCCGCAGATGACAACAATGAACCCTGCTCCTGCACTCAAACGAACCTCTCGAACCGGTATTGAATGTCCGGTAGGTGCGCCCCTCAGGCTAGGGTCACTGGAAAATGAATATTGGGTTTTTGCCATGCACACTGGCAATTTGCCGTAGCCTGCATCTTCCCATTGCTTCAGCTGGTCACGAATTTTCTTATCCGCGATCACTGCGTCAGCGCGGTAGATGCGTTTGGCAACCGTTTCCATCTTCTCAAAAAGGCCCATCTCATCAGGATAAAGAACCTGGAACTGGGATGCGCCGCTTTCAGCAATTTCGGATACCCGGGTTGCTAGTTCTTTAATTCCTGCAGAACCTTTTTCCCAATGTTTACAAAGGATTGCTTCTGTTCCGAGGCTTGCAACGTAATCTTTACAGGCTTGAATTTCCGCATCTGTGTCCGTTACAAAATGGTTGATTGCAACCACAACTGGAACACCAAATCCTTTGATGTTTTCAATGTGGCGTCCAAGGTTTGGGCAACCATCTTTGACGGCTTTCACATTTTCTTCACCCAGATCAGCACGAGCCACGCCGCCATTCATTTTCATTGCCCGGATAGTGGCAACGATGACGACTGCATCGGGAGCCAGACCTGCCTGGCGGCACTTAATATTGAGAAACTTCTCAGCGCCCAAATCGGCACCAAATCCGGCTTCGGTGACTACATAGTCAGCAAGTTTCAAAGCCGTTGTTGTTGCAACAACCGAGTTACAGCCATGAGCGATATTGGCAAACGGCCCACCGTGTACGAAGGCTGGATTGTTTTCCAGAGTTTGCACCAGATTTGGCTGCATTGCGTCTTTCAACAAGACTGTCATGGCTTTGTCTGCTTTGATATCGCGGCAATAAACCGGTGAACGATCTCTGCGATAGGCAACGATGATGCGGCCAAGGCGCTCTTCTAAATCATCAAGGTTATTGGCCAGGCACAGGATGGCCATCACTTCGGAGGCTACTGTTATGTCGAAGCCTGATTCTGATGGAAAGCCATTTGGTACGCCGCCAAGGGAAGTAACGATCTGGCGCAAGGCGCGGTCGTTCATGTCCATTACACGACGCCACACGACGCGGCGATTGTCGATTTCCAGACTGTTGCCCCAATAGATGTGGTTATCGATCATTGCTGAAAGCAAATTGTGGGCTGACGTAATAGCGTGGAAATCTCCGGTGAAATGGAGGTTCATGTCTTCCATTGGTACAACTTGCGCATAACCGCCACCGGCTGCGCCACCCTTCATGCCGAAGCATGGGCCGAGCGAGGCTTCACGGATACAAATGGCGGTCTTCTTGCCAATGGCGTTAAGGCCATCCCCCAGACCAACGGTTGTTGTGGTTTTGCCTTCGCCTGCTGGTGTCGGGTTGATTGCGGTAACCAGAATGAGTTTACCGTTTTTCTTACCTGATTGGGCAGCGATGAATTCTGCAGATATCTTTGCCTTATCGTGGCCGTAAGGAATTAGATCGTCGCTGGGAATACCAAGCTTGGCACCGATTTCCTGAATTGGCTTTTTGTTTGCAGCACGTGCAATTTGAATGTCTGTCAAATATTCCATATTCGTTTTCCTATGAACCCAATAATGTGCCATCGGATAGAGAGGCAGATTTTGCCCATTCCGATGCTGGTTGTTTATCGCCGCCGGCTGGGCGCACTCGTTTAATAAGAACGCAACCTCCATCTGCCTGAACGGTTATTCCATCTTCTGATATGCCAACAATATTTCCAGGTGTTGCACCTGTTCCGTCTAGTTTTGCACTGTCATAAATTTGAACCTGTTCACCATTTAAGGTTGTCCAGGCACCGGGGGCGGGATTTGCGGCACGTATGAGGTTGTAGACATCGGCAACTGGTTTGGACCAGTCGATCTCGACATTTGCTTTCTTGAACCAGCCTTCATAAGAACCATCGTCCAGCCGCTGATCGTGCTTGATGATGATGCCAGCTTTTACGAGATCAAGGCTTTCCAGCATCGCGTCAACGCCCATGGGGAACAGCTTTTTGAAATAGATATCGCCCAGAGTGTCATCAGGTCCGATGGCGCAGGTTCTCTGCATCAGGATCGGGCCTTCATCCAGTCCGTCATCGGGCCAGAAGATAGACAGGCCCGTTTGGGTGCTGC
The DNA here is from genome assembly GCA_016763155.1 of Rhizobiaceae bacterium. Lineage (GTDB taxonomy): Bacteria > Pseudomonadota > Alphaproteobacteria > Rhizobiales > Rhizobiaceae. Next base: position 10,311 of record JAESUH010000201.1, read on the forward strand.
CCATGGCAATTGGCCAATTGATGGAGCTTGGTCCACGGTGAAGCGGACATAGTGATGGATGATACTGGAAGGTTCCAAATTTTGGAGCGTTAAGCACACCTTCCGGTACGAATAACAGCACATAAGCCATCATGCAGACATCTGCATTGAAGGATTGCATGAGTTCCAGCGCTTCCGGCGTTTTCCATGATGCTGGCTGATGAAGGGGGATTCCCTTTTCTTGCGCAAAAGCTGCAAGCTCGTCTTGCCTGCGACCTTCTTTGGTAGGTGCTGTGCAAACTGCAACTACGTTTTCGCCGCGTTCCAGCAGTTTTTCTAATACTGCCTTGCCGAATGCCTGTTGGCCGTGAAGCACTATACGCATGTTATTCCTCCCCAACGAGCCTTACTCGGCCGCTTTCGCTTTAATTTCTCCGACTGCACCTGAAGCAACCACGCGATCAAAATCATCGCCGGTGAAGCCAAGAACATCCGTCAGAATTTCAACCGTATGTTCGCCCAATAATGGTGAGCGAGTTACTTCCACAGGGCTGTCTGATAATTTAATCGGGCAACCAACACTGAGATATTCGCCGCGTTCAGGGTGATCGACCCGAACCATTGTGCCAGTGGCAAACAGACCTTCATCTTCTGAAATTTCTTTCATTGATAGAATTGGTCCAACTGGAATATCGTGCGGATTACAAATGTCCATGACCTCAAATTTGGTTTTGGTCATTGTCCATTGTTCGATACGTCCAAAGATTTCGTTGAGCTTATCCAGGCGTTCGCCCGGCTTGGCATAACCTTCTTTGGTAGCCCATTCAGGTTCGCCAATCACGTCACAAATCTTGCCCCAGATTGCGGCCTGACAGATGAAATATGTGTATGCGTTGGGATCTGTTTCCCAGCCTTTACATTTCAAAATTCTGCCCGGCTGACCGCCACCTGAATCATTGCCTGCACGCGGTGTGGCTTCTCCAAACGGAATGCCTTCGCCATGCTGTGAATATTCGGTTAGAGGACCTGCTGCCAGACGTTGCTGATCACGCAATTTTACACGAGACAGATTAAGAACTGCATCCTGCATCGCAGTCATTACTTTTTGGCCTTTGCCAGTTTTTTCACGTTGGAAAAGAGCTGTAACAATACCAAGACACAAATGCAGTCCCGTACCGGAATCTCCAATTTGCGCGCCAGTTACCAATGGTGGGCCGTCGAGGAAACCTGTTGTAGATGCAGAGCCGCCAGCGCACTGCGCCACGTTTTCATAAACTTTGCAGTCCTCATATTTGCCAGGTCCAAAACCTTTAATGGAAGCCATGATAATGCGTGGGTTGATTTCCTGAATACGCTCCCAGGAAAAGCCCATCCGGTCCAATGCGCCGGGTGCAAAATTTTCAACCAGCACATCACATTCTTCGATGAGGCGGGTAAGCACTTCCTTGCCGGTCTCATTTTTGGAATTCAGCTCGATAGAACGTTTGTTATGATTGAGCATGGTGAAGTAGAGGCTGTCGGCTCCTGGAACATCCACCAATTGCTTGCGCGTTGCATCGCCAACACCGGGGCGCTCAACTTTAATCACATCAGCTCCAAACCAACCCAAAATCTGTGTGCAGGTCGGGCCTGACTGGACATGGGTGAAATCGAGAATTTTTATGCCTTCGAGCGCCTTCATAGCGTACTCCGATTGTTAAATGTTTGTTTCAAAAGAGTGAAAATCATTTCTTGGAGACCACACTTTGAGGATTAAGATTGCCGATGCGACCGCTTTCGGTGCCGGATTCTGGATCGATCACTGCGTTAACGAGGGTCGGTTTGCCAGAATCCATGGCTTCGTTTACGGCACGTGCCAATTCGTCAGGCGACGTTACATTTACTCCGACACCGCCAAAGGCTGCCATCATTTGATCGTAGCGACTGCCTTTTACAAAGACGGTGGGAGCTACATCTGCACCACCAGTCGGGTTAACGTCGGTGCCGCGGTAGATGCCGTTATTGTTGAATACCACTACGCAAATCGGCAAATTGTAGCGGCAGATTGTTTCCACTTCCATGCCGGAAAAACCAAAGGCACTGTCGCCTTCAATGGCTAGTACGGGATGGCCGGTTTCAACTGCTGCAGCGATTGCCTGACCCATGCCAATGCCCATGACACCCCAAGTGCCAACGTCAAGACGTTTGCGTGGTTTGTACATGTCGATAATGCTGCGAGTGAAATCGAGCGTGTTTGCGCCTTCATTCACGAGGATTGCGTCAGGGCGTTCCTTGATGATGGTGCGCAGTGCACCCAATGCGCCGTGATAATCCATCGGCACATTATTGTTCATCAGTTTGGGCGCCATTCTGGCGACGTTGGTTTCTACTTTGTCTTTGATTGCGTCGGTCCACTCTTTGGATGGGGCAGACCAATTGTCTCCCATCGCATCGATCAGCGCGGATACGCAGGAACCGATATCGCCAACCAGAGGTGCTGCAATCTCGACGTTTGAATCCATTTCTTTGGGTTCAATATCAATCTGGATAAATTTCTTGGGAGATGTGCCCCAGCTTTTTCCTTTGCCGTGGGATAGTAGCCAGTTTAGACGAGCGCCGATCATTACGACCACATCAGATTCTTTGAGAGCGAGTGAACGAGCTGCACCTGCTGATTGCGGATGATTATCTGGAAGCAGGCCCTTGGCCATGCTCATAGGTAGATAAGGAATGCCGCTTTTTTCAACAAGTGTACGAATATCTTCATCGGCCTGCGCATAAGCTGCACCTTTACCGAGGATGATTAGCGGGCGCTTTGCACCTTTTAGTACATTAATTGCGCGAGCAACTGCATCTGGTCCTGGAATTTGAACGGGAGCAGGATCAATGACTTTGACCAGAGATTTGGCTCCAGCTTCTGCGTCCATTACCTGGCCGATAAGTTTTGCTGGTATATCAAGATATACGCCGCCGGGGCGACCGGATACTGCAGCGCGAATGGCGCGGGCGATTCCGATGCCGATATCTTCGGCGTGCAATATGCGATAGGCAGCCTTACAAAGAGGCTTAGCGATGGCCAATTGGTCCATCTCTTCATAGTCACCTTGTTGCAGGTCGACGATTTCACGTTCTGATGAACCTGAGATCAGGATCATTGGGAAACAGTTGGTCGTAGCGTGGGCCAGTGCGGTGAGGCCGTTTAGAAAACCGGGGGCGGAGACCGTGAGGCAAACGCCTGGTTTCTTTGTTAGAAAGCCTGCGATTGCGGCTGCAAATCCGGCATTTTGTTCATGGCGAAACGATAGAACGCGCATTCCCTCTGCTTGTGCCATACGGCCCAAATCTGTGATCGGAATTCCAGGTACACCGTAGATCGTGTTGATATCATTGAGCTTAAGTGAATCAATGATAAGGTGAAACCCATCCGTCAGCGCTTGCGTATCTTGCGCGGTTTCTGTCGTCATTAAAAAACTCTCCGTAATTAATTGAATAGGCTGGTTAGCCAACCATTGTTTTCATTTGTGTTACATATTCTAGTTTCGACCAGCGGCGTCTCACGTGGTCATGCAGGCGCATTGTGTGCTCACGTACCAGCTTGCTCGAAAGATCCGCATCGCGAGATTCAAGCGCTTCGATGATTTCCATGTGATCGACTACTGAACGTTTAGCGCGGTCATTTTCTCCCATCGCCCGGCGACGTACAGCATGCATGTGCTGGAAAAGGCCGTCAGCGGAAGTTCGCAATAGCTTGCACTGGGATAGGTCGAGAATTTGCTGGTGGAATTTAATATTGGCGTCTGAATATTCTTCCAGCTCTGCGCGTGCGGCGTGCTGGGAATGCTTCATGGCAAATTTCCGCAATGTTCTGAATTCGTCATCGCTGGCCCGTTCTGTAGCCAGTCGGGCCGCCATGCTTTCAAGGGCTGCCCAAACAACGATCATGTCGAGTACTTCATTTAGTGATTTGCGGACGATAAAAACGCCCTTGCGCGGCTGGATTTCAACGAAACCCTCTTGCTCAAGTTTTGCAAATGCGTCTCGAACAGGGGTGCGTGAGATACCAAGTTTTTCAGCTATTCCACGTTCATCCAATCGAAGGTCGGCATCATCATCGTAGATATCCATCGACAAAATGGCCTCTCGAAGAACGTCATAAATGTGACCCTTCAAAGTGAAATTGCCCGGAATGGGGCTGAGACCGTCGCCAAGTGACACTAAATGAACCTTTCGTTTCATGACCCATGACAGCTTTTTTTGAGCTTTCAACGGGTATGTGGAACTTTGTTTTTTGTAGTTGGTATACCACACACCAGTGACGGCGCTGTCAATTGAAAATGGAAAAAAACTTCAGAGTGCCCATAAATAAATGCACTTTTTGATGAGGAACATTGGCTTCCGTTGAGGAATACCCGCACTTTTTAGCGTGATTTTTGGTGACACGAGCAATGTGGATAATGTGTATTTATTCAATTTTTTGAGGAAAGTCTCAGTGCCTTTTTGCACTTCTAGCAATTTTGGATAATTGCCAATCCGGTATTTTGATATGTGCATTAAGACACTGCTGAAAGGTTTTATTGCCGTCATATTCAAGATTAGGACCCAAAAATTGTTTGGGTTCGACATTTTAATTTTATCTGCATTTTGCCAAATCAAATGAGGAAAATATGTCTGATCTTATCTTTACGTTGACGCTGTCTGTCTTGACTGTGGTCGCTTTATCAATTTTCTACCGGATATTGCCAATGCGCGAACTTCCCGGGTTGCGACCAGGATTTACCTGGTTCCCGAAATACAGTTTTGCCATTGAAGATTTGGAGGCGCTCAAGCGCAATTTATATATGGAAGGTTTTGTAGAGTCAGGCCAAAATCAATATAGTCGAGGGTCGTATTTTGGCGATTTCAAAGCAAGTTGGGCTAAGCTCAGAATTGATGTTGATGGCTTTAATGGACGGGCCACATTGAAATCACCCCTTGTTGTCATCGCATTCGACACTGGAGATTTGTGGGATATTGCAAGCAAATTACGCGCTGGGTGAGGTCACAAGTTTCGTTTTGTTGGGAAGGGTCTCACTTCAAAGTGGGCACAAAGAACGACGCCTTTATCTGATCCATCACGACGGTGGTTTTGAAGCCTTTTATGTTCGGATTGTCGTAGAAGAATTTTCGTGTGAATTCTTCATAATCCTCCATGTCCTTTGCGCTGACAATCAAAATGAAATCACTTTCGCCCGTGACGTAGTAGGCGCTCATGACTTCAGGCGCATCGCGCACGGATTTCTTAAAGCGATCAATGATATCTGAACGCTCGCGTTCAAGTTGTACGGAGATCATCATAATCAACGGTCTGCCAACGGAATGATTGGAGACGATGGCCACATCAGATTTGATGATTTTGTCGGTGCGGAGCCTGTTTAATCTTCGCTGGATAGATGTCGCTGACAGACCAATTCGTTCTGATAAATCCGCACTCGTTTGCTGATTGTTTAGCTGAACCTCGTGGAGGATTTTTCTATCAATATCATCAATCATAAGTCTTTCCTCTGAGATCGTAGAATTAATTGCGGAATTAATGCAAATTTTCGGAAAAATTGCGAAATAAAAGCGCACCCCTTGATTATCATTGAAGCTGTAGTTTGAAAATGCATGCCGTTCAAACAAAGTAAAATACCCGCAGTTTTGTGCAGCACCGCGCAAGGAAGATAATTGAAATGGGCGATCAAAAATTAAACTTTTCCCGAAGTGAATTTGATGAGCGCATCGCTAAAACCCGCAAGGCCATGGAGGCTGCAAACCTTGATCTGATCATTGTGTCTGATCCCTCCAATATGGCCTGGCTTACCGGCTATGATGGATGGTCTTTTTATGTTCATCAGGCGGTTCTTTTAAGCCCGGAAAGTGAACCCATCTGGTGGGGCAGGGGCATGGATGCGAAGGGCGCCATGAGGACTGCTTTTCTCGCCCATGACAATATTGTTGGATATGAGGATACCTACGTCCAAAACCCGGACAAACATCCCATGGAAGACTTGTCGAAACTGATTGTGGCGCGCGGTTGGGGACGGTCGCGTGTGGGCGTTGAACTGGATAATTACTATTTTTCAGCCGCTGCCTATCTCAGCTTGGTAAAAAACCTGCCTGAGACCACAATTAGCGACAGCACAGGATTGGTGAATTGGCAAAGGGCTGTAAAAAGCCCGACTGAAATTGACTATATGCGTAATGCAGCCCGTATCGTTGAAAACGTGCATTCAATGATTTTGGAGCGGGCGGAACCCGGTGTTCGCAAGAATGATCTGGTGGCGGATATTTATCATGCAGCGATCACTGGCGTAGACGATATTTGGGGTGGTTATCCGGCAATTGTGCCACTCACACCTTCCGGCATGGATGCAACCGCTGCCCATCTCACATGGGATGATGCACCGTTAAAAACCGGCGAGGGAACGTTTTTTGAAATAGCGGGTGTCTATAAGCAATATCAATGCCCGCAATCGCGAACCCTATATTTGGGCAAGCCACCGCAAAAATTTCTTGATGCTGAAAAGGCCGTTCTGGAAGCCGTTGAAGCGGGGCTTGAACAAGCAAAGCCCGGTAATTTTTGTGAAGATGTGGCGAACGCATTTAACGCGACTTTGAACAGGCTAGGTTTTGAAAAAGACAGCCGTTGCGGCTATTCAATCGGCGTTTCTTATCCGCCTGATTGGGGCGAGCGAACCATGTCTTTCAGGCGGGGTGACAAAACCGTTTTACAACCGGGAATGATATTTCATTTCATGCCTGCACTCTGGCTGGATGATGGCGGGTTGGAGATTACCGAACCGATTTTGATCACTGAAAACGGGGCAGAATGCCTGTGCAATACACCGCGAAAATTGTTTGTGAAGGATTGACCCATGCGTGAAAACCCAATCTCTGTCACGATCGATTTTCATGCAGACGGCGTCCAACACGGCCATTTGCGCTTGCCCCACAGCCGCAACGACAGTGCATGGGGATCAGTGATGATACCCATTACCATTGCCAAAAATGGTGATGGTCCGACAGCACTTCTCACCGGCGCGAACCATGGGGATGAATATGAGGGGCCATTGGCCCTCGTGGAGCTGGCTCAATCAATCCGGGCTGAGGATTTGAAGGGCAGGGTGATTATCGTCCCCTTCATGAATTACCCGGCTTTTGCCACGGCGACACGAATATCTCCGATTGATAAGGGGAATATGAATCGCGCCTTTCCTGGAAAAGTGGATGGCACGATTACGGAGAAGATTGCCGATTATTTTCAACGAACCCTATTGCCCATGGCGGATTTCGTTTTGGATTTTCACTCTGGTGGTAAGACGCTCGATTTTCTTCCCTTTGCTGCGTCGCATATACTGGACGACAAAGAACAGGAAGCGCGGTGCAGAGCAGCGCGTGATGCGTTTAACGCTCCGTGGACCATTGAAATGCGGGAAATCGATTCAATGGGCATGTATGATGAAGCGGCCGAAGGCTTGGGCAAGACATTTGTCACAACCGAGCTTGGCGGCGGCGGCACAAGCAGTTTGGAAACAATTGGAATTGCCCGCAAGGGAGTAAGGAATTTTCTTATTCATGCGGGTATTTTATCTGGTGAATTGGAGACTGCTCTAACCCGGCACATCTCGCAGCCGGGGGATGATTGTTTTCTATTTTGCGAAGCAGATGGAATGATTGAGTTCACTGCAACTCCGGGTGACCAGATCAGAAAGGGCGATGTTCTTGCCCGCATCTGGAACACCCAACATTGCGGTCTGCCGCCGATAGAAATTCATTCAAAAATGGATGGCTTGCTGATTGCACGACACCATCCAGGACTTATCCAGCTCGGCGATTGTCTGGCTGTCATGGCTGTTGAAGCTTAAAATATATTTACAAGGAACGATCATGCTAATTAATGACCAATTGGACAAATGGGACCGCGAAAACTTCTTTCATCCATCTACGCACCTTGCCCAACATGCGCGTGGTGAAAGCCCCAACCGGATAATCAAAACTGCATCCGGGGTTTATATTGAGGACCGAGACGGCAATAAAATGCTGGACGCTTTTGCGGGTCTGTATTGCGTAAATGTGGGCTATGGCCGGAGTGAGATTGCAGAGGCGATTGCAGATCAGGCCAAGGAACTTGCCTATTATCATTCATATGTGGGGCACGGCACAGAGGCTTCCATTACGCTCGCGAAAATGGTGTTGGATCGTGCGCCCGACAATATGTCCAAGGTCTATTTTGGTCTGGGCGGTTCGGATGCGAATGAGACCAATATTAAATTGATTTGGTATTATAACAACGTGCTTGGTCGGCCTGAGAAGAAGAAGATCATCTCGCGTTGGCGCGGCTATCATGGTTCTGGCCTTATGACTGGCTCGCTTACAGGCTTGGAGCTGTTCCATAAGAAATTTGATTTGCCGCTGGAGCAGGTGGTTCACACAGAAGCGCCTTATTATTTGCGGCGCTCAGATAGCGCTATGAGCGAAGAAGAGTTTTCGGCCGATTGCGCGCAAAAGCTTGAAGAGCTGATCTTGAGCGAAGGCCCCGATACGATTGCCGCTTTCATTGGAGAGCCTATTCTGGGAACCGGTGGTATCGTGCCGCCGCCAAAAGGGTATTGGGCGGCTATTCAGCCTGTGCTCAAGAAATACGACATCTTGTTGATTGCAGATGAGGTTGTGACCGGGTTTGGCCGTCTTGGCACCATGTTTGGCTCTGATCATTATGGGATGGAGGCAGACATCATCACGATTGCCAAGGGTCTGACATCTGCCTATGCGCCACTATCGGGCTCCATTATCTCAAATAAGGTCTGGGAGGTTCTTGAAAAGGGGACTGATGAATTAGGCCCCATTGGTCACGGCTGGACCTATTCGGCGCATCCAATTGGAGCAGCTGCGGGTGTTGCTAATTTGAAATTGATTGATGAATTGAACCTTGTGGAAAATGCCAAAGTGATGGGCCGCTATTTGAATGATAGCTTGCGTGATGCTTTCGAAGGTCATGCCAAAGTGGCGGAAGTTCGCGGTGAAGGATTGCTTGCCGCAATAGAATTTGC
>JAESUH010000202.1 GCA_016763155.1 Rhizobiaceae bacterium
CCAAAGAAGCACCAGCAGCCCTTTATGAATTGGAGCATTACGGCGTTCCATTTTCGCGTACTGAAGAAGGCAAGATTTATCAACGGCCATTTGGTGGTCATATGATGAATTTTGGCGATGGACCTCCGGTTCAACGTACCTGTGCCGCAGCTGACAGAACCGGGCATGCAATTTTGCATACGCTTTATGGTCAATCTCTTCGTCACAATGCAGAATTCTATATTGAATATTTTGCCATCGATTTGATGATGAACGATGATGGCGAATGCACGGGCATTATTGCGTGGAACCTTGATGATGGTACCATTCACCGTTTCAATGCAAAAACAGTGGTAATGGCAACGGGTGGTTATGGCCGCTCATTCTTCTCGGCCACTTCTGCTCATACCTGTACTGGTGATGGCAATGGCATGGTGTCACGGGCTGGATTACCCCTGCAGGATATGGAATTTGTACAATTCCATCCTACCGGAATTTTCGGTGCGGGCTGTCTGATTACCGAAGGTGCGCGCGGCGAAGGCGGCTATCTGGTAAACTCGGAAGGCGAACGCTTTATGGAGCGTTATGCGCCAAGCGCTAAAGATCTGGCTTCGCGCGATGTGGTTTCTCGCTGTATGACCATGGAGATTCGTGAAGGTCGCGGCGTTGGTAAGAACAAAGACCATATCTATCTGCATCTCGATCATCTGGATCCTGCTGTGTTGAACGAGAGATTGCCTGGAATTTCCGAAAGTGCGAAAATTTTTGCTGGCGTTGATCTTACCCGCGAACCCATTCCAGTGCTGCCGACGGTGCACTATAATATGGGCGGGATACCAACCAATTACTGGGGCGAAGCGCTTAATCCGAGCAAGTCTGATCCAAACAGAATTATTCCAGGTCTTATGGCGGTTGGTGAATCAGGTTGTGCCTCTGTTCATGGGGCGAATCGGCTTGGTTCAAACTCTTTGATCGATCTGGTAGTGTTTGGTCGTGCGGCGGCTATTCGTGCCGGGCAGGTAATTGACCGGGAATCAGCCATTCCAACGCCTAATGAGGCGGCTTGCGAAAAAATTATGGATCGGTTTGACAATTTGCGTCATGCGGATGGCGGCACGCCAACTGCTGAGCTGCGGTTGAAAATGCAAAAAACCATGCAGGAAGATGCAGCGGTTTTTCGTAATCAGGAAAGTCTTGAATCCGGTTGCAGGCGGATGAAGGAAAACTGGGACCAGATGGCTGATCTTAAAGTCACCGATCGCTCTATGATCTGGAATTCTGATCTGGTGGAAACACTGGAACTTGAAAACCTTATGGCTTGTGCCATCACCACGGTTGTTGGCGCGGAAGCGCGCAAGGAAAGCCGCGGAGCCCATGCTCGGGAAGATTACAAGGACGGTAAATTTTCCGGTCGCGATGATAAGAACTGGCGTAAGCACACGCTTTCATTTGTAGATGCCAAAGGCAATGTGACACTGGATTATCGTCCGGTGAATACTAAGCCTTTGATTTCTATGGAAGATGGCGGGATTGATCCAAAGAAAATTGAACCCAAGGCACGGGTTTACTAGGGCAATATTTGCTCAGATAAAACAACAGATTGATATAAAATGGTTGAACTAACACTTCCCAAAAATTCCCGTATCACTCAGGGCAAAACCTGGCCAAAGCCAGATGGGGCCACCAATTTGCGCGAGTATCGAGTTTATCGCTGGTCGCCTGATGATGGCGATAACCCCAGCGTAGATACCTATTTTGTTGATTCTGATGATTGCGGCCCAATGGTATTGGACGGGTTGTTGTGGATCAAAAATAATATTGATCCAACGCTGACCTTGCGGCGCTCTTGCCGGGAAGGAATTTGCGGTTCTTGCGCCATGAACATTGACGGAACCAATACACTTGCTTGCGTAAAGGGTATCGAGGAAGTGGATGGCGCGGTCAAAGTTTATCCATTACCACATATGCCAGTGGTAAAAGATCTGGTTGCGGACATGAATAATTTTTATGCCCAGCATCGATCCATTGAACCCTGGTTGAAAACGACAACTCCAGAACCGCGCACTGAATGGCTGCAAAGCCATGAAGATCGGGCAAAGCTGGATGGATTATACGAGTGCATTTTATGTGCCTGTTGTTCTACATCCTGCCCATCTTATTGGTGGAACGGGGATCGATATCTTGGACCAGCAGTATTGTTGCAGGCATATCGTTGGCTAATCGATTCTCGCGATGAAGCAACTGGCGAGCGGCTCGATGATCTGGAAGATCCATTCCGTCTTTATCGTTGTCATACCATTATGAATTGTACTCAGGCTTGTCCAAAGGGTCTAAACCCAGCTAAGGCAATCGCTGAAATCAAGAAAATGATGGTTGAACGACGGATATAAAGGAATTGCCTTGGAAATCCTTAGCGTCAATATCGGCAAACCTCAGCCTATAGATACTAAATCAGGACTGACGGGTATTTTTAAAATTCCGCAAGCCGGTTCGGTGAAAATTGAAAAGCTGGGCCTGTGCGGAGATACGATTATTGATCTGGTAAACCATGGGGGTGAGGATCAGGCTGTCTATCTCTACGGGCAACCGGATTATGATTGGTGGTCTGAGCAATTGGGCCGAGAGCTTCCGGCGGGAATATTTGGCGAAAACCTGACCGTGAGTGAGATGGAGAGTGCAAGCCTTACCATTGGCGATCGTTTTTTGATCGGTGAGGTGGTGCTGGAGGCAACTTCACCTCGTATTCCATGTGTTACTTTCTCAGAGCGTATGAATGATCCGAAATTTACCAAGAAATTCCTCGCAGAAAAACGTACTGGTATTTACTGCCGTGTTTTGACAGGCGGTGAAATCAGCACTGGTATGAAAATCGACTACAAGCCATATGAAGGCATTCAAATTGCTGCCAATGAAATTTTAATGGATTATAAGAATCCATCGGTGGAAACCATGCGCCGATACTTAAAAGCCCCCATTCACAAAATAGGACGTGCTGACTATGAGACAAAGCTTGCAGCAATCTAGCTCGTTTTTCGAATAACTCTATTGGCCTATTCACACTAGATTAGAAACCTTCTATAACCCGACTAACACCGCCAGCGATCTGTTATATTCAGTGGTTTTGTCCAATAATTCCCGGACAATTACGCAGAACAGACCGCCCTCCCTTAGACCTCAGCAAGCGGAATATGCACTATGCTAAATTCAAACGACAGTTTCAAATCCCAAAAAACACTCACAGTAAATGGCAAAGAGTTTGTCTATTACTCTCTCGTTGAGGCAGAAAAAAACGGCCTTACCGGCATTTCCAAACTGCCTTATTCCATGAAAGTCTTGTTGGAAAACCTGTTGCGGTTTGAAGATGGTCGCTCTGTTACAAAAGAAGATATTCAGGCAATTGCTGGCTGGTTATCCGATAAGGGTAGTGCTGGCAATGAAATTGCCTATCGCCCTGCGCGGGTTTTGATGCAGGATTTCACAGGCGTTCCTGCCGTTGTTGATTTGGCAGCCATGCGTGATGCAACGGTAGCTCTTGGTGGCAATACCGATACTATTAACCCGCAAGTGCCGGTTGATCTGGTAATTGATCACTCCGTAATGGTTGATAATTTTGGTAATGAAAAAGCCTTTGCTGCCAATGTGGAACGGGAATATCAGCGCAATGGGGAGCGTTACACATTCTTAAAATGGGGCCAGACTGCATTTGATAATTTCCGTGTAGTTCCTCCTGGAACAGGGATTTGCCACCAGGTAAATCTTGAATATCTGTCCAAAGTTGTTTGGACCAAGGAAGATGACGGTAAAACAATAGCTTATCCTGATACGCTGGTTGGAACCGATAGCCATACTACGATGGTAAACGGCCTTTCAGTTCTGGGTTGGGGTGTCGGCGGCATTGAAGCCGAGGCCGCAATGCTTGGTCAGCCGGTTACGATGATGGTTCCCGAAGTAATCGGCTTCCGTCTAGATGGCAGCATGCCAGAAGGTACAACCGCAACCGATCTAGTGTTGACGATTGTGCAAATGCTTCGCAAAAAAGGCGTTGTTGGCAAGTTTGTTGAATTTTATGGTCCTGGCCTTGATAATCTGACCCTTGAAGATCAGGCAACAATTGCGAATATGGCGCCAGAATATGGTGCGACCTGTGGGTTCTTCCCAATTGATGTTGATACAATTTCCTATATGAAAGCATCCGGCCGCGAGAGCGATCAAATCGCATTGGTCGAAGCCTATGCCAAGGCGCAGGGAATGTGGCGGGATACCAATAGTGCAGATCCGGTATTTAGTGATACTTTGTCACTTGATATGAAAGAGGTTGTACCTTCTATTTCTGGGCCAAAACGACCACAGGATCGTATCTCCCTTTCCGATGGGGATACAGCTTTTGCCGAATCTATGGCTGGCGAATTTAAGGCATATGAAAAAAACCCGCGCGGACCGGTTAAAGGTCGTGATTACGATCTGGGTAACGGAGATGTTGTCATCGCAGCGATTACATCATGTACCAATACTTCCAATCCATCCGTATTGATTGCAGCAGGATTGGTTGCCCGCAAGGCTCGTGCTTTGGGTTTGAACTCCAAACCTTGGGTGAAAACCTCATTGGCTCCAGGTTCCCAGGTTGTTACCGATTATCTGGATAAAGCTGAGTTGAGCGAAGATCTTGATGCTTTGGGTTTCAATCTGGTTGGCTATGGTTGCACAACTTGCATTGGTAACTCAGGTCCACTGCCAGAAGAAATCACCGCTGCTATTCATGATAATGATCTGGTTGCCTGTTCTGTTCTTTCAGGAAACAGAAACTTTGAAGGCCGCATCAGTCAGGACATCAGAGCAAACTATCTGGCTTCACCGCCACTAGTTGTTGCTTATGCTATTGCTGGTTCGCTGACAGTTAATTTGACCACTGACCCGATTGGCCAGGATAAAGATGGTAATGATGTTTATCTGAAAGATATCTGGCCTAGCTCTAAAGAGATTTCGGATATTATGCGCACCTGCGTCACGGAAGAGATGTTCCGGGAGCGTTATGGCGATGTGTTTACTGGCGACAAAGGTTGGCAGGCTATCGAAACATCTGGTGGTGCTACCTATAATTGGGATACTAGCTCAACATATGTGCAGAATCCGCCATATTTTGATGGTATCACCATGACGCCTGAAGCTGTTGAGGACATTACCTCCGCAAGAGTGCTTGGACTTTTCGCAGATTCCATTACCACCGACCACATTTCACCCGCTGGTAGCATTAAGAGTGACGGACCGGCTGGAGATTATCTGCGTGAACATCAGGTGCGCCCAATTGATTTTAACTCATTTGGTTCACGTCGCGGAAATCACCAGGTTATGATGCGTGGTACATTTGCCAATATTCGTATTAAAAACCAGATGCTTGACGGTGTAGAGGGCGGTTACTCCACCCATTACCCTTCAGGCGAACAAGGTGCCATCTATGATGTGGCCATGCGTTATAAAGAAGAAGATGTTCCATTGGTCATTTTTGGCGGCAAGGAATATGGCACCGGTTCTTCACGCGATTGGGCAGCAAAAGGTACGATATTGCTCGGTGTGCGGGCTGTAATTGTTGAAAGCTTTGAGCGTATTCACCGTTCCAATCTGGTTGGCATGGGCGTATTGCCTTTGGTCTTTACCGGAGATGATAGCTGGGATTCACTTGGTTTGACCGGTAGTGAGCAGGTCTCAATCAAGGGTTTGGCTGACATTTCTCCACGCCAAAACCTGGACGCAGAAATCACCTTTGAAAATGGCGATACAAAAACCATTACTCTGCTATGCCGGATTGATACGGAAGATGAGCTGGATTACTACCGCAATGGCGGCATTCTGCATTACGTATTGCGGAATTTGAACCGAACTGCCTAGCTCTATGATCTAATCAGATTTGATGATTATTTCTTGCAATTTGTACCGCCAGTTTCTTACAATTGGCGGTACTTCTCCGATGGTTTACCGCTCGTAACCCAAATGTGAGTCGCTTGTTATTAGCAGGTTACCTACATTGGGGCCGAAATTGGTAATTCGAGAATGGTACGTTGCCTGAGCCCGGAGAAATTATGAGAAAACTATTTAAGACACTCTTGCCCTTGCTGGTGATTCCAATGATCCCGTTAGTTTATGGGCAAGAAGTGGATGCTGCAGAAGTTATCCAGCCCAAGGCAGTTGTAGAACTCTTTACAAGTCAGGGTTGCTCATCATGTCCGCCAGCGGATAAAATTCTGGGTAAGCTGGTTAGTGAAAACGAGACGTTAGCACTGGCCTGGCATGTGGATTATTGGGACTATCTGGGTTGGAAAGATTCCTTTGCCAGCAAAGCCAATACCAAACGTCAACGCAGATATGCAGTTAGTCTCGGCCAAAACCAGATTTACACACCTCAAGTCGTGGTTAATGGCCGTAGCCATGTTATTGGCTCTAAAGAAGGCAAAATTCGCGATACTATTGAGGCATATTCCAAAAGTGCTCTTGGATTGACGGTACCAATCAATACCTCCTTCACCAAGGATGGCATGAATGTATCGGTGGATGTGAATGCTGTTTCCCAACATACGACTTTATGGATTGTCTATTTCAACAATAAGGAAATTGTTGAAGTGAAGAACGGCGAAAACCACGGAAAGACACTGGAATATTCAAATGTGGTTCAAGATATCCAGATGGTTGGGATGGTTGATGACAAACCCATTCGCACTACCTTGCCATTGCATGAAATTAAGCAGATCGGCGCTGATTCCTGTGCGTTAATTCTTCAGCGAACCACAAAAGATGGAACGCCTGGAGCAATCGTTGGCGCAGCTATCATCAAAAACCTCTAAACTCGATAGCAAGACAATTCAAATTATGGCTTGGTCTTGAGCACCAGGCAAAAAAAAACCGGCAAAGCCGGTTTTATAGTTTGGGGATTGAACTACACTCAGAGTGAGAGGTCCGGCTGCCTATCCCGAAGGGCTGGGGGGCAGTTATCAGGATGTCCAACCGGACCCTCTGAGGTAACACTAGTTATAATGACCATAAAATAGACCGCTATTTGTTGAAAATGGGGCAATTGTGTGATTTTTTGCTTATTTCTGTCAACAGGCGCCCCTATTTGATGCGCTTGCATTTGTTTAGTTTGCATTCCATGATTGCTTGGCAAGGTTAATTGGGAGAAAAACTAGCAATGGCGCAGGCACAATTCACGAGGAACAGGAACGGTAAATCTTCAAATTTGGTGCAATTGCACCCCAAAAAACCCGCCCCGGAAATTGTAGCCTTTCAAAAAACTGAACTCTATATGATCCTGCAAGTGTATTCCCGCCGGGTAGCAACAGGTGAGTGGCGCGACTATGCAATTGATATGCTCACTGATCGTGCGGTATTTTCAATATTTCACCGTACCAGTGAAACGCCGCTCTTTACGGTAGAAAAAAACCCGAAATTGGCACGGAAGCAGGGCGCTTACTCTGTCGTGAATGCAACGGGACAGATACTCAAACGTGGGCGTGAATTGAAGAATGTCCTCAAAGTTTTGGATAAGAAGACCAAGCTAGCAAGTATCTGATCTCTAAGGGTTTTCATCTGTCGGTGGCGTAGAGCTACCGTCCCCCAATGATATTTGCATAATTACCGTATCGAGCCAGAGCCCGTGTTTTCGGCCAACATCTTTGATTGTGCCGACCATTTCAAAACCACAGGCCTTATGTAGTCCAACTGAACCATGATTATTGCTATCGCCGATTACCGCGATCATCTGACGGAACCCGGCTTTTGCGCTGGCGTCCAGAAGTTTCAGCAGCAATATTTTTCCAATACCGCGCCCTTGGTATTCTGGGTCGACATAGACCGAATTCTCCACGCTCCAATAGTAAGCAGGACGAGAACGGTAGGGTGCAGAATAGGCGAACCCCACCAGTTTTCCCTCAATTTCCGCGATAATATAGGGATAGTTATTGCGGCTAAGATCATCAAAGCGTTGTTGCATTGCGTCGAGGTTTGGTGGGATGACCTCAAAACTTGCCATGCCCGTCAAAACAGCCTGGGCGTAAATTTTGGTAATTTGAGGTAAATCCTCAACGATGGCCAGCCGAAGCGTCGCGTTCATTATGCCATTCTTTCAAACAAAAACGGCGCCAAATTGGCGCCGTTCTTCAAACTATGAGAGTTCAACTATTCCCGATTGCCAAGGAAGCTAAGCAGGAACATGAACAAGTTGATGAAATCAAGGTAGAGCCTCAATGCACCCATGATTGCTGTACGGCCTATCATGGTTTCATCGTGAGACACGTAATCATACATGTTCTTGATTTTTTGAGTGTCATAAGCAGTAAGGCCTGCAAAGACCAACACGCCGATTGCAGAAATTGCAAATTGCATGACAGATGACTGCATGAAGATATTTACAACTGATGCAATGATTAGACCAAACAAGCCCATCATCAAGAATGAACCCATGCCACTCAGGCTACGCTTGGTTGTGTACCCATAAAGGCTGAGCGAAGCGAAAGCTGCTGCAGTTATGAAGAATGTCTGCACGATAGAAGTTGCCGTATAGACCAAGAAAATGGTCGATAAAGATATGCCCATCAGGGAGGCAAACACCCAGAAAGTTATCTGGGCGGTACTAACGCTCATTGAATTAATTTTGGCGCTGAGAAAAAATACAAGGCCAAGAGGTGCAAGCATAACAACCCATTTCAATGGGCTGCCAAACAAAAGTGCACCAAATTGTGTATACTGACCATCAACAAAGGTCATGTTGAATGTAACCAGAGCAGCAACGCCCGTTACGCCCAATGCCAAAGCCATATAATTGTAAACCTTCAGCATGTACGCACGAAGGCCGGCATCGAATTCCACGTCTGACTGGGCAGAAGCATTGCCATAACGTGTTTGATTTTGTCTTAAGTCGGCCATTGAACCAAATTCTCCTGGTTAAAAAGACATAAAAAGTCCGCGCAAAAGACCACCTAATGCGCTGTTACCCTTAATATGCGTATTAAGGGGCCGTTCGGCAAGGGGTAAAGCATGCGAAAACTTCGCAATTGAGAGACAATTGGGCGTTTGGTTAAAGTTCACGCAAGAATGGAGCGGCTTTTTGACCTAATATGCGCCAGGTGCCAACCAGACCGAACCCAACGGTGAAAATCAAAGCCACGGCAAGCGTAAAAATTGCGACCGATGGAAGGAATATGGATGGGAAATTCATAATTTGGGATATTACAAACCAGGAAGCCAGCGACCCTGCAAGAACGGCAAAGATAGCGGTAGCCGACCCTAAAATGGCATATTCATAAACAAAGGTTTTGATCAGGGTTATTCGGGTTGCGCCCAAGGTTTTAAAAACCACTGCATCATGGATGCGGGCACGGTTTCCTGCAGCTAAAGCGCCACCAAGAACCAGAATGGAAGACAATAACGCGACCAAAGCTGCGGCACGGATAGCGGTAGATAGTTGGCTAATTAGACGATTAACTGTATCGAGAGCATCTCGAACCCTTACGCTGGTAACTGCGGGATAGGCTTTTGTAATCTCGCGAAGCACCATGCCGTCATTTATCGGGGCAATGTCTGATGCGTGAGCTGGATCAATCATCAATGTGGTCAGGAATGAATGAGGTGCGCCAGCGAATGTGTTGGGAGAAAATACCAGCACGAAGTTTACGCCCAGGCTTTCCCACTCCACGTTACGAAGACTGGAAATCTTTGCGGTGATGTTTCGTCCAAGTACGTTGACCGAAATCATATCACCCACGTTGAGATTGAGTTCACCTGCTTCTTCAGCTGCAAAACTAACCAATGGCTCGCCTGAATAATCCTCCGGCCACCATTCTCCAGAGGCCAGAGTTGAATTTTCCGGCAATCGTTTGGAATAGGTAATGCCGCGATCTCCACGCAGGACCCAGCCGCCACCTTTGGAGATGTCGTAATCTTCAGAGCGAATGCCCTTAAGTTCTGAAACCCTGCCGCGAAGCATGGGGACGGAAATTACTTTTGAACCGGGTGCCAGCTCGCTGAGCTTGGCGCGAAATCCCTCAATTTCAGTGTTTTGAATATCAACAAAGAAGAAGTCCGGCGCTTGTTTTGGAATGTTATTGCCTATCTGTTGGCGCAAATTTGCGTCAATCAGGGCAAGTGCCACCATTAGTGCAAGCCCCAGACCGAGGGATAGAACTACGGATGAGGTGAGTGAACCCGGTCGATGAATGTTGCCGACCGCCATGCGTAATTCTGCTGAGCGAATTTGAGGTGCCCGCTTTGCCAGCCATTGGATTGCAATGGAAAACCCACGCAAGAGAATGAATGAAAAGCCGATAGCGCTGATAAATACGATTGAAATAAATCGGTTCTCTGAAAGGAAAACGGCAAGGCCGACCAATAGGCCAATGCTGACAATCAACATGATCAGATAGAAGGGACGGGGCCATGATTTTTGGCTGAAACTTGTGGAGCGGAATAAATCTGCTGCCGGTATATCGCGGGCAATTCCCAGCGGCCAGACTGCGAAGGAAAAGGCAGTCAAATATCCATAAATGGCACCTAGTCCGAGAGCGTCAGGGAAAAATTGCAACTCATTTGACACCGGCAATAGTCCAGATAATGTTTCGGCGGCTAATATGGGCGCCATTGCCCCTAATATTAAGCCAGCAAATATACCGATTGTGGCCAGCAACAAGATCTGAATTAGATAGATGGTGAAAATAAACCCACCAGGTGCGCCGAGGGATTTAAAGGTCGCGATGACAGGGCGTTTTGTTTCCAAAAAGGCCCGAATAGCATTGGCGACACCAACGCCTCCAACGATCAGGGAAGTTAGCCCTACAAGCGTAAGGAATTGTGAAAAACGTTTAATGTTGCGCGAAAGGGCAGGAGCCGCATTTTCACGGGAACGCACGCGCCATCCGGTGGAAGGGAATTCTTTTTTTGCGGTCGCTATGGTTTTTCCCAAGGCAGTTGCCTCTGGATCAGACAATCGCAAATTATAGGTATAACGGATAAGGGATCCGGGCTGAATAAGACCGGTTGCCAGCATTCCACCGTGAGAGATAATGACTTTCGGACCAAAGCCAATTCCCTCGCTGATTTTATCCGGCTCCGCCTTAATGGTATCTGTGATGGTGAAACTGGTTTCACCGATATTGATTTTGGCACCAATTGAAATATCCAGCTGATCGAGCAAGACCTGGTCTACAATCGCTAAATTCTGCTTGAGATCCGCGCTGGTAGTTACGCCTTTATGGCCCAAAAACTCTCCATAAAGGGGGTATGCCTGATCGATTGCTTTTAATTCAATCAGCATTTGGTTGGCTTCTTGGCCTTTTGTTTCAGGCAACCTTGCCATGGCTCTTGTCCGAGTGAGCCTGGAAATTTTCCCTTGTTTATGCAGGAAAGCCTGCTCTTTTTCTGGTAGATCCCGCTGGACGATTGAAAAGGACGCATCTCCTCCCAAAAGCGCTTGTCCCTCGGCAGAAATTGAATGAGTGATGGAGCGTGCGACGGAATTTACGCCGGAAATTGCACCAACACCAAGGGCAATGCAGGCGAGGAAAACATAGAACCCGCGCAGACCGCCGCGTAATTCGCGCTGGGCGAACCGCCATGCAAGGCCAAAACCGGGTTTAAAACTGTTTGTTGAAATTGCTTGACCCATAATTTGTTCAGCCAAGTTTTTGCCCAATGGAAGCAAGTCCATCTGAGGTGGTTTCAATTTCTCCAGAACGAACACGCACGACCCGTTGGCATTTTTCAGCCAGGTGTGTGTCGTGGGTGACCAGCACCAATGTCATGCCGCGTTCGCGCTGTTTTTCAAACAACAAATCAGTAATTTGTTCTCCGGTTTCATCGTCCAGATTTCCGGTGGGTTCATCTGCGATCAAAATTTTGGGGTTGGGTGCCAATGCTCTTGCAAAGGCGACGCGCTGCTGTTCGCCACCGGACATTTCTGTTGGGTAATGGGAAAGGCGCTCGCCCAGACCAACGGCGATTAATTCCTGTTCGGCCTTGGCGAGAGCATTTTCAACGCCTGCCAATTCAAGGGGAACGGCGACATTTTCCAAAGCGGTCATATTGGGAATGAGGTGAAAGGACTGAAAAACAATTCCGATATTGCGCCCGCGAAAGGCTGCAAGTTCATCTTCATTCATTGCTTCAAGGTCGTTGCCATCCAATATCACTTTGCCACTATCGACCCGTTCCAAACCGCCAATAACCATCAAAAGTGTAGATTTTCCAGACCCCGAGGGTCCCACGACCCCGACAGACTGACCACTCTGAACCACCAAATCCATGCCTTTTAATACATGGACCTCCGATGCCCCGGAGCCGAGTGTTAAATGTACATTGCTGAGGTTGATCACAGGAAGCGGAGCATTGCCCGCTTGCAAAGATGGCGCGATATGGTCATCTGTATTTGGCAAAATGTTAAAAACTCCCGGTTTTACATGGCGTATGACGTAATATGGATGATTGGTAATGAATTTCAATTCGATTGCACGTGAAAGATCGGTAATTTTTATTGTGCTGCTGCTAGCAATAGCTGCAATTGCCTTGTCTGGCGCTGGCCAATTTGCATTGGCAAGTGATAAATCCCCGATTAAAATCGTAGTGCTTGGCGATAGTCTTGTCGCTGGTTACGGCTTGGCGCCGGGCAAAGGGTTTCCAGAACAGTTGGCCGTAGTGTTAAAAGCGAACCATGATAAAATTGAAATTATCAATGCTGGGGTTTCTGGTGATACCAGTTCTGGAGGGTTGGCGCGGCTGGACTGGTCAGTACCTGATAAAATAGACGCTGTTATTTTGGAACTGGGCGCCAATGATGCGTTGCGCGGAGTACCGCCAGAACTTACCGGGAAAAATCTGGAAAACATGATCACCCGCTTGCGGGAGAGAAATATTGAAGTTTTGCTGGTGGGCATGAAAGCGCCGCCAAATATGGGCAAACCTTATGAGGATGCCTTTAACGCGATTTATCCCGATCTGGCAGAAAAATATAAATTGGTGTTTTATCCATTCTTTCTTGATGGTGTCATTGCCAATCCAAAACTCAATCAGGCTGACGCTATGCATCCAACCGCTGAAGGGATTGGCGTTATCGTCAACCGGTTTTTGCCGACGATGGAAGAATTGTTAAGCCGGCTAAGTGAGAGATAATTTGCCAAGACTATTTACTGGATTAAAAATTCCGAAACAATTGGCTGCCCAACTTTCCCTATTGCGGGGTGGTATATCGGGTGCGCGCTGGATTGAGCCTGAAGATTATCACATCACTCTGGGGTTTATGGGTGATATTGATCCGGCCACTGCGGATGAGGTGGTTTTGGGGCTGGAAACCCTACATGCCTCATCATTTTCTCTTCAGGTTTGTGGTTTGGATAGTTTCGGTCATAAGAAGTCCCGGGCGATATTTGCAAGGATTGAAGCAAATGATGTTTTGGCTCAACTGCAAAAGAGCCATGAAAACCTATTGCGAAATATAGGAATACCAATGCAGGCCCGCAAATATGTGCCTCATATAACGCTTGCTCGCACAAGCCAGGCAAATCCAACGGATGTTTTGAAGTTTCTATCTGCCAATAGTGGATTTACGTCTGAACTCTTTCAAATCAGCCAGTTTACACTGTTTTCAGCGAGGGAATCGGTTGGCGGCGGGCCGTATCATAGTGAAGCGGTGTTTGATCTATAGAGATTGAGCTTGCAATTTTTGCCCGCAGACCCAAAATAAATATCAGGAGATAGCTATGAATAAAACTTTGTATGGTGAAATTCTGATGCCCGGTGACGCTTCAGAAAACGAAGCCCGGGAAAACCGTGTTCGTGACAGGTTTTGGCAAACCGTCAAAAAAGCGACCAGTCGGTTGCCATTTTTGAAAGAAGTGATTGCCGCTTATTATTGCGCGCTTGATCCGCGCACGCCGGTACGCACTCGTGGTATTTTGCTAGCAGCCCTAGCCTATTTTGTTATGCCGGTTGATATGGTGCCCGATTTTATCGCGGGCGTTGGTTTTACTGATGATATTGCCGTTTTAACCGCCGCGTTTGCTGCCCTTAAGGGAGATATTGCCGAGCGTCATTTTTTGGCAGCACAAAATGCTTTGGATCGAATGGAACAGGGTGAGCCAAAAGTCAGTTGAGGCCTAATAGACATCATCGCCATGACATAATATGAGTTGCTAAAGTTTTTTCAAAAACAGGAAAATGAATTTTGGCAAACCGTGGATATTTTGGAATTGGTGTTGAAGGTATTTCAAAACCAATGAATTTTGGCAATCTTGCCCGTTCAGCCCACGGGTTTGGGGCGAGTTTTGTATTCACTGTTGCTGCTACCAAGGAAATTGGTAGGCCAAGTTCTGATACAAATCGCTCGAAAGACCATCTTCCCTGGTATTCCTACGATAAGGTTGAAGAGATGCGCCTTCCGGATGATTGCCGGTTGGTTGGTATCGAGTTAATTGAAGACGCAATTGAATTACCAAGTTTTCGTCATCCCTCCCGCGCAGCTTATGTGCTTGGGCCGGAAGGGGGCTCGCTTTCTCCCGCAATGATTGAACAATGCGAGTTTGTCATAAAAATTCCGATGGATTATTGTATCAATGTTGCCATGGCAGGCGCCGTGGTCATGTATGATAGAATGCGTTCTATGGGCAGGTTTGCGGAGCGCCCGGTAATGGTTGGCGGACCCACTCAACCTATTCAATCGCATGTTCATGGAAAGCCGACTTATTCGGGTGGTGAAAGGGTAGGCTCGAGAAAAGGACGCTCGGGATCACCTGGTCGCGGCGAAAAAACACGAAATTGAAGTGATTCTCTATTCGTCAAAACTTCGCCTTTTTTTACGGGCAAACCCTTTGGTAAGGCCCAAATTTCGGGTTTTTAGGTAAAAAAAGACTAGATTTGGGGTGTAGGCAACAATTTTTTTGTAAAATTGTTTAAGATTTGGTAACGCGGGATAAAGCATAATCCCCTCGAAAGAATGTTCCATCTTCATCAAGGCCCCAAAGCCTAATCGATGTTAACAAACAAACTGACAAGCAACTGGCAGAATAATATGTATGTAAAACAAATTATGGTTTCGGCAGTAATTGGTCTGGCATTGAGTGCATCACTCCCAATAGGTGCGCAAGCTCAAGCGCCAAACCGTATTAAACAATTCAATGCCTGGGGTGCTTATAGCCATACCGGTACAACCGGTAAGGTGTGCTATGTGCTATCCATTCCCACATTGAAAGAACCTGCAGACAGGGATCATGGAGATGTATTCTTCATGCTGTCCCAGCATCCAGGACAAAATGTTTCATTGGAACCTCAATTTCGGGTTGGTTATCCTTTCCAGGCGGAATCAAAGGTAATCCTCAATATTGACGGAAAAACATTCAACATGTTTACCAAAGGCGCCAATGCCTGGATGGAAAATCCGGCAGAGGAACAATCGGTTGTAAACGCCATGCGCGCTGGTCGCAGCATGAATGTTGTTGGAAAATCCCGACGCGGCACCCAGACCAAATATGCCTATTCTCTTTCTGGGGTAACAGCCTCAATAAATGAGATTAAAAACTGCAAATAAGCGCTTACCCGTCTGGGTATGAAGCTTATTGGGTGCTTTTTCAATTGAGCCGTGCTAATAGCACAATCCGAAAAGTGGAAATCGCTTTTCGGATGAATTGTGCGTTATAGTAAACGAATAGGCACTTTTTGCGGTTCATATATCGCAAATAGCCTCTATAGCGCGGCTTGAATTGTTTTAAACGGAATCTGCAGTAAATATTATGGTTGTCTCACTGGACCTTAGTGATCGTGAAAAAAGAGCAACGCTTTCGGCTGCGGCCAGCCAGCCTATGGATGAAAACAAAGCGCAACTGATTGGTCTGACCCGTGAAGAAATGCGTCTGGCGCTGATCGAGATCGGTGTGCCGGAAAAACAAGCAAAAATGCGTACTTCGCAGATTTGGCATTGGCTTTATGTGCGCGGCGTTTCTGACTTTGCAGCCATGGCAAATATCTCCAAAGTCTTGAGAGCGCAGCTTGATGAAGGGTTTTCGATTGGGCGTCCGGAAATTGTTGAAGAACAAATTTCCAAGGATGGTACCAGAAAATGGCTGATGCGTTTTCCACCGCGCGGGGCAGGAAACCCAGTGGAAGTGGAAACGGTCTATATTCCGGAAGAAAATCGCGGCACTTTGTGTATTTCAAGTCAGGTCGGCTGCACTTTAACGTGCACATTTTGCCATACCGGCACCCAGCGCATGGTACGGAATTTGACCAGCGAAGAAATTCTGGCGCAATTGCTGGTTGCCAAAGATCATTTGGGTGATTTTCCTGACCGCGATACGCCACAAGGCGCAATTTCTCCCGATCGGCCGCGGCTGGTCTCCAATATTGTGATGATGGGGATGGGGGAACCACTTTATAATTTTGAAAATGTCAAAAGTGCCCTGCTGATTGCATCTGATCCAGAGGGAATTTCCCTTTCTAAACGCCGTATCACGCTTTCGACTTCCGGTGTGGTACCTGGAATTTTTCGAACTGGTGACGAAATTGGTGTGGCACTGGCGATCTCGCTGCATGCGGTCAACGATGAATTGCGCGATGAATTGGTGCCAATCAATAAGAAATATCCGTTGAAAGAATTGCTTGATGCCTGCCGTAACTATCCAGGTGTCAATAATGCGCGGCGAATCACTTTTGAATATGTGATGTTAAAAGGTGTGAATGACAGTCTCAAAGACGCCAAGGAATTGGCTCAGCTGTTGAAGGGAATTCCCGCTAAAATCAATTTGATACCGTTCAATCCATGGCCGGGCTCGGTTCATGAATGTTCTGATTGGGACCAGATTGAGAAATTTGCGGATTTCATCAACGCCTGTGGTTATGCATCTCCCATTCGCCGCCCTCGTGGGGAGGACATAATGGCTGCCTGCGGACAATTAAAATCGGAATCTGAAAAAATGCGTGCGCGTGAACGTTTAGCGCTTGCGGCAATGGTTTCGGGGCACGGCGAAGAATGAGGCTTTTGGGAAATCTAATAGTACGGGTGATTGTCATCCTGATTGGATATGTTTTTGCCATTATTGCTGCAGAATTGTTTCTGGCAGCAGGATTGATGGCTGGCTTTGTTTCACAGTTAGTAAGTGGTCAGGAAGAAGAGGTTTTTCTTGGAGGAGCCTTTGTATTTATGGTCTGGTTTCCTCTGGGTATTTTTGCTGCCGTGGCTGCGTTTCTGCCAGCGATGTTTTTGATTGCCATTGCTGAAATGATGCGTTGGCGTGGAATGATTAGCAATTTGTTGATGGGTGGCGTTTGTTCGCTCTTTTTGGGATTGTCGCAATTTTTCGATGAACCTCAGCATATTCCAAGCGAAAGCACGCTTATTATATTGCTTGCAACCGGGTTTATCGGTGGTTTCGTTTATTGGCTGATTGCAGGACGTGGAGCGGGTTCCTGGATGGATAAGCCTAAACAAGCCAAAATCACGGATTAAGCCTTTTCGGTTAGCAGAATTTTGACCGCAAAAGCTCCAAAAACTCCAGCAAACATATAATCAATTATCCGAATAACTTTTGGGTTCTTCTTCAAAGCCGATGCATAACGGTCGACTAAGAAAATCATGCCTGTGCCCAAAATAATGCAAATAAATGCAAAATAGATGCCCAAGAACAACATTTTTCCGATTGCATGGGGATCCGTGATGGATACAAATTGTGGCAGGAAGGTAATGAAAAATAGAACAATTTTTGGATTTAGCAAATTGATGCCAATGCCAACAACCCAGTTGGAAAACATACTGGCTGGCTTTTCCTTTTTGCTTTTCAATTCAAATTTGGTTCCGGTGCGGATCGCCTGAAACGCCAGCCATGCCAGATAGCCAGCTCCAACAATTCGAAGAATACCAAAAGCACTGGGAGATGCGGCAATTAGCGCAGAAATTCCAAGGGCAACGAGCGATGTATGAATGAATATACCAAAAACGGCTCCCATCATTGATGCCATGCCATTAGCCTTGCCCTGAGACAGGGTACGGCCCAAAAACAAGGTCATATCAGGCCCCGGTGTGAGTACCAGCAAGAGGGCTGCCACGCTGAAAGCGATAAAAACTGGTAAAGACGGGATAAAATCCATTAGGTGCGATCCTGTTAGCAAGGTGTTTGCCCCATCATTACTGATAAATCACTATTTGGCCACTTGAACCAGCGTTAATTCCAGCTAAAGTGCCGCCAAATTCAAAACATTGCGAAACAGGATTTCCCTATGACCGCACACGACAAAAAAGACATAAACAAGGTAGTTCTGGCTTATTCCGGAGGCCTTGATACTTCAATCATCCTGAAATGGCTGAAAACTGAATATGATGCAGAGGTGGTAACCTTTACTGCCGATCTGGGTCAGGGTGAAGAACTTGAACCAGCACGCAAAACGGCTGAAATGCTTGGCATCAAGGAAATCTATATTGATGATTTGCGCGAAGAGTTTATTTCGGATTTTGTATTTCCAATGTTTCGTGCCAATGCAGTTTATGAGGGGGTCTATCTGCTAGGTACCTCAATTGCTCGGCCGTTGATTTCAAAGCGCTTGATTGAAATTGCCCATGAGACTGGCGCTGATGCAATTGCCCATGGGGCGACAGGCAAAGGTAATGACCAGATACGTTTCGAACTGGCTGCTTATGCGCTTGATCCAAATATTAAGGTGATTGCACCCTGGCGCGAGTGGAATTTGAAATCGCGTACGGATCTGATCGATTTTGCTGAAAAGCACCAAATCCCTGTACCCAAGGATAAGCGCGGCGAATCGCCGTTTTCCGTGGATGCGAATATGCTTCACTCTTCTTCAGAAGGTAAAGTGCTGGAAGATCCATGGGTGGAAGCACCGGACTATGTTTTCCAGCGCACAGTTTCTCCAGAAAATGCGCCAGATGTATCAACCGAGATCGAAATTTCCTTCAAAAAAGGCGATGCGATGGCTCTAAACGGCAAGGAAATGTCAGCGGCAACCCTGTTTGCAGCGCTTAATGATTTGGGGCGTGATAATGGTATTGGACGCCTTGATCTGGTGGAAAACCGGTTTGTTGGAATGAAATCTCGCGGGATTTATGAAACACCGGGCGGCACTATTCTTCTCACAGCTCACCGCGCCATGGAATCCCTCACCCTTGACCGGGGTGCAGCTCACCTCAAGGACGAGTTGATGCCGCGTTATGCGGAGTTGATCTATAATGGTTTCTGGTTCTCGCCAGAGCGTGAAATGTTGCAGGCAGCGATTGATCATTGTCAGGAACATGTGGAAGGCACTGTGAGGCTGAAACTTTATAAGGGCAATGTGATCGTGACTGGCAGAACCAGCCCGAAATCGCTTTACTCAGAAGACCTCGTGACCTTTGAAGACGATCATGGTGCCTACAATCAAGAAGATGCCCATGGTTTCATTAAGCTCAATGCATTAAGGTTAAGAACACTTGCGGCGAGGGATCGCTAAGCATAGCGTTACTTTATCGGTTGTTTTGGGTTAGAGATGATCAATGAACGAAGCAGTCGATTTACCACAACCGGCAAAGGCTAACCAACGCTCGTCCAAATTTGGCGGGCGGGTGCTGGCCTTTGTACTTGTGGTAGCGATAATCGCGTCGATGGCTGCTGCTTATGTCTACTTTTTTCAAAAACATGAAAAAATGGTTCTGACGGTTGCAGCCGGGCTTCACCAGTCG
Organism: Rhizobiaceae bacterium; assembly: GCA_016763155.1. Classification (GTDB taxonomy): domain Bacteria; phylum Pseudomonadota; class Alphaproteobacteria; order Rhizobiales; family Rhizobiaceae. The sequence goes on from JAESUH010000202.1 coordinate 19,667, forward strand.
GACAGTTATATTCTGCTGAGCGAAATGGCTGAAGTTGTGGCGCGGCACAGCGATACTCTTGAAGTAAAAATTACCGCAACAGGTAGTCCCAGCGAAAATATTTCTTTGTTGAACAGGCGTGAGTTTGATCTGGCCACCATACGGGCAAGCACACCGGTAGACGCAAGTGTGCGCATGGTGGCAAATCTCTATCCGGACTATTTCCAGCTGATCACTAATGGAATTTCTGAAATCTCAAGTTTTAGGGATCTGATCGGAAAACGCGTTGCAATTCCCCCTTATGGTACTGAAGCTAATCGGTTTTTCTTTGTTCTGGTTGATCATTTTGATTTGGATGTGAGTAAGTTTTCATGGAAAGCCGTGGATTTCAAAAGAGCCACTAAATTGGTTTTCGGCAATAAGGTCGATGCTCTCTTTACTGTTCGTTCTTTGCGCGACAGGCAATTATTGAAGTTTTTTGAAGATGCGCAGTTAAAATCTCTACCAGTTGAATTTGTGCCTGTGGGACAGGCGGGAGCCATTGCCCTAAAACGGCCATTTCTGAGCATATCATCCATACCAAAGGGGGCGTTTGTTGGTGCAACACCAACCCCTAGCAATGATGTGGAAACTACAATTATTACCAGAATACTGGTTTCGCGCTCCGATGTTTCAAAAGACGCGGTGCGAGAATTGACACGAGTCCTATTTGAGCACCGGCTTGATTTAACCATGCGATTCCCTTTGGCGATTGCCATTAATCAGCCTAATGCTGCGACTGGTCTGACCATTCCGCTGCATGAGGGGGCGGATGCCTATTATAATCGTGATCAACCATCGTTCCTTCAGGAAAATGCTGAGCCGTTGGCGCTGGTGATAACGGTCTTTGCTATGTTTATTTCCGGGCTTTTTGCCCTACGGGGAAGGTTGACTGCAAATCGGAAAAACCGGCTGGATAGCTATAATTATCAATTATTAGCCATTGCTGACAGTGCTCGTGTAACAACTGAGCTGGTTAAACTGAAAAACCTTAAATCCGAACTTTTCGGCATTCTGGAAAATGTTGTGCGGGCGCTGGATACTGATGAGATGACGGAAGAGGGTTTTCAATCCTTTTCACTGTTGTGGGAATCCGTGCGCGAAATCATCAATGATCGGATCAGCGAACTAAATTAGGTGTTGATTTCAAGTATTTTGCTGCAAAAGGCATAGAAAACCTTCAGAAGTCATGGAAATGCCATAGAATTAACCGACAATGCAGCTATGCGTCCATTGGGTCTTTTGTTTTGGTCAAAAACCCTGTATGGAGGCGCAAATCGCGGTATTTCGTAACGATGCCGGTAACTCTTCTCCTAAGGCTTTTATTATGAATCTGCGTAACATCGCAATCATTGCCCATGTGGATCATGGCAAAACCACTCTAATTGATGTTCTCCTGCGTCAGTCCGGCATGTTCCGTGACAACCAACAGGTAGATGAACGCGCAATGGATTCCAATGATTTGGAAAGAGAACGCGGGATCACCATTCTTGCAAAGGTTACTTCAATCCTATGGAACGAAACCCGTATCAATATCGTTGATACACCAGGTCACGCAGATTTTGGTGGTGAGGTTGAGCGTATTCTTAATATGGTTGATGGGGTTATCCTGCTAGTGGATGCTGCCGAAGGCCCGATGCCGCAAACAAAATTCGTATTGCAAAAAGCATTGCGCCTTGGATTGGCACCGATTGTTGCGATCAATAAAATTGATAAACCTGATGCTCGTCATGACTGGGTGCTGGACGAAGTGTTTGATTTGTTTGCAGCCCTTGATGCCAATGAAGAGCAGCTTGATTTTAAAGTGCTTTATGGTTCAGCAAAAGAAGGCTGGATGGCCAGTGATGCTGAAGGTCCCAAAGACGATATGGGTCCTTTGCTAGATCTTGTGGTTGAACATGTGAAGCCGCCGGTTGTGGAAGAAGGTGAATTCCGCATGCTGGCTACAACTATTGAAGCAAATCCCTATCTTGGACGTATTTTGACTGGCCGGATTACATCAGGAACAGTGACGCCTAACCAGGCGGTGCATGCGTTGTCGCAGGATGGAAAAGTCGTTGAAACTGGTCGTGTTACGCAGATTTTGGCGTTTCATGGGTTAGAACGCAAACCAGTTGAGCGTGCTGCAGCTGGCGATATTGTGGCTATTGCCGGTTTGAGTAAGGCAACGGTTGCCGACACACTGGTTGCACCGGGCATTACTGAGCCGATTAAAGCCCAGCCGATTGATCCACCAACGCTTTCCATGACGTTTCGCGTCAATAATGGTCCGTTGGCAGGTAAAGAAGGCAAAAAGGTGCAGAGCCGTATCATTCGTGAGCGCTTGATGAAAGAAGCTGAAGGCAATGTGGCGCTGAAAATTTCTGAAGGCGAAGATAATGATGCCTTTGAAGTTGCTGGTCGTGGTGAATTGCAATTGGCAATCTTGATTGAAACCATGCGGCGTGAAGGTTTTGAACTTACCGTCGGTCGTCCCCGGGTTTTGATGCAAAAGGATGACGAAGGCAACCGGATGGAACCCATCGAGGAAGCCGTTATTGATGTGGATGAAGAATTTTCCGGCGCAGTTGTAAAGAAACTTTCAGAGCGCAAGGGCGAACTGGTTGAGATGAAACCATCTGGTGGTGGACAGACACGGATGGTATTTCATGTTCCGACTCGTGGTCTGATTGGCTATCTGACCGAATTGATGTCAGACACCAGAGGAACCGCAGTCTTCAACCGGACATTCCTTGAATATCAACCCTATCGTGGCGATATCCCAAATCGTAGAACTGGTGTCTTGCTATCCAATGGCGATGGTGAAGCGGTGGCTTTTGCAATTTTTGGGCTTGAAGCCCGCGGTCCAATGATCGTTTCACCCGGCGATAAAGTCTATGCAGGTATGATTGTGGGTGAACACGCCAGAGGCAATGATCTTGAAGTGAATGTGCTTCGAGGCAAGCAGCTAACCAATATGCGTTCATCAGGCAAGGATGACATGGTGCGGTTGACCACGCCGATGAACCTTACTTTGGAAAAGGCGTTGTCTTATATCAGTGACGATGAAGTGGTTGAAGTTACACCATTATCGATTCGTATGCGTAAATTTTTATTGGACCGACATGAGCGCAAAAGAGCCTCACGTGGACATCAGGACGGCTAGTTGATTATTTTAGTCAGACCTGAAAAGTCTGACTAAAACCACTTTTTTGTTTCCGGCCTCTTGCTGGTTAACAAATAATTAACGTATGATCGCGCCATGAGCACGATTACCACCGAGATACGCCGGGCGGACCCCGAAGATGCACAAGGCATTGCTGATGTGCATGATGCTGCATGGCAGAATACCTATGCTGGCATGGTTCCTCATATGGCGCTTTTGAAAATGATCAAAAGGCGTGGTTCAAGCTGGTGGCGTAATGCAATTGTCAAAGCGACCGTTATTCTGGTTGTGGAGATTGATGGCGAAATTGCGGGCTATGCCACTTTGGGCAATAATCGTGTCAGCACGCTGCCATTTGACGGTGAAATCTACGAAATTTACATGCGCCCGGAATATCAGGGACTTGGGCTGGGTTCGAGGCTGTTTTTAGCAGCGCGTAGCGAATTAGTCCGGCGCGGGCTTTCTGGTGCTACTGTTTGGGTGCTGGCGGAAAATGACTCGGCAATTTCATTTTACGAAAATGCGGGTGGTCGAGCTGTTGCTAAAGGTTCAGAAACCTTTGACGGCAAAGCATTGGTAAAAATTGCCTATGCCTGGGACTGATAACAGTCAATAAGTCGGCAAAACAAAACTCTATCTAATTGATATCACCTGCATATTTCCTGGTTTTGCCGTGATAATTTGCTTGGTCTTTGCCACATTGAAAACTTGCGGCAAGACTGTCAGCAACTTCACGAGCGAGTTTGTTTGCATTTTTATTGGCTCGAACATCCACATAACCAACCATGCAAGAATCTGGATTATTGGTGGTTCCAACCGTTGAAATTACCAATATTTGACCTTCATAAGCCTTTGAGGGGGCGCCTGTTTTGGGATCGGCATTCTCTATGAACCAGCGCAAAATGGTTGCAAATGGGCGACCATTATTCAAACGCCACTCAATGACTTTATGAACCCGGTTAAACTGGGCAAAGCTTTGCCAATTTTCAAATGGTTGTTCTACAATGCCAAACTGAACCATTTGTCGCAAATCCCCTTCAGCAAAATAAACCGGAAGATCCTTATATCCAGTGCATTTCGCCTGACCGCCATTTCTGTCGCTCAGGTAGAATTTGCAATCTCTATCGATGTTGAGATCTGAGTAGGCGCTGGTGATATTGCCTGCCAAACTTGGCAGGCTGAACATCGCAGCAACTAAAGCGATCGACAGAAAAATTGGGAATTTTTGCAAAATACTCTCCTTTTCTATCGAACTAGCCACCAAATTCAGGCTGCCTTAAAAAACGTTTGGATAGAGATACAGGTATATGACGCGCTGAATGAAGAAAATTCCTAGCATCAAAATGATTGGCGAGACATCGAGAGATCCCAAATCCGGCATGAATCTGCGGATTCGGCCCAAAACTGGCTCTGTCGCCTTATGCAGGAAATTTCCCACAGACCCAACAAAAGGATTGCCAGCATTTATGACATTGAAGGCAAACAGCCAGGAAAAAATTATCGAGGCAATTACGATCCACCAATAGAGATCCAATATCAACAAGATGACATCAAGTATGGCGCGCATGGGAGTTTTTCCTGTTAGTTCACTTCTATGAAACGTATAACCCTGTTTTCATTCGGAAGTGCATGAAATGAAACTAGAGTATCTAAATATTGTAACTTAGTTAGGCATAAAAAAACAATGCTTCAAGCTTTTCCGTTGCTATATCGCTCGGTAGAGTTAAGAGGATGGCTTGTTGCGGGTCCAACCCATTGATTTAGAAAAGATTTCATCCACTCTAAAGTTGGAGCGTCATATTGCAGACGCCCAGCCATTTGCTGGGTTCTGTTTTGGGCACCATTGAGCGAAAACCTTGCTGCACCTTTGATGGTCCAGCGGTTTAACATCATATATGTCAGTTCTGTGTGAAATTGCAGACCATAACAATGATCACCACAGCGCATGGCCTGAATGGGATATTCTTCA
>JAESUH010000203.1 GCA_016763155.1 Rhizobiaceae bacterium
CAGCGTCAAAGCCAGACTCAAGATATTTTGAAAGATTTGCGCAGCCGCATATCAAAAATGGGAAATTTTGAGATACGCGAAATTGAAGCCCTCGATAACAGTTCTGTCACGACCGATGCCACCACCACCTTGTTCAAATCCTTAAAGACTGCCTTGCAGGATGTGCCAAGCGAACAAATAGCAGGCGCAATTTTCATCACCGATGGTCAGGTACACGATATTCCTGAACGCGCCGCTGATATTGGTTTTAAAGCTCCGGTGCACGCACTGATAACCGGAAGAACCGATGAAAAAGACCGTCGGTTAAAAATCATCAATGCCCCGCGCTTTGGTGTCGTGGGTGAAAGCCATGAGATTATTTTCATGGTGGAGCAAACAGGATTTAATGATCCTGATCGACCTTTGGAAGTGACAATACGTTTTGACGGTCAGATCGTTGCAAGAGATGAAATCACCCCCGGTTTGGAGGGACGTTTTATTTTTGATGTCCCCCATGGGGGCAAAAACATTATTGAACTATCCGTCGAAGCCGACAAGGATGAGATCACTCCTGTCAACAATCGCGCCTTCACCACACTCAACGGCATTCGTGAGAATTTGCGCGTATTGCTAGTCTCCGGCGAACCCCATGCAGGTGAGCGCACATGGCGCAATCTTCTGAAATCCGATGGTTCCGTAGATTTGGTACATTTCACCATTTTGCGCCCGCCGGAAAAGCAGGATGGCACCCCCATCTCGCAATTATCCTTGATTGCATTTCCCACACGCGAATTGTTCGTGCAGAAAATCGATGAATTCGATCTGATAATCTTTGATCGCTACCAACGACGAGGCGTGCTACCTCTGTTGTATTTTGAAAACATCGCCAGATATGTACGCGATGGCGGCGCAATTTTGGTTGCCGCTGGCCCCGAATATGCAATTCCGGGCAGCATCAGCAATACGCCTCTAAGCTCCGTCTTGCCTGGCGTTGCTAATGGTCAGGTATTGGAAGCTCCCTTCAAGCCTCAATTGCATGAATTTGGCATGAAACATCCCGTAACCCGTGGCCTTGATGGCTGGAATGAAAAGGACCCAAATTGGAGTCGCTGGTTCCGTTCCATTGGAGTTGACCAATTGGGCGGAGACACAGTTATGGTGGATGAAGTCGGCAATCCGCTCCTAATGCTCAATCGCGCAGGCGAAGGGCGAGTAGCGCTGTTTTTATCAGACCATGCCTGGCTTTGGGCGCGCGGCTTTGAAGGCGGCGGCCCCTATGTGCAATTACTGCGCCGCATAGCCCACTGGCTTATGAAAGAACCCGAACTTGACGAGGAACGCCTGACCGCAAATGCCAGTGGCAAAACCATTTCATTGCAACGCCAGAGCCTGAGCAACAAACCCGGCGACGTGGAACTTCAAGGCCCCACCGGCGAAACTCAAACCATTACCCTGAGTGAAACAAAACCTGGCATCTGGACCGGGCAATTAGAGGTCGACGACATTGGCCTTTATCAGGCCAAAAGCGATAGCTTTACCGCACTTGCCCAGGTAGGTCCGGCAAATCCGCGTGAATTCTCAACCGTCATTTCAACACCTAAATTGCTGAAACCCCTGTTGGAAAAACATGGAGGCACTGTCCTTCGGGCAAAGAACAACAGTGCTCCAAGAATTCTTCCAGTTCGTCCAGGTTCCAAAGCCTTTGGCAAAAACTGGCTAGGCATCAACAACACCAATGCGAGCGTATTGAAAGGGATTGACCGAATTCCCCTATTCTCCGGCTTACTCGGTCTTGCCCTATTGCTGTTTGCCCTCACAGGCATGTGGTTGCGTGAAGGACGATAAGTATACCCCCAGAGACGTTCATTGCTTGATCCAGCCCTGACGTTTTGCATGGGCCAGCCCTGACGTTTTGCATGGGCCAGAGCAAGACCGCATAACAGCGTTCCCGTTACAACACCAATAAACCCAATTGTTTCGCGCCCATTAAAGAACACCTGATTCATTATCCGGTCGGGGAAGAATGTGAAAATCCCAGCAACAATCAAAGCGCCAAAATAGAGACCACTCATGGTTTTCCGGTGCGCAGAGATGTTTCCTCTACGAGCAAAATTAATTCCCAACACCAAACTGCCTGCAGAAAAAACAGAGAGCAAATGAATGGGGCTGAACGGGCCGAAGAGTTGAATTTCAAAGATCAAAAATGAGCTGGCAATCGTCACAGCCATAGAAATACCCCACACACGCCCCATAACTTTATGTTTGGTATCGCCCTTTTTTGAAAACAGAATAAAAGGACCGAGAAAGAAAGAAATCAACGCTGCAATGGCGTGAATTTGTATGGCGGGTGTGGCATTCAATAATGGGTCAAGCGACATGCAATTTTCCTCTTAGCAATTGGTAAGTTTGTTGGATTTACGCTAAGCTAGAGTTGCATCGTTTTGCTTCAATCAGGATTGCGTCAATGACAGGAAGTTTTCGTGAATAACACTGCACTGCATTTGACGTTACGTGAATTACGCAAAAACATTTTGACGCCCCGCTTTATTGGTGGCGTAGCATTGGTGGGGCTGGTGTTAGGTCTATCCGGCCCGTTTCAGACCTTTGAAATGCTCGAACCTGTACCGCGTGTAATTTACTGGACAGCGATATGCTTGCTCACCTATCTGGCAGGATGGTTTGTGGGAGCGTTTACTACGAGACTGATTGAATCAAAAACCAAAAATAAATTCTTCCAAATTTTGGTCAGCGGAATTGCAGCCGGTCTGGCCGTTTGGCCGGTTGTCATAGGCATCAACTTTATTGCCTTTGGCGGGATCGACACCGAAAACCTTCCCGCAGGCACTTTGTTGATCTATTGCGTGCTGATTGCCATTCTGGTTACAGCAGCTCCGGAATTGGGTTTCCATAAGATTAGCAAACAAAAAAACGCCTTCACATCGGCCCCCAAAATTGTTTCCCGATTACCATTGAAATTGCGCGGCGTACTGATTTCTCTTTCAGTGCAAGACCACTATGTTGAGGTCTCCACCAGCAATGGAAAAGGACTCATACATTTTCGTTTACTTGATGCAATTGATGATTGCGACGGGGTTGATGGTTTGCAAATTCATCGTTCTCACTGGGTAGCAATCGCAGGAATAAAATCTATATTCCGCCGTGACGGCAAAGTGTTTGTGGAAACAATTATGGGAGATCTCCTGCCCGTAAGCCGCACCTATTTACCAGAGGTGAAAAAGCTGGGCTTGCTTTAATTGCCGATTATTCTTTCAGCCGTCCCATGATATTTCTGGAGACTGCCAGGCACTAGTTCACAGCATAATATCCGTGCCGGATCAGCAGGCCCCGGCAAATTGATTTGCCCACGCGGAACCTGGCTAAATCCAAAACGAGCATAATAGGGTTCATCACCAACCAAAATCACCAGAGCATGGGTGCCAGCCTTTGCTGCCTCCATGGAACGTTCCATCAAAGCTGCACCAATACCCCGGCTCTTCACCCCTGGAACAACGACCAACGGCCCCAGAACCAGCGCTTCCAAGCCATCAATCATAATGCGGGTCTGACGCACAGAACCGATGATCTCATCCCCAACGAGAGCCACGAACGACAAACCCGCCTCATGGGTCACCCCTTCACGCAAGCGAAACGCAGATTTTGCAAACCGACCAGGGCCAAAGGCATTCGCAGACAATTGTTCAATTGCCGCGTCTTGTGATTCATTTTCGAGGTGAATGGAATATTCTTTAGATTGGGTATTCATAAACTTAGCTTCCGGTGTGGTAACGCTATTTCGCAATCACCAGATGCTGAATGAATCAGCCGAACGGCAACGCGTCAAAGATTGCGCGAATTCCACGCAAGCTAATTCGTCGTCGCAGTTTTGTGTTCGGGATCATAAATATATCCAAATCTTCTAAGAATGCCTCAGATATCACAGAGGTTTTTTTGAGTCCACCGAAATTTCCCGCTCACCCAAATCATCGCCCAACATCACCAATAAGCATTCGGTATTTTTGCGTTTAACACCTCATCAATCCGCCTCAACGTGGCGGCGGTAGTGTCATCAGGTAGTTCATCCAGAACAAACCACCGGCATTCAGCTATTTCGCGATTGGGGCTTGGCAAGCTCGGTTGCTGAAATTTGGTAATATGAAACAACGCCACATGATCACGTCTCGATGCCTTGGTATTGAGGTATAACCCGACCAGTTTCGAGGCACATTCAGGAACCAAATTCGCCTCTTCTCTCAACTCTTTCGCCAATGCCTCTTCCAGTGTTTCACCAGCTTCCACTCCACCGCCGGGCATGTGCCATCCGGCAACATAAGTGTGTTTCACCAGTAAAATTCGCCCATCATCATCTTGCACCAATGCGCGGACACCAAGTGTCATAGGCCGTGAAAAACGCCAATAAACATGCATCAAACGGTGAATCAAATTTGAAATTTTCATAGGCGTTCCATAACATTTTTTCACTTGTAGGGTACGCGTCATTAGTGATAATTGCCGATATGTTTCATCTCGCCCACATTTCCGATATTCATCTGGCTCCCCTGCCTGAGCCAAGTCTAACCGAGCTCATGTCAAAACGCATCACCGGCTATGTGAACTGGAAACTAAACCGTGCAGCAACCCAAAGGCCCGAATATCTTGAAGCTTTGGTTTCCAGCATAATTCAACAAAAACCGGACCATGTGAGCATAACCGGCGATCTGGTCAATCTGGCAACAAATACCGAAATCGAGCGTGCCGGATTATGGCTGGAAACGTTCGCAGACAAGTTGGGCGATAAGGAAAAGTTGACGACTATTGCTGGCAACCATGATGCATATGTGCCGGGAAGTTTAAAAAAAGTGCTCACCAGATGGGCCCCATATTTCTCAGACATTCCCTTCACCGAAAAAGATTTCCCCCTTCTGCACCGCAGAAAAAACATTTCCATAGTCAGCTGTAATTCGGCGGAAGCCACCCTGCCGTTTCAGGCCACCGGTTATTTCCGTGAAAAACAGGCAGCAAAACTGACTGAAATATTGGCAAAAGAACATGGCCGCTTTCGGGTGGTTCTCATCCA
>JAESUH010000204.1 GCA_016763155.1 Rhizobiaceae bacterium
AAACATCTGAATTTCAGAAAAACTGGCACGATTGACCTCCACGCTAACGAGCGAGACCAACTAACCCTGTAAAACTCAGATTTTCAAGGCTTATTTGCCCAGACGCTCGATGCTGGTTAGTAGCTTTGTCAGGGTTGAAAGCGAATTCCCCGTGACTATTACCATTTGAGGCAATATCATCCATTCCAGAGTCCATGCAGCGCCCGAGCGCTCCTGTTCGTGTACGAGCGCATGATGCATGGCGGAAATCTGTGTCGCATTGAAGGTGGCAAGCGAGACTAACGTCTCTGCCTTTACAGGGTTTTGCTTGTGGGGCATGGCAGAAGAGCCACCGGTTCCTGCCAGTTCAATTTCTGCAATTTCGTTCTGGTTCATCAACACGATATCCTTGCCGATTTTTCCAATCGAACCAGAGACCATTGAGAGCCAATTGGCAAATTCTGCAAGCGCATCTCTTCGTGTGTGCCAGTTGGCATCGCCAAATTCCAGACCCAATTCGCAAGTCAGATGTTCTTTAATGATCGCAACATTGCCGTCCAGTTTGTCGAGCGTTCCGACAGCACCACCAAATTGTCCTAGCAGCAAACGCGGTTTGATTTCATCCAAACGAATGAGATGAGTCTGGAGAGGCATGCGCCAATTTGATAATCTGTCGGCAATCGTCACAGGCAAAGCTGCCTGCATTCTGGTGCGGCCCATCAGGGTTTTATCGCCGTGCGCTTCCATGAGGTTTTGAAAAACACCATTGATGGAATTCAGCCTAGTCTCCAATATTTCAACACAAGAGCGCAGACGTATAATCAGGCTTGTATCAATCACATCCTGACTGGTTGCACCAAAATGAATAGCGGCGGCATCGTCCCCACATGCGGCCTTTAACTGTCGCACGAGTTCCGGGACCACCACACCATCACGAGCGGTAGCCTTTTTCAGCGCTTCGATATCCGGTTTAAATTTCCTGATTTTTTCAACCGCTGATTTAGCGCTGTCCTCACCAACAAATCCAGAATCCATTAGTCCAAGCGCAAGCGCGCTTTCGAAACGAAGCATCGCTTCAATATCGCTTTCGGCAGAGAAATATGTCTCCAATTCCTCGTCACCCAGCAGGCCGGATAAGAAGGGATGATTGAAGACAGAACTGCTCATTTTGCTACACAGCCTCAATAGCGATTGCGATACCCTGCCCCACGCCAATGCACATGGTGGCAAGTGCAAGTTTTGATCCGCGCTCTACCAGTTCTAGCGCCGCTGTTCCTGTAATGCGAGCACCGGATGCGCCCAAAGGATGGCCGAGCGCGATAGCGCCGCCATTTGGATTTACGTGTTCCGCGTCATCGGCAATGCCGAGATCACGCAGGGTTGCAAGGCCTTGGGCCGCGAACGCTTCATTGAGCTCAACTACATCAAAATCGGTAGGTTTCAAGCCGAGTCGTGCACATAATTTGTGGGTCGCAGGTGCTGGGCCAATACCCATGATGCGTGGCGGTACGCCAGCAGTAGCGCCGCCCAGAATGCGGGCAATTGGCCTGAGGCCATGTTTCTTGATTGCGGCTTCTGAAGCTATGATCAGGGCCGCAGCACCATCATTCACTCCGGATGCGTTGCCAGCGGTAATTGTTCCGCCTTCACGAAATGGGGTTGGTAGCTTGGCTAGTTTTTCAGCCGTTGTGCCGGGACGAGGATGTTCATCCACGCTGACCACAATTGGATCGCCTCTACGCTGGGGAATGGTGACCGAAGTGATTTCTTTGGCCAGTCTGCCATTTTCCATTGCGGCACCAGCTTTGGCTTGCGAACGAGCGGCGAAAGCGTCTTGATCTTCACGGGAAATATTAAAATCCTCAGCCACATTCTCAGCAGTCTCTGGCATAGCATCTACGCCATACATTTTTTTCATTAGTGGGTTGATAAAACGCCAACCAATGGTTGTGTCGTGGATTTCAGCCGCACGTGAAAAAGCTGAACTTGCTTTTGGCATAACTAAGGGTGCGCGTGACATGCTTTCAACACCGCCAGCGATTGCAAAATCAATTTCGCCTGCCTTGATACCGCGTGCAGCGGTAATGATTGCGTCCATTCCAGAACCGCACAAGCGGTTGATGGTGTTGGCAGAAACCGTTTCCGGCAAGCCAGCCAGTAGAAGCGACATGCGGCCCACATTGCGGTTGTCTTCGCCAGCCTGATTGACGCATCCATAATGGAGATCATCCAATGCTGCCCAATCAACATTTGGGTTTCGTTCCTGAAGTGCCTTGAGCGGCACCGCTCCAAGATCATCTGGGCGCACATGGGCTAGTGATCCGCCAAAGCGACCGATGGGAGTACGAATATAATCGCAAATGAATGCTTCTGCCATTTTGGTATCCTAAATTTATTTGCCCGAATGGGCTGCAGCTGTTCTAGCCTGAAGGTCGCGTAATGTGGTGAGTTCCAAATCGGTTGGCACCGGTGTTTCCTCTACATTATCAGCATATTTAATCGTCCAGCCACAAGTGGCTTGTAGATCGTCGCGGGTGACACCTTTGTGTATGGACACAACGGTGAATTCCTTGGTTTCTGGATCAGGTTTCCAAACTGCGAGATCGGTGATGAGTGCAGTTGGGCCTTTGGTTTTAACGCCATAGGTCTCTTCGCGATCATTGCCGCCTTTGCCGTGCCCCAGAGATGTGTAGAAATCCACAGCTTCCACCATGCCACGCAATGCTTGTTTGGAAGTGATGAAAACCTGTTGGGCGGAGGTTGCAATTTCCGGTGCACCGCCCCCGCCGGGAAGGCGGATTTTCGGGTTGTGATAGTCGCCAATCACCGTGGTGTTGAGATTGCCGAATTTATCGATCTGGGCAGCACCCAAAAAACCAACAGTCACATGACCGCCCTGCAACCAATAGCGAAACATTTCCGGCACAGAGACTGTGGTAACTGCCGTATCGCAAAGTTCGCCATCACCGATGGATAAAGGCAGCACATCAGGTGCAGTGCCAAGGGTGCCGGATTCGTAAATCAAGGTAATATCCGGTGCATGGGTAAGCCGCGCAACATTACATGCAGCCGATGGAGCACCGATACCGACGAAGCAAACATCCTCATTAGTTAGCAATCTGGATGCGGCGATGGTCATCATTTCATCGGGAGTGAAATCTACCATTATTTCTCTCCTCTTAAATGGGCAACACGGCCCTCAAAAACTTCCGGACCAACATTCATCACATTTTCTTCCATCCATTTTGCAAACAAATTGCGGTCAGCCGAGATCTTTGCCCATTTCTTATAGGCGACATTGTCACGCTGATAATAGTTATGGGTGTAGGATGGATGCGCCCCGCCGGGAACTACGCAAATTGCATCAACCACAAAATGCGGCAGGATGCAGGTATTGGGATGCATGTCGTCGAAATTATCGACAATTTCTTCCACCGTCACGATTGCTGTGTTCGCGGCAAGAACTGCCTCTTTTTGAATGCCGATAATGCCTTCGATTAACACCTCACCGCGCTTGTTTGCCCGTTGTGCGTGGATGACTGTGACCTCCGGCTGAACGGAAGGAATGGCCGCCAGTTTTTCACCGGTGAACGGGCAAATTACATGTTTGATATTAGGATTTACTTTGGCAAGATCAGCACCAAGAAACCCTCTGAATATTGCACAAGGCAACCCGGCTGCACCTGCTTCATAAGCATTGGCCATGGCACTGTGCGAATATTCTTCGTAGGTGATGGCAGAAGGGTATTCATGCTCGATGGAATCGCGCACCCGCTTCAACAGGCCAACGCCCGGATTTCCCATGAAAGAGAAAATAAGCTTCTTGATACATCCCATGCCAACCATTTGATCATAGATAATGTCCGGGGTCATACGGATGGCAGTCAGGTCTTTGCGGCCCTGACGGATGATTTCATGGGCTGCAGCGTGGGGGATCAAATGGGTGAACCCTTCAAGCGCAATCACCTGCCCGTCTTTTACATATTTCGCCACTGCATCTGGCAGGGACATGAATTTGTTCGACATTTTTTTACTCTCTAAATATCAAAGAATACGGTTTCGTTCTCGCCCTGGAGAACAATATCAAATGAGTATTCCCCCTCACCGGTTTTCTTACCGATCAGAGTTGGTACTCTGACTTGATGCTCAAGACGTGTGAGAATTGGATCAGCAGCGTTGGCTGCTTCTTCTTCGGGGAAATACATACGGGTATGTAGGCCCACATTAATGCCCCTTGCCACAATCCAAAACGTGATGTGAGGAGCCATAGGCCTGCCATCGAAGAAGGGAACAATGCCCGGCTTGATGGTATTGAAGGTATATTCCCCGGATACATAATCCCCGGGACAACGGCCCCAACCAGTGAAATTAGGGTCCGCTTCGCCACGGTGTTCGTTGGCTGCTGGGTAAAGCCCGTTGTGATCTGCCTGCCAGATTTCCAGCATAACATCCTTCAACGGTGTGCCTGTACCATCAATCACTTTACCAGTGATTTTAATGCGCTCGCCCTGAGTTTTTTCACTGAGCATGGAAGCACCCAGGTCTTCAGGATAAACGCCTTCAATACCGCAAAAATTTGGGACACAACCGATATGGACATAAGGGCCAGCGGTTTGGGAGGCAGACTCTTTTAAGAGGTTAAGTTTCTGGACCATATCAATTGCCCTCCATACGGTTTTCAAACATGGTGGAACGGCGTCCACGCAATACAATATCAAATTTATAGGCGCGCGCATCCATCGGGATTGTGTTTGCCATATCTAGCGGCGCAATCAGATCCTGAACTGCATCCTGATCCGAAATTGTGCGAATGATCGGACAATACGGGATCATCGGATCACCTTCAAAATACATCTGGGTAATCAGCCTTTGTGCAAACGCATGCCCAAACAGTGAAAAATGGATATGGGCCGGACGCCAGTCATTTGGGCCATTTGGCCATGGGTATGCACCGGGTTTAATCGTGCGGAAACTGTAATTGCCATCTTCATCCGTGATGCAGCGGCCACAGCCACCAAAATTTGGATCAAGGGCCGCCACATAGCTTTCCTTGGCGTGGCGATATCTGCCACCGGCATTGGCTTGCCAGACTTCAATCAGGCAATCTGGAACACCGCGACCGGTTTCATCCAATACCCGTCCATGAACGATGATGCGTTGACCGATAGCGCTTTCGCCGGCCCCCGCATAATTGAGCATCAAATCATTATCCAGATCACCCAACATGGAGTGGCCGAATACCGGACCGGTAATTTCGCTCAACGTATTATTCATGGATATCAGCGCTTTGGTCGGCGACCGAACTACGCTGGTTTTATACCATGGGGTGTATGCATCTGGATGACGCACACGATCGCGTGGGAAATACCCGCCCAAATTTGGTTTTTGATTAGACTTCATTTATTGTCTCCCATCTGGCGCGGTTCCATTTTATTGGAATCGACACCCATGTCCTGGTAAGTTTTCTTTATAATTTTAATAGCGTGATTGGCAGCTGGCACGCCTGCATAGACGGCCACATGCATCATCGCTTCACGAATATCTTCAATTGTTGCCCCTGTATTTACGGCTGCACGCACATGCATTGCTACTTCTTCGTCGTGGCCTAACCCGGCGAGTAGCGCAATGGTGACCATTGATCGCTCCCGATTTGTCCAGTGGGAACCGGACCAAACCGTGCCCCATGCACCTTCGGTAATAAATTCCTGAAAACCGGCATCAAATTCTGTGATATTTGTAGATGAACGATCCACATGGGCATCCCCAAGGACCGAGCGGCGAGTTGCCATGCCAGACTGATAACGTTCTGATTTTTCTGAAGAATTAGACAAATTTAAAGCCCCTTATAAAAATCCATAAACAAACGAGCAGTCTCTTCCGGCTCCTCGATGCAAGGCAAATGGCCTGGGCCATCGATGATTTCAAAGCGTGAATTAGCAATGAGTGCGTGGGTGCTGGCCACCAGTTCCGGTGTTGTGGCACCGTCATTGGAACCGACCAACAGCATTGTTGGAACTGTGATGGATTTTGCAATCTCGGTAAAATCCGTATCACGGATAGCGGCGCATGTGCCGCAATAGCCGTCGACGGTTGTTTGTACCAGCATGTTGCAATAACCGGAAAAATCCGGGTTATCCGCACTGCGATACTCTTTCGAGAACCAACGCTCCATAATGCCGTCGAGAATGGATTTGATACCGTCTTTATTAACCGTATCAATTCGACCATTCCACATGCTTTCACCGACAATTCTATGGGCCGTGTCTGATAACACCAGCGCGCGAACAAGGTCCGGACGTTTTCCGTATATACCTTGAGAAATCAAACCACCGACGGACAGGCCAAACAGGATTACGTTTTTAGCATCAAGCGCATCCAGTAATGCGATCAAGTCATCTACGTGGTCATCCATTTTATAGGGCTGTGGGGTAACATCGGAAAGACCGTGGCCGCGCTTATCGTAGCGAATGAAACGGGCATTCAAACCGCTAGATTTCAGCGATGCAATCAACGCGTCCCAAATTCGAAAATCTGTACCAAGCGAGTTCGAAAACACGATGGTAGGAGCGCTTTTTTCGCCCTCATCAGCATAATGAAGCGTGATATTATTTGCGTGAATGAACGGCATGAATTTTCTCCCTTGCCGCTCCATACCACTATCATTCAGTTATGTATAATGAAGTTTTCCTTCAAATTCATAACCATATCAGTATATATAGCTTATGAATCCAATCAGCGCCCGCATCAAATTTCGTCATCTTCAGTGTTTTCTGGAAACCGCCCGGCTGCAAAGCGTGGGCAAGGCAGCACAAAATTTGGCCATATCCCAACCCGCCGTTTCCAAGACCTTACGCGAACTGGAAAATGAACTGGGCGTGAAACTGTTTGAGCGTAATGGGCGCAATATCCGTCTGTCGGCCTATGGGGAAGTGTTTCAGCGTTACGCCGGAGCCAGTGTTTCTTCGCTGAAACAGGGCGTAGATATGGTGGCGCAAGCGCGCTCTGCCGGGGGATTCCGGGTTCGAATTGGTGCATTGCCGACAATTTCTGCAAAAGTATTACCCAGAGCAATTGCGGCATTTAAAGAACAAGATAAAGATACGATTGTCGAAATTTTAACTGGGGAGAACGCCGTCCTGATGTCCCAATTACAAATGGGCGACCTTGATCTGGTTGTTGGTCGTTTGACCCGGCCAGACAGAATGCTGGGACTGAGTTTTGAACATCTTTACACAGAGCAAATTGGGTTTTTCGTTTGCAGCCAGCATCCACTGATGCAAAAAAAGCCATTTGTTTTGGATGGCATTGCAGATTTTACAATTTTGATGCCTGGAAAGGGAGCGGTAATCCGGCCAACGGTGGACCAGTTTTTGGCTGCCAATGGTTTCGGCAATTTTTCCGATATTATTGAATCGGTCTCAACGCTATTTTGCAAAAGCTTCGTCAAAACCACCAATGCAGTTTGGATAATATCACGTGGCGTGGTGATTGATGAGGTGGAACGAGGGACAATTGTTGAATTGCCCGTGGATACCTCAACCACAACAGGCCCCGTGGGCCTGACCATGCGGGCAGAAACGCCCTTATCACTACCAGCGCAATTGCTGGTGCATCACATTCGTGAGGCCGCGCTGGGTTAGAAATATACTCCCAGCGTAGCCAACCAATCAGGCCGCCCGTATGGAGGCCTGCAAAAAGTGAGATTGCACCGCAATTGGCAAACCAAAACCTCACTTGAACGTAAACAGCTTAATGGGTTGTGATCCATTCACGTGCTGCGCGCTGGGCTGATGCAATCTGAGATTTGTCCATTACATAGGCCAATTCCTCGCGATGCTCTTTTGCAGCATCATTACCGCGATAAGCGGAAAGGTTGAACCATTTGTGAGCAGCGACAATATCTTGTTCGCAATCTCTGCCGGTTGAATAGATAAGTCCCAGTTCAAACATTATTTCAGCGTTTCCGGTTGCAGCCATATCGGCAAAATTCGCGCTGTTCATATCATAACGTGCCATTTTTTGTGCCTCTTGTTATTTAGGCTCCGTGGAGCCGGTTTTGGTCTATCAACTTGTCTGCTATCGAGATCGCCGGGTTGTGCCGGTCTTGTTTTCGATAAACACACAATGCGCCAAATCGTTAAAACTGTCGTTAAATTCAATGATTAACTGGAAACAAACAAAAGCAAAACAAGAGGTAAAATTTAGATTCGATTCACTTTGCAATATTAGTAATTTCAATCGCTTACTCGGATTTTTACCTTTGATTCAGGTTTGAATTTCAAGAGTTTCGTAACCACAAGATTCATTGATCAGTTCAAGTTTGAATCAAATTGGAATTAAAAATGGCCTGCGAGCCCCTTGGGGCCACCTTTTGAAGGTGCGTAAACCGCCTCCAGTGCCGAAAACCTATTATTCAGGAATGTGAACCCAAACTGAACGGAGCAATCATCATAAGTTCATTCGCAATAGTGCATATGGGAGCCACTGTACTATTGAGGAGAACTACAAATGAGCGGAACTAATTTACACCGGAATTTTTGGATAATTATGCTGATTGTTGGGGCTACTGGAATATATTTTGCGAATTTGAATTAAAAGTACTCGCGCTTGTTTAGTCATTCCATTAAAATGTCCGAATGAAAAACAATAATAACACAATAGATCTGCCAACCATCAGTCCTGATTATGGTACTCCAAAATCATTTGATGAAGCTAAGGCAGCCGTCGCTGAATTACAGCAACTATATTCAACCAGCGTAAATTTTCTACGCGATAATTTTAAAACCATTATGGATGGAGGCCCAATTAACGGGCGCTACCGTGCTTTTTACCCGCAGATATGGCTGGTCACGACATCCTTTGCCAAGATCGATACTCGTCTTTCCTTTGGCCATGTGAGTGGACCGGGCGAATATTTTACTACCATCACACGGCCAGACCTGTTCGGCTCTTATCTTGAAGAGCAGATCGGGCTTTTACTTGAAAATCACAAAGTTGCGGTTCAAATCTCTATTTCTGATTCACCGATCCCCTTACATTTCGCCTTTCCTGAAGGCGCGCATATAGAAGGGTCTATTCAGGACCGGCTGGGTCAGCCATTGCGTGATGTATTCGATGCGCCTGATCTTGCAACGACCGATGATAGAATTGCCAATGGCAGTATCGATTATGAAAATGGCGAGCCCAGGCCCCTTGCCCCCTTCACCGCTCCACGGATCGATTATTCCCTGCAACGGCTATCTCATTATACCGGGACAAGCCCGAGCCACTTCCAGAATTTTGTAATGTTCACCAACTACCAGTTCTACATGAGTGAGTTTGTGGACTTTGCCAAGAAAGCGCTGAACGACCCGGATAGCGGCTATGTTAGTTTTGTTGAACCGGGTAATTTCATCTGTAATGCGGGCGATGATCAAAGCAAGATGGGCAAGCCGCTGGCAAAAATGCCGCAAATGCCGACTTACCATCTGAAAAAAGCGGATGGCTCTGGCATTACGCTTGTGAATATTGGGGTTGGTCCGTCCAATGCTAAGACAATCACCGACCATGTGGCTGTATTGCGCCCTCATACCTGGTTGATGCTCGGCCATTGTGCTGGCCTGCGTAATACTCAATCTTTGGGCGATTATGTTTTGGCCCATGGTTATTTACGTGAAGACCATGTGCTGGATGATGATTTGCCGATTTGGATTCCCATTCCCGCATTAGCGGAAGTTCAAATTGCACTGGAAGAAGCAGTGGAAGAGATAACCGGCTATAGCGGCTATGAACTTAAAACCATCATGCGGACTGGAACCGTTGCGACAATTGATAACCGGAATTGGGAATTACGCGATCAAAGCGGCCCGGTTGCACGGCTATCACAATCGCGCGCCATCGGCCTTGATATGGAATCAGCAACGATCGCTGCTAACGGATATCGCTTCCGCGTTCCCTATGGCACGCTGCTTTGCGTTTCAGACAAGCCCCT
Source organism: Rhizobiaceae bacterium (assembly GCA_016763155.1). Taxonomy (GTDB): domain Bacteria; phylum Pseudomonadota; class Alphaproteobacteria; order Rhizobiales; family Rhizobiaceae. The sequence continues at coordinate 9,950 of JAESUH010000204.1, forward strand.
GCACGGGGAATTGAAACTGCCTGGAATGGCGACGGAGTTTTATACAACCCAAGTAGCCCAGCATTTGCTGATTGGTATCAGGGCGCTGGAAAAACTAAGCGCGATGCCTTCAGAAAGGCTGCATTCAAGGAAATTGCGGTCGTTTGATGAGACTGCGTTTCAGTAGAGATAGGGCCGCCATAACGCTTCTATATTTGAACAACAACAGGAGATGAGAAATGTCGATTGCTAAATGGATTGGTATTGTTGGTTTATCAATGGTTGTGAGTATGAATATAGTGGCGGCATTTTCAGAGGAAGGTTCGGCACGCAAAGAACTCAAGCGAGCCGACCTTATCACCGGTGCTGTGAACGTAGAGGTAATTTCATCCATCAGCACTTACAAGCCGGGAGAAATGCTGAAACGCCATTTGCACCACGGAATTGAAGCTGGTTACGTCATACAGGGCGCAACCATCGAAATTCCCGGCAAAGGCGAGCAAAAACTACCAACCGGCGCAGACGTGATGAACCTCACAAAAATTGCGCATGGCGGATTTAAAATCGTGGGTGAAACACCACTGATAATTTTCACGGTTCACGTGGTAGACAAAAACCAGCCGCTATATGACTGGATCACGAAATAACCGGTTTTTGGTGACGCTCAATCCGTGATGTCGCGGATCAGACCTGCGTCTCTGGCATTGTGATAACGGCGCCATCGGGCAAATTATCGACCATAACCTGACAACTCAAACGGCTTGTTGGCTGTCTTTCGACTGCTGCGAAATCCAGCAAATCGTTTTCTGTTTCACCGGGCGGGTCTATTTGGGCTGCACTCGCATCATCCAGGAAAACATGGCATGTGGCGCAGGCTAAAGAGCCATTGCACTCTGCCACAATGCCATTAACACTATTTGATATAGCAGTTTTCATCACCGAATGGCCGGCGGTTGCTTCGACTTCCTGACTTGAACCGTCTGGAAGTATGAAAGTTAGTTTGGTCATAAAAATTTCCTATTTCTGCACTTAAGCATCCCAGACAACGGGTACGCTCAACGGTCCTCTAAAGACCCAGCCACCAAATTTAGATTCGTGTTCTGGATCAAGCCTGAGGTTGGGCAAACGCTCAAACAATTTTGGAATGGCGATTTCTCCAACCTGCGCACGCGCAACCCAAGTACCGGCGCAAAAATGCGGCCCGGCTCCAAAACCGATATGAGCCATTTTCTCGCGATCGATATCGAACTTGTCGGCATTTTCAAAGCGGTCTGAATCGCGGTTTGCTGATGCAACCACAAGGCCCAATGCATCGCCTTCATCCAAAATGGCGCCACCAATTTCCACCCGTTTGGAAACCTTCCGAGGATACATACCAATGGGCGAGACCCATCTGACAGCTTCTTCAAATATGGTTTTATAAAGCGCCGGGTTGGCCAGAAACTTCTTCAGTTGATCAGGATTGGTGAGCAATGCATAAACAATTGTGCAAGTAACATCGCGCGGCTCATTGAGCCCGCCACCGACAATCACCTTAATGTTGGCGCGAATATCGGCCATATCGATAGGGTCTTCCACCTCAAACATAGAAGACAGCGCGGAATAATCCGGGTTTGCTTTCAGACCATCATAATGATCTTCGATGGCATTATCGATGCCTTCAAAGGCAGCCTTCGCCCGGGCCCATGTCTCTGGATCATTACCGTAATTTCCAACGCCGTCCATAAAGGCCTGAGACCATGTGCTCAAATCTTGCCAATCCATATTGGGCAGGCCGATCACCTCTTTCAGACATCGAGATGCATAGGGTGCCGCAAAGTCTGCGAAAATATCTGCCTGCCCCTTATCGTAAAGATCATCAATAATTTCATCAGCGATGCGTTCGAATATTGGCTTCCAGTGCCTTTTAACGCTGACAGGCGAAAAGGTACGCTCAAGGGATTTGCGATGGCGTTTATGGTCATCACCATCGCGGCGCATAAGCGTGTGGCCCATGACTTTGATCATGAGTGAGCGGTTATCGTATGAGGGGAATGTCTCCTGATCGCGCTCCACCTGCATGATGTCTTCGTATTTGGTGACGACGTGTATATTTGCAGGCTTCAACCATGCAACCGGCGCATCTTTTCGTAGCATTGCATAGGTTGGGTATGGATCATCATACATCTGTTCAAGCGTTACTCCATCGTATTCTGGAACAGATATGGCCATGTTTTTATCCTCTACAAACATCAATTGTGAGGCCATTACACATAAGTTTGACAAATTGAGCAATTGTATGAATTAGATAGTAGCTATGGAAAACTTCGATATCATGAAAACCGATTTTCACGCCCTGCGTGTGCTGGCCCAGATCCACGAATCTGGATCATTGACCAAGGCGGCACAGGAGATTGGATTGACGCAATCAACCTTGAGCCACACGCTTGAGCGGATGCGATTAGCCTTTGATGATTCTTTGTTTGTACGGCATGGACGCGGGCTGGTTCCAACTGAGCGTTGTGATAAATTAGTGCCGCAAATTCGCCGTCTGCTGGAAGATTTTGACCTGATGGCCCGCCCCCATGAATTTGATCCGGCGAACTCAAGCGAACAAGTGACAATCGCCTGCAACCACTATGAACGTGTGGTGATTCTGCCCACGCTGGTAAAGCGCATCCATAAAGAAGCTCCGAATGTTCGTGTGAAAGTGATCCCCTCTGGAAGCGGTGGCCATGCGGCATTGCTAAAAGGAGACTGCGACGTGCTCCTATCGCCAGTTTCCAGTTCGCTGACCGGCCTGATGACACGGAACTTATTGTCGGAAAAATACGTCTGCATTCTGAATAAGAATGACCCTCGCGCTAAAAATCTTACCCTTGAAGAATACCGCAATGCGGAACACATTGTGGTAGATTTCGAGTATGGTTGGACGCCGCTATATATTCCCTACCTTCGGGAAAGGGGCATAAAAATTAAATGCTCCGTGGAATTGCCGAGCTATGGGTCGGTTTCTCAATTAATGGAAAATGGTCCATTCCTGATGACCGTCCCCTCACGCTTGGTGCGAGATTTTGAACCAACATGCATGGCGGTCCCTGCCCCGTTTTCAATCAAATTTGATCTCAAGGTATATTGGTCAGCCAGACAGCAGGATTCGCCCATTCACTCATGGCTTAGAAATCACATCATAGCAGCCGCCCGGGAAGTGCCAGACTAAGGAACGAATTTCCCGACAGCCCGCGGCTGACTGGATGATTTACATATTTGGGTAAACCGGCCCCTCACCGCCCTGCGGGCAGGTCCAATTGATGTTGAGATTGGGATCTTTGATATCGCAGGTTTTGCAATGGACGCAGTTTTGGCTGTTTATTACAAATTTTGCTTCCTTGGCATCTGCCTCGCTACCGGTGGGTATTGAGTTTCCTTCACTATCTGTCCATTCGTATACTCCGGCGGGACAGTAGCGTTGGGACAGGCCTGCAAATTTCATCAGCTCCGATTGCTTTTGCAAATTCAGATCGGCAATTTTCAAATGCACAGGTTGTTCTTCGGCATGATTGGTATTGGACAAAAACACAGAAGAGAGTCGGTCAAAGGTAGATTTTCCATTTGGCTTTGGATAATCAATCGGAGTGTGGTTTGCTGCAGGTTCAGTTGCCTGACTATCACTTTTCAAATGTTTCATGGTACCGAAAACCGACCAACCACCGAAAAGCGTGTTGCACCACATATCAAAGCCACCAATCATGGTGCCAAGCAGGGTTCCGAATTTTGCCAGCAGAGGTTTAACATTGCGAACCTTGAACAAGTCCTTGCCGATGGCGCTATCACGCCATGCTTCATCATAAGCGCTCAATTCATCGTGCTCGCGTCCGGCGGCCAATGCTTCGGCTACCTTTTCTGCGGCTAAAATGCCCGACAACATGGCGTTATGTGACCCTTTAATGCGGGGTACGTTCATGAAACCTGCGCTACATCCCATCAATGCGCCGCCGGGGAAAGATAGCTTTGGCACACTCTGCATGCCGCCTTGTGTCATAGCCCTTGCACCATAGGAAACGCGCTTTGCGCCTTCAAAAAGGGGTGCCACTTTTGGATGGGTTTTGAAGCGTTGGAATTCCTGAAATGGTGATAGGTAAGGATTTTTATAACCAAGTGCCACCACATAGCCCACATAGACCAGATTATCTTCTAAATGGTAGATGAATGATCCACCATCGGTGGATGAACCCAGCGGCCATCCAAGGGTATGCTGGACGAGACCCTGTTTATGGTTTTCAGGTTTAACTTCCCAAAGTTCTTTCATGCCAAGGCCAAATTTCGCCGGGCTGGCATCCTTTGCCAAATCATATTTTTCAATCAGCTGCTTGGAGAGCGAGCCTCTGGCACCTTCGCCAAACAGCACATATTTGCCCAATAACGCCATGCCGCGTTCATAGGCTGGTCCGGGAGTTCCATCCTTTTGCAAGCCCATATCGCCGGTCGCAACGCCAATTACGCTACCATCATCGTTATAAATGAGTTCAGCTGCAGCAAAGCCCGGGTAAATTTCCACTCCAAGCCCTTCGGCCTTTTCAGCCAACCAACGGCATACATTGCCAAGGGATACGATATAATTACCGTGATTGCTCATCAGTCCAGGCATGGTAAAATTGGGAATCGGGTATCCGCCACTCTCGGTCAGGAATACGAATTTATCATCGGTAACCGGAGTTTTAAACGGGTGATTGTCCTCGTCGCGCCAATTGGGCAATAGCGCATCCACGCCTACCGGGTCAACCACGGCACCAGACAGGATATGCGCGCCAACTTCTGCGCCTTTTTCCAGTACGACGATGTTTAGCTCATCGTTTAATTGTTTTAACTTGATTGCTGCCGAAAGGCCTGCAGGGCCGGCACCAATAATGACAACATCAAATTCCATGCTCTCGCGCTCTGGAAGTTCCGTGTTTTCCGTCATTTTTTTCTCCCGCAGATATCTATGTTTGGTTGTTGCCTAATTTTCTAGCACAAGTTTAATCCAGTTTGCATCGCAAAATTTGCACAGCCCTGAGGTATATTTGCAAGTTCCTCAAACTTGGCTTTGCACCTCGCCCTTGATGGCGCTAAACTGGGTCCATGGATGATGCATTTGAAATATTGAACTGGCAATTAGAAGCAGGCGTCGATTTAGCGATTGACGATGCGCCTGTGAACCGGTTTGAGCAGGTCCAAAACACCAAACCACAGCAAAAGCCTTTGGAATCCCCTCCTGAGGGACCGCAAGTTACCAATGGTTCGTCACTTGCTGATCGTATTGCCGGGCAAGCAGGAAAATCACAGCCTACCCCTCCTCCCCCGGCTCGCATCATATCCGATGCCGTGATGCCAGATGAGGCGGCTGTTAAATCTGCGCGTGATCTGGCCGCAGCAGCGGGTAGCCTCGCTGAGTTAAAACAGGTTTTGCTCGAATTTCAGGGTTGTAACTTACGTCGCAACGCCAAAAACCTGGTGTTTGGGGATGGTAATCCAGTTGCGGATATTATGTTTGTGGGCGAAACACCGGAGCGCGATGAGGATTTGCAAGGAATGCCATTTATTGGACGCTCCGGCCAATTGCTCGATCTGATGCTGGCTGCGATCGGCATGGATCGAAGCAGTGTTTATATTTCCAACGTCATTCCCTGGCGACCGCCGGGAAACCGCACTCCGACGCCTGCTGAGACGGAAGTCTGTCTTCCCTTTATTGAACGCCATATCGAGCTGGTTGCGCCAAAAATTCTGGTTATGCTTGGGCCATTATCGGCAAAGACCCTGCTTCGCACCGATGACGGAATATTGAGATTGCGTGGAAAATGGAAGCAAATAACCTTTGCCAGCCATTCCGTAGATGCAATCTCTTCATTGCACCCAACCTTTCTTTTGCGCCAACCCGGCCAAAAACGGCTGGCATGGCAGGATTTTTTGAAAATCAAAGCAAAGTTCGACGAAGCCAACACTGGCTAATTATCTGCTCCACCGGGCAATGAATTCACAAAAAAGGAGCAAACCCTAAAACCGCCACAAAACGGCGCGTTCTCGTATGGCATTTTTTTTGGTGAGGGATAAACAAGAAAATCGGTATTTTTTAATGCCTTGATTGTGTCTCTAAACTGCGAGCATCCGCATGATCAGAAATCTTCTTCCTATGGCTGCATTGTTCCTAAGCACCGGCTTTTTGATGGCGGGTGGCGGGATGCAAAACATTCTCTTGCCAGTTCGTGGCCAAATTGATGGCTTTTCCAGTTCCCAGATTGGTCTCTTGGGTGCAGGTTGGGCGGTGGGCTTCACTCTTGGCTGTATCATCGTACCCAGATTGGTGCGCAGGGTTGGCCATGTGCGCTGTTTTTCTGTGCTGGCTTCCCTATTGGCAACAGTAATGCTGCTTTACGGCCTCATCGTGGATGCAGG
>JAESUH010000023.1 GCA_016763155.1 Rhizobiaceae bacterium
CTGAGGCGGCCAGCCAAGGCAGTTTCTGCCTTGTTGCGCAGGCGGGTGATTGGCGTCTTTAAATCGTGAGCAATGTTGTCGGAAACCTGTTTCAGCCCCTCATCCAGATGGTTTATCCTGTCGAGCATATCGTTCATGCCGCTGGAGAGGCGATCAAATTCATCACCGCCGCCAGACAAGGGCAAGCGCTCGCTACGATCACCGGCCAAAATTCTGTTGGTTGATTTAGAAACCATGTCGATGCGTTTTAATGCTCGCCTGCCAACAAAGAACCAGGTCAACATGCCGAATACGACCATCGCTATTAGTGAAAAAATCAACGTCCGGGCGACAACTTTCTGGAAAGATTTGTGCTGGGAAACATCGCGCCCAATCAGGAATCGCATGCCGTTTTTTATCTCAACAACACGGGCAACGGCCAAATTGGAATTTTTCGATTTATCGTTGAATTTTGAATATTTGAACGGGCGCTCAGTCCAACCGGTCTGGGTGAGAACACCGGATTCAATATTCAATACATTGCCAGCAATGATCACCCCGGATGGATTTGTAACAATGTATAAATTCGCACCCGGTCCGCGTGATCTGCGCTCCATTTCAACGACCAACTGGTTGAGGCCTGCTTCAATGAAAATCACTTCCAGTTCACTCACCTCACCATTGATGGAGGTCTCAATTTGGGTTTTGAGAATTTTTACGGTGCTGCCAGTCATGTAAAAAATGATTGCAAGCGCCAACAACCCAAATATCAGAGCATAAATCAGAGAAAGCCGAATGGCCGTGATTTTCAGGAGGTTGCGAACACCCTTCATTCAGCGGGTGTCCTCAGCATATAGCCGGAACCGCGGATTGTGTGCAGCAAAGGCGTATCAAAATCCTTGTCGATTTTTGCCCGCAGTCTTGAAATGTGAACATCGATAACATTAGTCTGTGGGTCGAAATGATAGTCCCATACCTTTTCAAGCAACATGGTGCGGGTAACGACTTTTTCAGCGTTCTGCATCAAGTATTCCAGCAACCTGTATTCTCTTGGCTGCAATAATATCTGGGTTTGCTGGCGTGTCACCTTGTGGGAGAGCCGGTCCAGTTCGAGGTCCGCGACCTTCAATACTGTGCTGGAATCATCGGTGGTCCTGCGACGAGATAGAATTTCTACCCGAGCCAACAATTCCGAAAATGCATATGGTTTGGTCAAATAATCATCACCACCTGAACGCAGCCCCTCAACCCTGTCATCTACCTGGCCAAGTGCAGATAGAATCAGCGCTGGGGTTTGATCATCTTCTAGGCGGAGTTTTTTCAACATGCTCAACCCATCCATTTTGGGGAGCATACGATCAACAATCATCACGTCGTAATTGCCACTATCTGCCAAATGATAGCCAGTCTCACCGTCACTTGCATGATCGGCGGTATGACCTGATTCACCCAACGCTTTCACAAGAAAGGCGGCAGCTTCAACATCATCTTCGACAATCAGAATTTTCATATGGTTTCTCGATCACATAACATGCAGATGGTAAAATCGGGCCTTGTTCTTACAGAGCCCGATTCTGAAGTTATATCATGCCACGTGGGCAAGGATTGTGTAAATCACCCAGTGTTAGCCTTTGCTAATAGGCACTGCGATGAAGGTTGTGGCATCTCCACGTTTCACCTGAAACAGAGTTGCTTTGCGGCCAAGCTCTTTTGCTTCCCGCACCACTTTCAACACATCTTCTGGAACGGAGACGTCTTCACCATTTACAGATGCGATGATATCTCCAGTCTTAATGCCTTTTTTAGCGGCACGGCTCTTTGGATCAACTTTTACAACAACCACGCCAGCACCATCAGGGGCAGCTTTAAGCATCATTCCCAATTGGGCAAATTCTTTCAAATTTTTGCCCATGGCAGCTGCAGCAGTTTTCGTATCTTTCATGGTGCCAAGAGTTACGGCCAAATCCAAAGCCTTACCATTGCGCCAGATTGAGATATTCACTTTGCTGTCGGGGCTAAACGAACCAATGACTCTTGCAAGTTGTTTGGGGCCCTTGATGGTTTTTCCATCTACCGCTGTAATGATGTCACCAGACTTAATGCCTGCTTTTTCTGCGGGGCTGTCTGTTTGAGGATCTGTGACGATTGCGCCTTTTGCTTTTTCCAGGCCAACGGATTCTGCGATATCCCGGGTTACAGGTTGAATGCGCACACCCAACCAACCACGAACCACATGACCGTCATCGATCAAATCTTCAACAATGGACTTGGCAGTTGAGGCGGGAATTGCAAATGCGATCCCCACATTGCCGCCAGATGGAGAGAAGATTGCAGTATTTACACCAATCACCTGACCATTAAGGTTGAAGGTAGGACCACCGGAATTACCTTTGTTAACTGCAGCATCAATCTGAATGAAATCACCATAACGACGGCGAGCAATATCGCGCCCATTTGCTGAAACAATGCCAGCTGTTACCGTGCCGCCTAACCCGAATGGATTACCAACGGCAACCACCCAATCACCAACGCGGGGAGCTTTCTCACTAAAGCCGACATAAGTGAATTTTTTATCAGATTTCACCTTCAACACGGCAAGATCGGTTCTCGCATCAGCACCAACAAGTGAAGCTTCCATTTCGGTGCCATCATTCATAACCACGGTGAATTTTGCACCATTTTCTACCACATGATGGTTGGTTACAATGTAGCCATCCTCTGACACGAAGAAACCGGAACCTTGTGACATTCCAAATCTACGGCGTGGATGCTTGCCCCGGCCGTCGCTTCGCTTGTGGCGGCGGTTAAAACCACGCTCACCATTGCGACCGCGTGGGCGACCTTCAAAACCACGTGGTTGGCCTTTGGAGAAATCACGAAAACCATCACGGTCATCGTCATCGTCGTCGTCATCATCGTCATCAAAGCGACGGTCGAAACGAAATTAGCCACGATCACTTGCTGGTTGAAGTTTAGCTTCTACACGAACGCTAACCACGGCTGGTGATACGGCTTCAACTACATCGGCAAAACTTGGAGCCTGAGGCGCATCTACCTTAACGAGTTCAGCATTGGCTACGCTGGTGTTCATTAGATTGACACCGGTAGCACCAATGCCAGCTATTCCAACTGCAAGTGTTGTTGCCAACAAAACGCGATTAAAAGGTTTAAGAATTGACTTGGATGGAGTGGGTGTTTTCATCTCTTGGTCCTGTAATTTGGTTTCTTGCAAAACAAAACAGTTTCGCAAATCCTGAAACAACATATAGGAGCTGTGAGATTACATACGCCTTACCATCGAATTAAATTTTGGTAATAGACCTGAAAATTATCAGATTTGGGGGGGATTAATCGTCTTCTCGAAGGGCATTTGCGATCATTTCATTTTCTTTATCGCTCAGGCTGGCGGTTTTTGTTACTTTAGCGTTGCGCGACTTTACGACAAAAATTCCGATTCCAAATAACAACACCACAATCGGCATAAACCACAATATCAAAGTATGGCTACCGACTTTGGGTTGCAGCAATACGAATTCCCCATATCTTGCAACCACATAGTCAAATATCTGGGCATCCGTATCGCCTTCTTTCAGCCGATCACGCACGAGTACCCGCAAGTCTTTGGCAAGTGCGGCATCAGACCCATCAATAGATTGATTTTGGCAAACAAGGCAGCGCAGCTTTGACGATATTTCCCTCGCTCTTTCTTCCAACACCGGATCATCCAGCACCTCATCAGGATTTACGGCAAAAGCCGGCGTCGAAAGAAGTGCAAAGGCCAAACATAAAAGCAATATTCTATGCATTGGCGAGTTTCCTTCTTGATGCTGCCTTTTGAGGCGCACCTACCCGAAGCCTGCGATCACCAAGAGATATCAAGCCGCCAAACACCATCATTACAGGCCCAAGCCAGATAAATGTTACAAATGGCTTCCACCAAGCTCGCAGGGTGATTGAGCCATCTGGTTCGGGGTCTCCAAGTGACAGATAGAGCTGTGAAAACTTGAAGGTTTCAATCGCTGCCTCAGTGGTGGGCATTTTTCTGGTGGTGTATAATCGTTTGGTTGGGAGCATCTCCAGATCAATGACGCCTCGGCCGGTTATGGTGAAGCGCGCAACGTCTTCGATAAAGTTTGGCCCTTTGGCCGGGCTTAATCCTTCAAATTTTATTTCGAAACCAGCAAAAGTATTGACCTCTCCCGGTGCCACTCGTTTGATTAATTCCTCTTCAAATGCTGAAACCGAAACAATGCCCAGCATCATCAGGCCGACGCCAAAATGAGCAGCAGCAGTACCCCAGGTGGAGCCCGGCAGGCCTTTCAATCGACGCAGGGCCGTTGCAGTATCCAGCCGTCCAATTCCAGAACGCATGACTAGTTCAGCCAACGCCCCCACCATTACCCAAAAGGCAACGCCAATTCCAAGTGCAGCCAGCACAGAGGTTCCTTCGACAAATGCAAGAGCCAAAATTCCGAGTACTATGGCAATGCCAGCAGCAAAATAGAGTTTCTGCACGGCAACCCAAAGATCTGCACGCTTCCATGATAGTAGTGGCCCAATAGGAATTGCCAGAAGCAGCGGCATCATTAATGGCCCAAAGGTCATATTGAAAAACGGTGCGCCAACGGAAATTTTTGAACCATCGATTGCTTCGAGCACCAGCGGATATAGCGTGCCGGTAAGCACGCTTGCAGCAGCCGTTGCCAAAAATAAATTATTGAAAACCAAGGCGCCTTCACGTGACACGGGAGCAAACAGACCACCGGAACGCAATTCTGAAGCTCGAAAAACAAACAACGTCAGGGAACCGCCAACGAATACTATTAGTATCACCAGAATAAACACGCCTCGCTCTGGATCACTGGCAAAAGCATGTACGGATGTGAGTACACCGGAACGGACTAAAAACGTACCGAGCAAGGACATGGAAAAGGTGATCAGGGCCAGCAATACTGTCCAGATTTTCAGCGCTTCACGCTTTTCCATTACCAAAGCTGAGTGCAATAATGCGGTTCCTGTGAGCCAGGGGATGAACGAAGCATTTTCCACCGGATCCCAAAACCACCAGCCGCCCCAACCGAGTTCGTAATAGGCCCAGTAAGAGCCCATAGCGATACCAGCGGTTAGAAAAATCCATGCCATCAATGCCCATGGGCGAACCCACCTGGCCCATGCAGCATCAATTCTGCCACTAAGCATGGCAGCCACTGCAAATGAGAAAGTTATCGAAAAGCCAACATACCCCAGATAAAGCATTGGCGGATGTATTGCTAATCCAATGTCCTGCAGAACAGGGTTTAGATCTTTGCCTTCAAAAGGGGCTGGTTGCAGGCGATCAAAGGGGTTTGACGTTTTGATGATGAAGGCAAGAAAAGCTGTCATTATCCAGCCCTGCACGCCAAGTACATTCGCCTTGAGTTGAGGCGGGAGGTTGGCTCCAAACATAGCAACTAATGCTGCAAAAAAGCCAAGGATTAAAACCCACAACAGCATTGAACCTTCGTGATTGCCCCAAACACCAGAGTATTTATATAAAAGCGGTTTTAGGGAATGGGAGTTCTGCCACACATTATTGACCGAGAAATCCGAAGCTACATGAGCATATGTGAGGCTGATAAAGGATAGTGCGATTACTACAAATGCAGCAATTGCAATCCACGTTCCAGATGCCATCATGCCAGCATTGCCATTGCGTGCGCCCACAATCGGGATTACCGATTGCAATATCGAAAGCGATAGGCACAAAATCAGCGCAAAATGACCAAGTTCAACAATCATTAGATAACTCCGCCATTATTTTTCTTTTGGATCTTTCCAAACGCCCTGTTTTTTTAGGGCGTCGGCGACTTCTTTTGGCATATAGTTCTCATCATGTTTTGCCAGAACAGTATCGGCCACGAACACCCCGTCTTTACCAAGCATCCCTTC
>JAESUH010000205.1 GCA_016763155.1 Rhizobiaceae bacterium
GGAACCTAATCCACACACTCCATGACCATGGTTCCTGCTCCAGTATTGGAAATAGGAATATGGTAGTTGGAGCTGATCAAATTCACCTCTTTAGAAAGCGCACCGCGCATCATCAGCCACATTAAGAATTCTGTGCCCTGCGCACCAGCCTGACGCACCAATTCGTGGCGTGAAATTTTGGTCAATGCCTCTGGATCAGATACAATCTTTTCCATGCACATTTGGTCGAATTCTTTGTTGATGAATCCTGCACGTTCTCCATCCAACTGGTGGGAAAGCCCGCCAGTGCCGAGGATCACCACATTGATGTCTTCTGGATAGGACAAAATTGCCTGACGCAAGGATTTACCAAAATCAAGCGCACGTTTTAGCGTTGGAATTGGATGCTGCACCGTATTGGCACTAACTGGAATCGTGCGCGGCATATCAGGGCCACGATCCGGCCAGAACAATTGCATTGGTACGGTAAAGCCATGATCCACCGGAAGTTCCTGGCATGAAGTTACATCAAATTCATCTTCAACCATTTGCTCGATAATGTGCCAAGACATTTTCGCATCGCCTGGATATGGAGGAACAACGGGGATGCCCCAACCTTCATCTTCATTGCGATATTCATGTGCTGCACCAATGGCAAATGTAGGCATTTGATCAAGGAAGAATGCCAATCCATGATCATTATAAATCAAGATTGCCACATCAGGCTTATGATCACCCAGCCATTCGCGAATGGGAGGATAGCCATCAAAGAACGGCTTCCAATATGGATCGTCATACATTTCATTAGCGATGGCATTACCAACGGCTGGAATATGGGAAGTGGTTAGTCCACCAATAATTTTGGCCATGATTTAATCTCCATGCCTGAGAAGTTTTTCTTTGAATTCTTCGGTGGTCACGCCAGTTTGCTGGGCACCGATATCCTGCACGCTCAAATTATAGATGCCTGCCAGCTTGGCCAGATAGTAAATATTGCCACCAGCCTCAATCATCTTGAGTACGTTCAGAGACCTAACCGCTTCTTTTTGCGTTTCGGTTAGTTCAAACTTGTCGAAATAAGCCTCATTATCAGCTTTATATTCATCACGCGCCTCAGCTGAGTTAAATGAATAACACATCTTATTCAGCTGATAGCCTTTCATGGCCTGCGTTCCGTCAAAGAACGTAGTTCCCGGTATTGTGGAATGGTGATCCAGCTCTGATATTTCCATGCGTCCCTCCAATGTTGATTTTCCTACGAAATTTATCATTATGGAGTGCATTCTGTCTTGATCTAGCTCAATGCGTTTGAACGTTTATCCCATATAGTGAGATTTTTGAATCGTCTGAAAGGGCCCTTATGAAAATTTGTGTAGCAGGAGCAGTCGGTGCATTTGGCACCAAACACGTGGATGCATTAAGTGCCATTGATGGGGTGGAAGTCACCTCCATCGTTGGGCATCAGGAAGCTGAGACCAATGCATTTGCCCAAGAGCGCGGCATTGGCCATGCCACAACTGATCTGGCTGAGAGCCTGGCGCGGGACGATGTGGATGCTGTAATCCTTGCGACACCTACCCAGATACATGCAGAGCAAGGCATTCAATGTATGAAGGCTGGCAAACATGTTCTGATTGAAATACCTATGGCAGATAGCCTGGCGGATTCAGAAAAACTGGTTCAGGTACAAAAGGAAACCGGCGTTGTGGCCATGGCGGGGCATGTGCGCCGCTTCAATCCTTCGCATCAATGGATTCACAACAAGATCAAGGCCGGTGACATTAAGCTATTGCAATTAGACGTACAAACCTACTTCTTCCGGCGCACCAATACGAATGCGGCAGGTAAGGCCCGCAGCTGGACCGATCATTTGTTATGGCACCATGCCTGCCACACGGTTGATCTGTTTCAATATCAAGTTGGCGAGACAGCATCAGAGGCATATGGCCTGCAAGGTCCAAAGCATCCGAGCCTTGGCATTGCCATGGATATGAGCATTGGCATGAAAACCCCTTCAGGAGCCATTTGCACCTTGTCCCTGTCATTCAACAATGATGGCCCGTTTGGAACTTACTTCCGTTATATTTGTGATAACGGGACCTATCTGGCACGCTATGACGACCTTTTTGATGGCAATGACGACCCGATTGATTTGTCGGGTGTTGCTGTATCCAATAACGGCATTGAACTGATCGACCGGGAGTTTGTTGCTGCAATCAAAGAAGGCCGCGAACCAAATGGTTCGCTTGGCCAATGCTTGTCAGCGATGCAGACCCTCGACCGCATTGAAAAATCATTTAGTGCTTAAATTTATATCTGGATCGTATCCGCCAAATCGCGGATACGATTAGATCAATCTGCCCAATAAAGCTTGTCTGGATTAGTAATCAATAATTTGTGCAGCATGTCCGCATCTTCACAAATTACCCCAAGTCTTTCGACCAATAACCCATCATCGGGTGCATGAGATTTCATATTTGGGTGAGGCCAATCTGTTCCCCAAAGCACACGATCCTCTGCAATCTCAATCAGCTTTTTTGCCACCTCATCCACGTCATCATAGGGCGGACCTTGTTTGGATAGTCGTTCCGGACAAGAAACCTTAATCCAATAATCTTCATTGCTTTCGAGCAAGCGCTGCACTCGCAAAAACTCTTCGCTTTGAATGCCTTTTTCAACCGGCACGCGGGCCATGTGATCAAATATCACTGGAATAGAAACATCTTTCAAAAAGGCTTCAACCTCGTCCATATCACCGGGTTCAAGATAGATGACAATGTGCCAGCCAAGGGGCGTAATCTTGTCGATAATTGCGCGTCGCTCATCCAATGTCTGCTTGGCTTTCAGACGTTTGACGAAATTAAAACGAACACCACGCACACCCTGAGCATGCATTTTGGCAAGTTCTTCGCTGGTAATATCAGAAGCAACAATTCCAACGCCGCGATAGCGCTCAGGATATTTTTCCAAAGCATCCAGCATGGCGCTGTTATCCGTACCGTGACAACTGGCCTGAACAATTACCGCGCGCGCAAACCCAAGATGATCATGCAATTGAACAAGCTGTTCCACCGATGCATCCACCGGGATATAACTGCTGGTTTTTGAAAACGGAAATTTATCCACAGGGCCAAATACGTGGCAATGGCTATCGCAGGCATTGGGTGGAAGAATGAAATCAGGTTTGCGGGGGTTGGGGTGGAAAGGAAGATATCCAGGCGTTACCATTTGCTTCTCCAAAAAACTGCAACATCAAGCAGTGCTGCCGAGCAGATTAAATTATTTGCCAACTTCAATTGCCATCTTAGACAAAGTATTTTTGGCGTATCAGAATGATATTCCACTGCGGTGGCCGGGGCAATCTTTTTGAGGTGTTCGCGACTGAAAGTTCAAAGTTTTTTGCCTGCATTTTTTGTATGAGGCTCAAACAATCAACGATTTTCAAAAACGGCAAAGCTTGATTTCATAGCGGCTGCATCCGCAGAAATTCCAGTGAACAATTCAAATGCATGGAGCGCCTGAAACACTGCCATTTCTGCACCGGAAAGCGTATGGCATCCAATGGCACGCGCGGTATTTAGCAACTCAGTTTCGAGTGGAAAATAAACGATATCAACGATCCACATTTTTTGTTGGATCAACTTTTCTGGAAAAGGAGACCCCGGCAGTTTCGCCATCCCAATGGGAGTTGCGTTGACCACGCCATCCAGGGAATTTGATATTTCTGGAAACGCCTCAACCGAAATAACATTCGCGGTGCCTCCAAATTGAGAATTCAATCGCGACACCAATTTGTCGGCCATCGCATGATTGGTGTCGGCTACAAATAGTTTACCCACTCCACATTTCAGCAATGCATGGGCAACCGATACACCGGCACCTCCAGCTCCAATTAACAGGACAGATTTTTTTAGCTGATCCATCATGTTCTCACGGTAGCTTTGTTCAAAGCCGGATACATCCGTATTATGGCCGAACCTTTTCCCGTCCCTAAATAGCACGGTGTTCACCGACCCCACGCCAATTGCTGCATCTGAGAATTCGTCGATGAATTCCATGGCTGTCTGTTTGAATGGGAAAGTAATATTGGCACCAGTATAGCCCTGCTCTTCCAACATGTTTAGAATTTGCGAGATTGGAGGCGGTGTTTCGCCCATCAAATCTGTGTCGATTAGATCGTATTTGAAGGTAAGTCCGAGCCGCCTTGCCTCTGTTTCATGCATGAAGGGCGTTCGTGAAAGCTGTATGCCTTTGCCTATCAGGCCAATTTTAAATGATGTTTCAGTTGGGTTATTCAAAACACCTGATCCAATGTCGCAATGATGGTAACTGCTTGCTTCTAAATGTATTAGATATTGAAAGCGCGGCATCGGCAATGGGATAAATAGATATGTCACAGCAACAAGTGTTCGCATCTTCAAAGTTGTACTTTACAGGCGAAGAAAAGGTGCATTATATGAGCTGGTAGCATATTTGACGCTGGCAAGATGTGGCAAAGGCGGAGGGTTGGAGATGAGTGAATCGCGGCTTGAGAAACCACACCTTGGTGAACCGTATCTGCTTACCCCCGGACCACTCACAACTTCCTTTGCAGTCAAACAGGCGATGCTTCGTGACTGGGGTTCCTGGGATGATGACTTTCGCGCCATGAGCGTAAAGTTGCGCCAGATGTTATTGAAACTCACCGGCGATAAAGAAGGCATTCTGGATTGTGTGCCGATGCAGGGAAGCGGCACCTTTGTTGTGGAGGCAATGCTCGGCTCTCTGCTTGCCAAAGATTCCAAAACTCTTGTTTTAAGCAATGGTGCCTATGGCGCTCGAATTGCCAAAATCCTAACCATATTGAACCGCAATCACACCGTGATTGATAAGGGTGATTACCTGCCTCCGCGCGGGCATGAAGTTGCCAGTGCGTTGGAAGCAGATCCGACCATTACCCATGTGGTGGTGGTCCATTGCGAAACCAGTTCGGGCATTCTCAATCCGGTCAAAGAGATTGCCGATATTGTCAGTGAATACGGGCGGAAACTGCTCATCGATTCCATGAGTGCTTTTGGAGCGGTGCCGCTCGATGTCAATGAAATTGATTATGAAGCGATCGTATCCTCGGCCAATAAATGTATCGAGGGTGTGCCGGGGTTCGGGTTTATCATCGCCAAGAAAAAAGCGCTTACCGCTGCCAAAGGCAATGCTCATTCCCTTAGCCTTGACGTGCACGACCAATGGGCGGTGATGAATGAAACCGGCCAGTGGCGTTTCACCCCGCCAACCCATGTTGTGGCTGCATTTTTAGAGGCGCTGCGAGCCCATGAGCAAGAAGGCCTCGTGGCAGGGCGCGGTGCGCGTTATGCAAAAAACCGAGATGTTTTAGTTGAACGAATGCGCGCACTTGGCTTTGAGACATTGCTCGATGAACAATGGCTCTCACCAATTATCGTAACTTTTTTTGCCCCCGATGATGAAGCTTTCAAGTTTGACGTGTTTTATCACTTACTCAAAGAAGACGGGTTCATCATTTACCCCGGCAAGCTTACCGTAGTGGATAGTTTCCGCATTGGCTGTATCGGCCAGATTGATGAGCATGTAATGATTGCGCTTACCGGTACGATCCAAAAAACCCTTGAGACCATGGGAGTAAAAAGTGCCAAGCCGCCGCTTGCAGCACTAAAAGAACGAGAAAAACTAATAAAATAGACACATTTATTACGACCAAAATAACGACGAGGAAAAACTATGAATGATTTCGGTGAGTTCAATTATGCCCGCTCATATCGCGGCAAAGTAAAAGCACTTGTACTGGACTGGAGCGGCACTTTAGCTGACGCTTATGTGATTGCGCCAGCGGTTGTTTTTGTTGAAGTATTCCAAATGCAGGGTGTTGAAATTTCAATGCTTGAAGCACGTGGCCCAATGGGTTTACGCAAGGATTTACACATCCAGAAGCTAACCGAAGATCCGGTGATTGCAGAACGCTGGAAGTCAATCAAAGGCAAATATCCTGACCAAGCGGATGTGGATGCAATGTTTGCTGATTTTGTTCCTGCGCAGCTTGATTGCCTGCGCATTTATACAGCCCTCCTGCCGGGTGTAAAAGAAGTCTGCCTGGACCTGCAAAAACAGGGTATTAAAATTGGCGCATCAACCGGATTTATCCGCTCCATGGTTGATATCCTGCATGAGGATTGCATCAAGCAAGGTCTTACGCTGGACGCCACCGTTGCCGGTGACGAAGTTGTAAATGGTGCGCGTCCAAGCCCGCATATGGTTTATAAAAACCTGGACCTGATGGGCATTGACCAAATCCAATCCGTGGTGAAAGTCGATGATACTGCATCAGGCGTTGGCGAAGCGCTGAACGCGGGTTGCTGGGGTGTTGGCGTGGTGCGCTATTCCAATTACATGAACATCAATTCAATTGAGGAAGCGCTTGAACTGAGTGACACCGAGATTGCGCGCCGCATGGAAAATACGCGCGATATTCTTCTCAAAACCGGGGCTCATTATGTCATCGACAGTCTGGTAGATATCCCAGCTGTGATTGATGACATTAATGCCCGCCTTGCCCGGGGTGAAAAACCTTAGGGTTAGGATTAATCTATTTGGTCGGCGGGGTTACCCGCCGATCTCTCTTTTAAACCGCTCAAGTGCAGCATCCAGAATTGAGCGTGGGCAAGCCAGATTGATGCGTTCAAAGCCTTCACCTTCAGCGCCAAAGATATAGCCTTCGTCGAATAACACTTTGGCTTTTAGCTGAGTGAGTTCTTCAAGTTGCGCCCGATCAAGCCCCAGACCGCGAAAATCCATCCAATTGAGATAGGTTCCTTCCAGATCATAAATCTTGATGTCCGGCAGATTTTCAGCAGCGAAACTTTTCAGGTGCTGATGGTTGGCCCAAATGTAATCACGCACCTGATCAAGCCAATCTTCGCCTTCATTATATGCAGCTTCAAGGGCCGTAACCGCCAGTGGATTTATGCCATGGGCAACGCCGATGCTTTCCATGTAATCATTATATGCTTTACGCAATTTTGGATTGGGAATGATCAAATTGGAAAGATGCATTCCGGCAAGATTAAAGCTCTTTGAAGGTGCTGTGCAAATCAGGGCGTTATCGGTAAAGGCTTCACCCAATAATCCATAGGGGTGAAATTTCACTCCGGGCATTGTTAAATCGCAGTGAATTTCATCAGCGATAACCACGACTCCATGGCGGTTACAGATTTCGCCATAGCGGCGTAATTCTTCTTCACTCCATACACGGCCAACAGGATTATGGGGGCTGCAAAGGATAGATAGTTTAACTTTGGGATCTGCGGCTTTTATTTCAAGATCATCGAAATCCATCTCGTAATGACCGTCATTATCAATTAGCGCGCTGGAAACAATTTCGCAGCCGCCATTGGTGATGGAGCGGAAGAATGGATAATAGACTGGTTGTTGGATCAGCACCTTGTCGCCCGGTTCGCAAAAGGTGCGCACGGCAAAATGGCAGGCCGGAACAATGCCCGGCGA